>JBJXFS010000026.1:0-12869 GCA_046155625.1 Verrucomicrobiales bacterium | reverse complement strand
GTCGCCTGGGTTAATGACACGGACGGCCGCCGCGTGTTTTACATGTCGCTTGTAAATGCGGATGACTTCAAGCTGCCAGTCTTCCGCCGCATGCTGCTGAACGGCATCCTCTGGAGCCTCAACGATCCCGTCCCGCCCGCTGAATTCGACATCGCGGCCGCGGGCGCTATAGCCCCGAGCCCGCCAGCCGCCGCTCCATCTCCTGAAGCTTCTCCAAAGGCTGAAAACCGGTCTGAATAAATGCGCATGACGCTTCTATCGCTTCCCGTCCTGCTCCTGAGCGCACTCATAGCCGCTGCCGCGCCCGCTGTCTTGCCCGGCACGACACCGCTCGCCGAGGGCCACGGAGGCGTGGGGAATTGGGATGGGGTCATCAATGCCGAAATCGACCGGGCGACGGCGGCGCGGCCGCAGCATTGGAAGCGTGATTTTTCATCGGCGCAGAATTACAATCGTTCCATCGAACCGAATCGGACACGCTTCGCCCACATCATCGGTGCGCGCGATGTCCGCGTGCCCTTCGACGCGCCTGCGCTGCTGGCGACTGTGGATCAGCCGGCTCTCGTCGGCCGCGGGAAAAGTTATGACGTTCACCGTGTGAGCTGGCCGGCATTTGGCGATGTGCACGCCGAGGGCTTGCTCCTCGAGCCCCGCGGACGCAAGCCGGTGGCGGCGGTGGTTGCGGTGCCGGACTGCGCGCAGACGCCCGAGCAGATCTGCGGGCTGGCACCAGGGGTGGCGGCGGAATCCCAATTCGCCCGGCGGCTGGCGGAGAGCGGCTGCCGCGTCCTCGTGCCGGTGTTGATTGACCGCACGGTGGAAGTGCGTGGCGAGGAGGGGTTTATCCCGTATGCGCGCCAGCCCATGAGCAGCCGGGAACTGTTGTTTCGCCCGGCATTTCAGCTCGGACGGCACCTGATCGGCTACGAAGTGCAGAAGGTGCTCGCGGCGGTGGACTGGCTGGCACGCGAAAACGATTCCATCGGAGTATTCGGGTACGGCGAGGGCGCGCTGGTTTCGTTTTATGCGGCAGCGCTCGACACCCGCATCGATGCGGCCGGAGTCTCCGGATATTTCGATTCGCGCCAGAATCTGTGGAGCGAACCCTTCGACCGCAGCGTGTTCTCTTTGCTCACCCAGTTCGGCGACGCCGAGATCGCGACGATGATTTTGCCCCGCGCGCTGATCATTGAAGCGTGCCGCGCCCCGCATGTCGCGGTGGCGGCGCCGGGCGGGAGCCAGGGAGTGGTGCACTCGCCCGACCTCGCCCGCGTGAAGGTCGAAGTCGCCAGGGCGCTGCAGCTTGCGAACGGCTTTGATCCGCCCGCGCCAATCGAGTTGATTGCCGAAGGCGACGGGCAGGGGCCATTCGGCTCGGCCGCGATGCTGGGCCGCTTCCTCACCGCCCTGAAACCCGGGGCGACTCACTCGCCGGACGAGGGCGCTCCGGAGACGGCGCCGTCCAGGTTCGATCCGCGCGTTCGCCAGCAGAGGCAGATGCATGAGATCACGCAGCACACGCAATGGCTGCTCGGCAAGAGTGCCAGGGTACGGCAGCAGTTCATGGCCAGGCTCGATTCGTCCTCCGTTGAAAAACACGAAGCGACGAAACCTCCCTACATTGAGCATCTGCGCCGCGAAGTGCTCGGGCGTCTCGAGATGCCTGGGCTGCCGTTCAACGCGAAGTCGCGCCGGCGCTACGACGAGGAAAAGTGGAGCTGTTACGAGGTCCAACTGGATGTTTTCCCGGGCGCGAACGCGTTCGGTTATCTGGTCGTCCCCAAAGGGTTGAAGCCCGATGAACGGCGTCCGGTGGTGGTTTGCCAGCACGGCGGCGGCGGGCATCCTGACCAGTTGGTGAAGGACGATGCCGGGGCGTATCATTCGTTCGCCGCGCGGCTTGCGGAGGAGGGTTTCGTCACCTTCGCGCCCTCGGTGATGTTTGCGCCGAACGACAGCCTGGTGCGCAAGTGCAACAGCGTGGGACTGACCCAGTATTCATACATCGCGGCCATGCACCAGCAGATCGTCAACTGGCTGCAGGCCCAACCGTTCGTCGCGGGGGACCGCATCGGGCTCTATGGCTTGTCCTGGGGCGGCAAAACCGCCATGCGCATGCCGCTGCTGGTGGATGGTTATGCCATGACCATCGTGTCCGGTGATTTCAACGAGTGGACCTGGAAGACGACCACGAACGACAGCGGCTACAGCTACGTGTTTCAACCGGAGCCATACATCTTTGAGTTCGGTCTGGGCAGCACTTATGGCTACGCCGAGATGGCGGCGTTGATCGCACCTCGCCCGTTTATGGTCGAGCGCGGGCACTTCGATCCGGTGGGCTCCGACGAACAGGTTGGGTTCGAGTTCGCCAGAGTGCAGCACGTCTACAACGCCCAGCTCAAGCTCCCTCAAAACTGTGCCATCGAATGGTTTGCCGGCGGCCATGAAATCAATCTGGGTGAGACATTTAAATTCCTGCACCGGCACCTCGGCCCCGTGAGTAAGAATTGACATCCCCAGGGTGTAATTTCGACAGCCTGTCTTCCGCATCACCAAATTTCATCTACCAAAACTGCTCCTCAACCCAACTGCAATCATGCGCCTGTCCGCTCTCCTTCTGCCTTTCCTGGCCATCGTCGTGTTCCCCTCCCATGGAGCCGGGGACGTCCCTTGGACGCGCCTGCGCGCGCCGGGGTTCTGGGAAAAACAATTCGGTGGAACCGTGGAGTCCCACGACGGCTTTGCCTGGTATCGCTGTTTTATTCATGTACCAGCGGACTGGAAAGGGGAGAGCCTCCACCTCGGCCTCGGTCGCATCGATGATTGTGACGAGACCTGGTTTAATGGCGCGAAGATCGACTCCAGCGGCGCCATGGAGCCGTTTCAATCGGCATCCGCCACCACGCGGAATTACACCATCCCCGCAGATCAAGTCCGCACCGATGGCTGGAACCTGCTGGCTGTCCGCGTCTGGGACGGCGGCGGTGCCGGAGGCATCGAAGCCGGTCCGTTGCAGCTCAGCAGCAACAAGGGATCGCTGAACCTCGCCGGGCTGTGGGAGTTTCGGACGGGTGACGATGCCGCCGCGGCGCAGTGGCCGCCGGATCTGGACGCTGCCGGCCAAGTGAAGCTGGCGGAGGCCTTCGCCGCGGGGGCCGGTCCGACCTTCGGAAAACCGATCGATTTCAGCCCTCTCGACGGCACGCAGCCCTTGACCTTCGTCGGCGACATCAGCTCCACGCTCGTGGAGGGAGTGGATCGGTTCCTGCTCCGCGAAACCGCCCGGTCAATCGAAGGGCGCGCCGCTTTCTGGAAACGCGATTTCGCCTCGGCGGATGCCTACGAGAAGTCGATCCAACCGAACCGCGAGCGGCTCGCCTTCATCCTCGGAGCCCGCGACCCGCGCGTGCCGTCACCGGCGATGCAGTTGCTTGCCACTGTCGATCAACCCGCACTGGTCGGCCAGGGATCCGGCTACGAAATCCATGCCGTGCGCTGGCCCGCGTTCGGCTCGGTGCATGGCGAAGGATTGCTCCTCACGCCCATCGGCCGCGCACCGGCGGCGGATATCGTCGCCATTCCCGACGCCGCGCAGACACCCGAGCAACTTTGCGGCCTAGTCGAAGGCGTGCCGACGGAATCGCAGTATGCGCGACGTCTGGTCGAGAGCGGCTGCCGCGTGCTCATCCCGACAATCATCGACCGCAGTCGCGGACCCCACCTTGGGAGGTCCACCATCAGCGCGCGCCAGTTTCTCTACAGTTCCGCCTTCGAGCTAGGCCGTCACCTGATCGGCTATGAGGTTCAGAAAGTGCTCGCGGCGGTGGATTGGTATGCCCAGGCCGGCCCCAGGGCGAATGCGCCACGGCGCATGGGCGTCATCGGCTGGGGAGAAGGCGGCCTGCTCGCGCTCTATGCGGGCGCGCTCGATCCGCGCCTCAGCGCCGTCGGCGTATGCGGATATTTCGAGGATCGGAACAGCCTGTGGGAAGAGCCGATCGACCGCAACGTGTTCGGCCTGTTGGAACAATTTGGCGACGCCGAGCTGGCCAGTTTGATCGCCCCGCGCGCCTTGGTCGTCGAGGCCGCGGTCGGTCCACAACTCACGATGACCTACCGGGATGGCGGTGCGCCGGCCCGACTGCGGACACCCGCGAAGGATGTCGTCACCAGGGAAGTGGAACGCGCCCGCGCGCTCGTGAAGAACCTGAAGACGGCTGCCCCCATCGAACTGGTAGCGAGCGGCGACGGTTCCGGGCCGTTCGGCAGCGAAGCGGCCCTGACCGCCTTTTTGCAGGCAGCGGCTCCGGGCGCGAGCCTTGCGGCGCCCGGCGCACGACCCGAACAACTCCGCACCCAGGCTAACGCCGCCGAGCGACAACTCCGCCAGTTGACCGAGATCGATGCGCACAACCAGCGCCTGCTGATGATCAGCCCTGAGGTCCGGCGGGAATTCATGAAGAAACTCGACACCAGTTCGCTCGACGCGTATGCGCGCAGCAGTGATTGGTATCGGGACTACTTCGCCGAGGAGGTCATCGGCCGCTTCGACCATCCGCTGCTGCCTCCGAACGTCCACACCCGCAAGGCCTATGACACGGAAAAATGGGTGGGCTACGAGGTGGTGATGGACGTCTTCCCGGACGTCATCGCCTACGGCATCCTGATTCTGCCGCGCGATCTGAAGCCGGGCGAAAAGCGTCCGGTGGTGGTCTGCCAGCATGGACTGGAAGGCCGTCCGCAGGACATCATCACTGGCGACAGCCAGTTTTATCACGACTTCGCCGCCAAGCTCGCCGAGCGCGGATTCATCACCTTCTCGCCGCAGAATCTCTACATTTTCGATGACCGCTTCCGCACCCTCCAGCGGAAGGGCAACCCGCTCAAGAAGACGCTGTTCTCGGTGATCGTCCCGCAGCACCAGCAGATCGTCAACTGGCTCAAGACCCTGCCCGGCGTGGACCCCGGGCGCATCGGATTCTACGGCTTGAGCTACGGCGGCAAGTCGGCCATGAGAATCCCGCCCCTGGTCCCGGATTATGTTCTCTCCATCTGCTCGGCCGACTTCAACGAATGGGTGGGCAAGAACGCGGCCACTGCGGGCACGGCCGGTCGATACAGCTATGTCTGGGGCGGCGAATACGAGATCTTTGAGTTCGATCTCGGCAGCACCTTCAACTACGCCGAAATGGCGGCCCTCATTGCCCCGCGGCCGTTCATGGTGGAGCGCGGACACTTCGACGGCGTGGCTCCGGATGAGACCGTGGGCTGGGAGTTCGGGAAGGTGGAATTCCACTACGCGGCCAAGCTCGGCATCGGTGACCGGTGCGAGATGGAAACCTTCGTGGGCCCGCACACCATCAATGGCAAAGGGACCTTCGACTTCCTCCACAAACATCTCAACTGGCCAAAATGAAGAGCGGGCGTCGTGAATTCTCAGCCGCAGTGCTTGCGCTGCTGGCATCGCTCGCGCTTCCGCCCGGCGCCGCCGCAGCGGATGCAGCCGTGGAATTCGACCGCGAGATCCGCCCCATCCTTTCCGACAACTGCTTCGCCTGCCACGGGCCGGACGAGAACAAGCGCAAGGCCGGGCGGCGGCTGGACACCAGGGAGGGAATATTCGCGACAACCGAGGGCGTCACGGCCGTCGTGCCGGGGCAGAGCGATGCCAGCGCGCTGATCCAGCGGGCCATCTCTCACGACCCTGACGAAGTCATGCCTCCGCCGAAGTCGGGCAAGCAGCTCACGCCGGCGCAGATCGAAAAGCTGCGGCATTGGATTGATCAAGGGGCTGACTGGCAGGCGCACTGGGCTTTTGAGCCGCCGGCCCGTCCGGCCACGCCCGCGGTGAACGATGCTGGCTGGGTGCGAAATCCCATTGATGCGTTCGTGCGGGAGCGGTTGGAGCAGGAGAAGCTGGCACCGCAGGGAGAGGCGGAGGCGCGCACGCTGATCCGCCGGCTCAGCCTGGACCTGCGCGGTCTGCCGCCGACACCGGAGGAGGTGGAGGCGTTTCTCGCCGACAGTGATGCCGGCGCTTACGGCGCGCTGGTGGATCGCCTGCTGGCTTCGCCGCACTATGGCGAACGCATGGCGCAGATGTGGCTCGATCTGGCGCGCTTCGCCGACTCGGACGGCTACCACGACGACACCCCGCGCTCGATGTGGCGGTTCCGTGACTACGTCATCACTGCATTCAACGCGAATAAGCGCTTCGACGAGTTTACGGTCGAGCAGATTGCGGGCGACCTGCTGCCGGATGCGACCGTCGAACAGCGCATTGCCAGCGCCTTTCACCGCAACGGGCCGACCAGCTCCGAGGGGGGCGCGGACGCCAATGAATACGCCGCGAAGTACGCCGTGGACCGCGTGAACACCACGTCCACCACGTGGCTCGGCGTCACGCTCCAGTGCGCGGAGTGCCACGACCATAAATACGATCCCTTCACCACTCGCGAGTACTATCAGCTGTTTGCGTTTTTCAATCAGGTACCGGAAAAGGTTCTCGAGCGCACGCTGCACGTCGCTCCGTTGATGGCGGCGCCAACGCCGGAGCAGGAGGCGAAACTCGGCGAACTGACCAGGCAGGTGGCGGCCCTCGAGCAGCAGTTGAAAGCGCTGATGCCGGAGGCCCCGGCTGCCGCTGCCGAGGAGCTGAACAAGCAACTGGCGGCGGCGAATCAGGCGCGGGATGAGTTCCCGAAATCGTTCCCCCAACTGCGCGTGATGGCCGACGTGCCGGAGCCGCGCCCCACGCACATCCTCGTCCGCGGTGACTACCGGAGCCCGGGCGACCAAGTTTCCCCCGGAGTACCGGCGTCGCTGGGAAAGTTGCTGGATGGTCTCAATCCCAACCGCCTCGCGCTGGCCAGATGGCTGACGCAGCCGCAACACCCGCTCACCGCGCGCGTGAAGGTCAACCGGCTTTGGCAGATGATTTTCGGCGTCGGCCTGGTCAAGACATCGGAAGAATTCGGCTCCCAGGGCGAACGCCCGAGCCATCCGGAACTCCTCGACTGGCTCGCCGTCGAGTTTGTCGAGAGCGGATGGAACGTGAAGCACATGCTCAAGCTGATCGTGACCAGCGCAACCTATTGTCAGTCATCGAAGATCTCTCCCGGACTGCTCGAACTCGATCCGGAGAATCGCCTGCTCGCGCGGGGTGCGCGATTCCGTCTGCCAGCCGAGACGGTGCGCGACAACGCCCTGGCGGTCGCGGGACTCCTCGACCGCACTCGCGCCGTGGGTGGGCCGAGCGTGAAACCCTACCAGCCCGGCGACCTGTGGCGCGAGTTCTCCTACGGTGACTCCGCGGACAAGACCTACGTGCGCGACAAGGGTGCCGACCTCTACCGGCGCAGCATCTACACCTTCTGGAAGCGCTCGATCCTGTATCCGTCCTATGCGATTTTCGACGCGCCAAACCGCGAGGTCTGCACCGCCCGCCGGCCGGTGACGAACACCCCGCTCCAGGCGTACGTCCTGCTCAACGACGAATCGTTTGTCGAAGCCGCGCGCGTGCTCGCGCAAAAGGTCAGCGCGGAGCACCCCGAGGATTTCTCCAAGCAGTTGCACCGCGCCTTCCACCTGGCGCTCGCCCGCCCGCCTTCCGCTGCCGAGGCGGCCACCATGGAGAACCTCTACCACGAGATGCTCGCGATCTACCGCCGCCAGTCCGAAGCCGCGGCAAAGCTGCTGGCCGTGGGTGACTTCCCCCCGCTCGCAGGCACCGACCCCGCCAGTCTCGCCGCGTGGACTTGTGTGGCCAACGCGATCCTGAATTTCGACGAGACCGTCACCAAAGAATGAGCATCACCATGTCTCCCTACTTTCAGCAGCAGTTGACGCGGCGCGCCTTCCTCGGCCGCGGGGCCTTCGGCCTCGGCACGCTGGCCCTGTCTTCACTCCTGCAGGAAAATCTCGTGGCGGGTGTTCCTGCCACCCCGCCAGGCGGCGTCCTCCACTATGTGCCCAAGGCCAAGCGCATCATTTTCCTGTTCATGTCCGGCGGGCCATCGCAGATCGACCTGTTCGATCCGAAGCCGAAACTCAACGAATTGAACGGGCAGCCGATGCCCGAGAGCCTGGTGAAAAACGAGCGCGTCGCCCAGCTCCAGGGCAAGCCACTCCTGTGCATGGGCAGCCGTTACAAGTTCGCGCGCTACGGTCAGGCCGGCGTGGACATTTCGGAACTCCTGCCGTGGACGGCGAAGATGGCGGACGACATCACCGTCATCCGCTCGATGCAGACCGAGGCGATCAATCACGACCCGGCCGTGACCTTCATGCAAACCGGGAATGCGCAGCCTGGCCGGCCGGTCATGGGTTCGTGGCTGTCCTACGGCCTGGGCAGCAACAACCGCGACCTGCCCGCTTTCGTCGTGCTCGTCTCCGGCATCGGCAGCGGCCAGAACCTGCACACCCGCTACTGGGGCAGCGGATTCCTGCCGACCGTGCACCAGGGCGTGCAGTTCCGCTCGAGCGGCGACCCCGTGCTCTTCGTTTCCAACCCGCCCGGCATGAGCCCGGAAGTGCGCCGGCGCATTCTCGACGGCGTCCGCGAGGTCAACCAGCAGAAGCTCGGCGCCGTGGGTGATCCCGAGATCGCCACCCGCATCGAGCAATACGAAATGGCCTGGCGGATGCAAACCAGTGTGCCCGATCTGATGGACAACTCGAAGGAACCGGCGAGCGTCTACGAACTCTACGGAGAGGAGGCGAAAACGCCTGGCACTTTCGCCGCCAACTGCCTCCTCGCGCGCAAGCTCGCCGAGCGCGATGTCCGCTTCATCCAGCTCTACCATCGCGACTGGGATCACCACGACCAGTTGCCCAGTGGCATCGCGAAAGAGTGCCGCCACGTGGACCGGGCCGGCTACGCGCTGGTGCAGGACTTGAAACAACGCGGCTTGCTTGACGACACCATCGTCCTCTGGTCCGGCGAGTTTGGCCGCACCCCGATGTCGCAGAGCAACACCTCCTACGACACCTACGGACGCGACCACCACATGAAGGCGTTCAGCTCATGGGCCGCCGGTGGCGGCTTCAAGGCCGGCGGTCTCGTCGGCGCGACCGACGAGCTGGGATTCTCCGTCGCGACCGATCGTGTGCACGTCCACGACCTCCACGCGACCATCCTCCACCTCATGGGCATCGAACACACAAAGCTCACCTACCGCTCCCAGGGCCGGGATTTTCGCCTGACGGATGTGCATGGCGAACTGCTGCCCGGGCTGCTCGCCTAGCCGTTCCGACACAGCTTCAGAACATCGATGCAGAGGGTCTGTTCTAAAATGATTCAACGTTGAACTTCAATCGTTTACTGCTGCATCGAGCCGATGAAGACGCCGCCGTCATAGATAGTGATTGTTGCGCCCCTCTCTGGTGCAACTCGTAACCGCCAGAAGCACCTGAATACCAGAAAACCCACTCGATCTCATTGTGACCGCTATTCTGTACGTATTGAAGGAAGTCGTAACTTGGCGGGCTTTAGACGCATCCGGCGTGGCATGGCAAACGGTTTGCGGGAATTTTCGACGATGGATTCTTCCGGCACGCCATGCGCATATCATCCGACCCTATCGTTTTAAAATGAAATTACCACTGTCATCACTGGCCTTCTTTCTTCTCGCCGGTCTCGGCACGATTCACGCCGCCGACGCGCCTGCGCAGCCTGCCACCATCAACCCCGCAGCCACTCCGGCAGCGAAGCAGGAGCCGCCCGATTTCGACAAAAGCGATGCCGCGGCGCATCTGGCGTTTTTTCTTCAGAACCGAAAGTCCGCCGCGGCCGATCCCTATCGTCCGATCTATCACTTCTCGCCGCCGGGCTTTGGCTTGCACGATCCCGCCGGTTTGTGCAAATGGCAGGGCAAATACCACCTCTTTTACCTCTACAGCCCAAGCCCACCCGACCACCTCCCCGGAGGTGGATTGCAGTGGAGCCGGGGACATGCCGTCAGTGATGATCTGGTGCATTGGCGCGACCTGCCCCTGTTGCCCACGTCCATCCGCGGCGGCACCGGGCAGGCCTGGGCCGACAACGACCGGGTGATTCTGACCATAGGGGGCGGAAAACTGTTCACGTCCAGCGACCCCTTGCTGCACAAGTGGACCGAGCACCCCGTCAAGTTTCCCGGCGGGGACAACTTTATCTGGCGCGAAAAAGACCATTACTACATCACCAGGCCGGCGGGCGGACCCAATACCACTCTGGAGATCCTGCGCTCCAAGGACCTGTCGCAGTGGGACTCGATGGGCAACTATCTGAGCGACGGCTATTTCACCGATCCTGGCACCGACTGTTCTTGCAACAACGTTCTGTCCCTTGGCAACGGCAAACATCTCATCCTGTTTTTCAGCCACAACCGGGGCCCGGAATACTACCTCGGCATATCCGATCTGGAGCCCGGTCGCTTCGCCATCGAGCACCACGGACGAATGAACTACGGGCCGGTCATGCGCGGCGGCCTGCACGCCCCCACCGGGTTTGTCGACTCAGACGGCCGGTGCATCGGCATGTGGAATATCATGGAATGCACGATCGACGACAACATGTTGGGAACCAAGGACGAGATGGTCTCTCTGCCGCGTGTGCTCACCGCGAACAAGTTGGTCACAGCCGATGAAGGCTGGAACATCCGGCCCATCAACCCGCTCACGATCGAGCCTGTTGAAGAGCTGAAAAAGCTGCGCTTCAATCCGGTGAAGGTTGAAAATGTGGTCATTCCTGCCAACGGCCAGCAACCACTCGCGGGGGTGGAGGGCCGGGCCATGGAACTGGAGGCGGTGATCGATCCGAAGTCGGCGCGGGAGGTCGGTTTGCGCATCCTGCAGAGCCCCAACGGCGAGGAGCAAACGACCATCAGCCTTTCGATGCACGGCTACGCCTGGCCATGGAAGTCGAACAAACGTCATCTGATGATCGATGTATCCCAAGCCTCGCTCAGCCCTGCCATTGCCTCGCGAGTTCCGGAAATCGGCCCGTTGTATCTCAAAGATGGCGAGCCTCTGCATCTGCGCGTGTTCATTGACCGCAGCGTGATTGAAGTCTTCGCCAATGGCCGCCAATGCCTGACGCTGCGGGCCTACCCGACCCGTCCGGACAGCACGCAAGTGTCCGTCTTCGCCCGCGGCAGCGAAGCCCGCCTGGTTTCCCTGACAGCGTGGCAGATGAGGAGCGTCTGGCCGGAACTGAAGGACAAGGAAGGGCGGTAGATCGATCACCCGCGCAGCGCCGGAACAAGAACGAGCACAACAACGCAATGGTCTATCAAATTCCGGTAGAATGAACCCCGCAAAAAGATCATCCTTCCGGAGTCGCCGACAGTTCCTTGCCGGGGCCTTGGAAGCGGCGGCAGCCGCGTCCTTCGGGGTCCTGACCACCCGGGGCGCAGATCTGCAAAACACCGGGACGCCGCATGCAGCGACCCGACCCGCAGCGCGCAGCGACGAGAAATGGTGGGTGCAACGGCAGGGACGCATCGACCGCCGTCTGGCCGGGGGTCACATCGATGCCTTCTTCATCGGCGATTCCATTACCGAAGCCTGGGAACACCACCACGGGCTCGCCGTGTGGGACGCCTTTTATGGACACCGGCAAATCGTCAATCTTGGCTTTGGCGGGGACCAGACGCAGCACGTGCTTTGGAGGCTCGACCATTCCGATTTCGCCAAAATCTCGCCGAAGGTCGCATTCGTCATGATCGGCACGAACAACCTCGGTGCCGGTCATTCGGTGCCACAGATCGTTGACGGAATCCTGGCCATTGTGGAGCGCCTCCGCCAGAATCTGCCGAACGCGCGAGTCGTCGTGCACGGCATTTTATGCCGGGGGCCGAAACCCGATGACGCGGGGCGTCAGCAGGCGCTCGCCGTCAATCAGGCTCTGGCCAAACTGGCGGCTCCGCGCGGTTTCGACATGCTGGATCTCGCCGAAAGCTTCCTCAACCCGGACGGCACGACAAAGGCGGAGCGGATGGCATCGGACTTCCTCCATCTCTCGGCCAGGGGCTACCAGGCGTGGGCGGAAGCCATCGAGGGCACGCTGGCCGGCATCCTTGGTGACCAGCCGGTGCGGATTCCTCCGGTATGCCCTGCGGATAAGGACGCTGCGCAGGTGATCACGGCACTGGGTGGCATCGCGCTGACGGATCGGGAGGGCCGCGTCACCACCGTGGATCTCGGCGGAAATCCGAATGCTGGTGGTGAAGCGTGGCGCGCCGTCGCGTCGCTCCGCCATTTGAAAGTCCTGGCGTGTGACCGTTGTCCGCTTGGCGACGATGATTTTCAACATTTTGCCGGCCTCACGGAATTGGAATATCTGAATCTGAGGGGCACGGGGCACACTGATGAAGGGTTGCGCCACTTGAGCCAATTGAGAAACCTCTCGTGGCTCGCCATCGGCGCGCCGGGTGTCACGGGTCACGGCATGGCGCACCTCAGACCATTGAGCCACTTGAGGATTTTGACCTTTTGGAACTCGGCTCTGACCGATGCGGCCTACGAACATCTCAGGGAAATGAAGTCGCTGCAGGAGTTGTTTCTCGGCGGCACCAAGGTCACACGGGAAACGATCGGGAAACTGGAGCAGGAGCTGCCGGACTGCGCGGTGATTGCTTGATCCTAAAGACCCGGATGGGAACCACGAAAAGCACGAAACACACGAAAAAACCAAGGCGTTACCCAATTATCACCGTCCACCTGATGGATGAGGAGGTCGCTTGTCCTAACCCAATGAGCTTTCGTGTGTTTCGTGACTTTCGTTGTTCCAATGTCCCTTTTTGGGTCGATCGGGCCATCGCCAACCAGCCATGCTCCATGAGTGACCATCGAAATCGTGACCATTGAAACCAGCCCCGGGCCTCAAA
>JBJXFS010000017.1:0-31177 GCA_046155625.1 Verrucomicrobiales bacterium | reverse complement strand
GCTGAGTCTCCTTCGTGGAGCCAAACGCTGACTGGAGAGCCGGATGCGGGAAATCCGCCCGTCCGGTTCGGTGGGAGGGGCGCCGCAATCCAATGTGGCGTCCCTACCCCTATCCAGACTACCGTCTCATTTCAGCGGGGGTTTTTGTTTCGACGCGCCCGGTGCCCATGGGGACGGGTTCCTGGGTGGCGGAGGGAGGCGATGTGTCGGATTGGCACGATACGACGAGGAGGGAAACCAAGAGAAGAAGCGCGGCTTTCATGGTGGGTTACTTCTTTTCGCGCTCGCGATCGGCCTGATTTTCCAGCGAATCGGCGGACTTTTCGCCGGATTCGCGAACGGCCTCGGCGGTCTTCTCGGTGGCATTCGTGTTCAACCCGGGATCATTCGCCTCCACGGCATCGGCGGTTTTTTCGGTCTTGTCGCGCACGATGTCAGCCTTGTCTTCCATCGTGTCGGCACGCCGTTCCAAGGCATTTTCGCGGGCGTTTTCCTGGCGGCTGTCACAGGCGGTGACGCCGAAAGAGAAAGCAGCGATGGCAAGGGTGATGAGGGACGTTGTTTTCATGTGTTAGGTGGTTGTGGGTGGACGTAAGGATGATCGATGTGAGTTCTTGTGTAAGCGGATCACATCCTTCGCTGGGAGCGTGCCAACAGTCAGCAAGAGGCGCAGCGCGGGAGGCGGGATGACTGCGTCCACCAGATTTACCGCGGCAAGATGCCGCAGTTTTTCCCCGTCATTCCCAGGCGTCGCGACCCGCTCCCGGCTCTCCGTCGAGTGTGCGCTTTGCACGATTGAACGACCGCGGCTCATGCAGTTTGCGGAGGCTTCTGATGCCGTAGAACCGCCTTACTGGGGATTCAAAATCTTCGGTGGCGATGCCTCCGCGAGCCGGTTGGGCCAGTGAAATATGTCGGACGGCGTTCCACTCACTGGATCGCGCCGCAGTAATCGGAAACCGGATTTCTTCGAGACCGGGTATCGATCCGCCGCGCCAGAGACCAGGACGACGATGGCGAAGCGGCCTTTCCAGACGCCTCCCTTTTGGGATGGATCGTCCGTGTAGGTGCCGGGTGACCCATCGACAAATCCATCCGCGATGAGGGGAAGCCGGTTGTCGCTGGTGGCTCGAAGGCCGGAGACATAGGCCCAGTGGTTCTCGCCCGATTCGAGGGCCTGGGTGTAGGCCCAGTCGGGGGGCAGCCCAATAATGTTGTCGGGTCCGCGGCCGCCGGTCGCCGCGTGCCACGCCGAGCCGGGAACATGGAAGAGTTTTTCCTCGACGAGGTAGGTGCGAAACAAGTGGCGAAAGGCTTCGTTCGCGTGAGTCATGGCCTCGGGAAATCGGCCGTCATGGTCGTTGGCGTACAGCAGGAGGGCTCGATGGATATCGGCGGCCTGCATCGTGGCCGCGGCTTCCTTGCGGGCTCCTCCGAGTTTTGGTAGCACCACAGCAAGCCCCAGGAGTCCTACCAAGACCCCCCACGCGACAAATCCCCAGCGCACCTTCGTGGAGCGGCACACCGGCGGATCGGGGATGGGAGACACGCGGGGCCACTGTGTCGGCCGCGTTCCGTGGTGTCAAATGAGGGTCGGGCGTCCGCTGGGAGTGGCGGGCGATGGCCGCCATGACGGCGAAACGCTTTTCGCCAGTGGCTGGTGATTGAAGCAGTGGACGGAAACGGTCGCCTGATGCTTTTGTTGCCATGGCGGCCGCAGCCCGCCACTCCCAGCGTGGCCACGTTCAGGCGAGGATGTCCTTGATCACATGGCCGTGCACGTCGGTGAGTCGGCGTTCCATTCCGTTGTGGTAGAAGGTGAGGCGTTCGTGGTCGAGTCCGAGGATGTCCAGAATGGTGGCGTGGAAGTCGTAGACGGTGGTGATGTTTTCGACGGCTTTGTAGCCGAATTCGTCGGTGGCCCCGTACGAGAATCCTTTTTTGACGCCGGCACCGGCGAGCCAGGCGGTGAAGCCACCGGGGTTGTGGTCGCGGCCGCTGGCGCCTTTCTGGAAGGTCGGCATGCGGCCGAACTCGGTGCACCAGACGACGAGCGTGTCGGCGAGCAACCCGCGTTGTTTAAGGTCCGTGAGCAGGGCGGCGGTCGGCTGGTCCATGACGGCGCCGTGTTTGGTGTATTGCTCTGCGAGCACTTTGTGGCCGTCCCAATTGCTGACGCCTTCGCCGCCGGTCTGGTAGGCGCCATTGAACAACTGGACGAAGCGCACGCCTTTTTCGACGAGCCGGCGCGCGAGGATGCAATTCTTGGCATAGGCGGCCTTGAGGTCCTGGACCGGATTGCCGGCGGCGTCGGCGCCGTACATTTTGATGACGTGCTCCGGTTCATTGGAGATGTCCGAGACTTCCGGCACCGAAAGCTGCATGCGCGCGGCCAATTCGTAACTCGAGATGCGGGCGGCGAGTTCGGAGTCGCCCGGGAAGCGTTTCAGGTGGTGCTCGTTGAGGCGGCTGAGGAAATCGCGGGTGGCGCGATCGGAGCCTAGAGGAATCGCGGCCGGGCGCGCCAGATTGCGTACCGGGTTTGCGATGTTGAAGTCAGTCCCTTGAAACGCAGCCGGCAGGTAGCCGGATCCCCAGAAGTTCCCTGCCGATTGGGGCGCCCCGCGCGGATCGGGAATGGCGACGTAGGCGGGCAGCGTGTCGTTTTCCGTGCCGAGGGCGTATGTGAGCCACGACCCCATGCTGGGAAAAGCGTCGAGCGTGTTGCCGGTCGACATGAAGTTTTCGCCCGGCCCATGGGTGTTGGTTTTGCCCGTGAGCGAGTGGATGAAACACATGTCGTCGACCAATGCCCCGAGATGGGGCACGAGATCCGAAACCATTTTGCCCGACTGGCCATACGGACGGAATTCCCACGGGCTCTTCGTCAATGCGCCCTGCTCGCCTTGAAACGTGATGAGTTTTTCCCCGCCGGGCATCGGCTGGCCGTGATGTCGAATTAACGCCGGCTTGTAATCGAAGGTGTCGACCTGACTCACCGCTCCGGAACAGAATATCATGAGAACGTTTTTCGCACGCGGTTGATAATGCGACCGGCGCGCGGCATTCGGGTTCGCCGGATTGATGTCAGGTCGCACTCCGCCCTTCAGCGAAGCCGCCAACACGTGGTCGCGCCCCAGTAGGTGAGCGAGCGCAATCCCCCCCAGGCCCGTGGCGGTCTGCGACAATAAATGGCGGCGGCTCAGGAGTGGGTGCATGGCGGTGGACGGTGGGCGGAGGTCGGAGGTCGGAGGTCGGAGGTCGGAGGGCAGTGGTCAGTGGTCAGTGGTCAGTGGTCAGTCGTCAGTCGTCCGTGGTCAGTAGTCAGTGATGAGTAGTCAGTGATGAGTAGTCAGTAGTCAGCGGGAAGTGGACATATGAGTGACGGCGAGGGGGTTCAATCGGTTCGCGGAAGGGGCTATTTCGAGGACGGCGACGACCATGGGGTTAGACGGCATCAGGTTTGCGGGCGAGAGAGGGCGGGCATTCAGCCCTTGAATGAGTGGGGTGGCTTTTCTTGGGCCGTTGGCCCAGGCTGAAATGGGGCGGGGCTTTGCTCCTCTTGCGGGATGGTGCTCTTTGTCAGGAAAGTGCGTAGCATGATGGACGAAGAGCGGGAGTAGGGAAGTCGTCAAAATGTGTCGTCAGGGGGTATCTGGAGTAAAGGAGGGGGCTGCTGGGGATGAGACGGGTGAAGGGGACTGGCTGATGGTGGGGTTGGGGGATCGGCGGGGGCGCAGTTTCCAGAGGATGAAGGCACAGGCCCAGAACCAGGCGCCTTGGCTGAGGATGCTGATGTACGGGATGTCGGTAAATCCTTCGCGGTCGCTGGTGTGAAACCACAGCGCATCGGCGATGCCGATGGGCAGGAGCCAGAAGCCGAACCAACCCCACCAAAACAAGACCGCTTGAGGCCAAATGAAGACACGGATGACCCGGGCGGAGGCGGTGCCAAGTAATTCGAGGAGAACGATGTGTGCGGCCACCAGTCCCCAGTCGTGCGGTTCTAATTGCTTCACCATCTCACGCCAGTTGGCGTTGGCCAGGAGGATGCCGTAATGTTCACCCGAGAAAACATCATTGAAACCCATTGTTCGCCCCTGGGAGTCTTGGGTGTCGTAGGATGTGGCGGCGACCCCGCCCCGCAGCCAGGCGGCCGCCAGCAGGACGATGAAGCTGAGGACGACTGCGGCAACGAGCGGACGTCGGGAAAAAGTGGGCGTGTCCATGGCATTAAAAGACAAATAGAAACTCGCTTGAATTATAGAGGGCGCGGCAGAAGGCGGCGAGACCTTGGTCGCGGATGAAGGTGGCGGATTCGCGGCGTTCCCAGTCGTCGGGCGGGCGGCTGTAGACGAGGGTAAACGCGCGGTCGACTTGGGTTTCGGGCGACTCGCCGGCTTCAGTGCGGAGCCGGTTTGCGAGGATGTCGGCCTGTTGGAGGACGAACGAACTGTTGAATAAATTGAGGGCTTGGAGCGGCGTATTGCTGCGGCTGCGTTTGGGCATGACCGTACCTCCGTCCGGGCAATCGAAGGAACTGAAGACGCTGTCGGTCGTTTGGCGGATGCGGAATTGGTAGACCATGCGTCGGAATTCCGCGGGGGTGAATGTGTCCTTCGCGAAATAGTGCATGACGTTTTCCTCCACGATGTCCATGAGCGAGAACCCGGGACCTCCCATGCTCAAGTCGAGGGCGCCGGAGACTGCGAGCATAGCGTCGCGAATGGCTTCGGCCTCGACGCGGCGAGGCGGATAACGCCAGAGGTAATGGGCGTCGGTGTCGGCCTCCGCCGCCTCAGGGCGGGGAGTGGAAGCCTGCTGGAAGGTGGCGGAATTGACGATGAGACGTTGAATGTGCTTTACCGACCATCCGCCGCGGACGAACTCATCCGCGAGCCAGTCGAGCAGTTCGGGGTGGGTGGGGCGAGCGCCGGCCACGCCGAAGTCACTGGGCGTGGCGACGATGCCGCGTCCAAAGATGTAATGCCAAAGTCGGTTGACCATGACGCGCGCCGTCAGCGGATGGTCCGGGCGGGCGACCCAGTCGGCGAACTTGACGCGTCGCTGTTGTTCCGCTTCGTCGACCGCCATGCTGACGGTACCCAGGACAGAAAGAACATCGGGGGCCACGACTTCGCGCGGCTGCATCGGCTCGCCGCGGTAGAGGCGATGGGTTTTTTGTGGTTGCGAGAACGTGCCGATCCAGGCGGTCGATGCGCCCGTCAGCGCGCGAATTTGGTTTTTCGTTTCCGTCAGAGCCGACTGCAGGCGGCGGGCTTCGGTGGCGTCGGATTCCGAGAGACGGGCGATGAAGGCGAGTGGGTCTTCGGTGCCATTAAATGGGGCGCGGTCGTCCGAACTGGCTACTCGCTGCCACTCGTCGGGGCCGGTGGCGACCTCAATGCGGTAGCTCACGGCGACTCGGTCCTTGAATTGCTCGAGCCGGTCGCGGCCCCAGACGACGCGATGGATGCGCACCGGCGCGGGGAAATCGAGCCGCACCCAACCGGTGTTCGCATTGGCGATCCAGCTGCGGTTGTTTCCGTATTGGCCGTCATTGAGGTGCTCGAGTTTGTGGATCGGATAGCCGGCGAGGCTGCCCGAGGCCGACGGAGATGCGCCGGCGGAAGCGAGGGCGATGTTGCGACCGCTTTCGTCGAACACCTCCAATTCGTCCAAGCATGGCTCGGAGGCGCTGCAGGCATCGATTGTAAAGCGCACCGACGCCGTTTCCACGGGAGCAAAGGATTCCTCATTGAGCCGGGCGTTGACCGCGGCGCGCAACGGCCGGTCCCCGCCCTTGCCCGGCAATGCCTGCGCATTTCGCCGCAACGCCTCCAGGGCGGCGGACTGCGCGGTTTCCTTGGAGCGGGCTTCGGCCAAGGCCGTTTCCCTCGCTGGATCGGTTTTTTGGCGAATCGGCCGTTCCCCGTGGTTCACTCCGGCGAAGACCGCCTGCATGGCAAAATAATCTTTCTGCAGAACAGGGTCGTACTTGTGGTTGTGGCAGCGGGCGCATCCCATGGTCAGGCCCATGAACGCGGTGCCCGTGGTGTTCACCATGTCGGCCAACTCGTCCTGACGCTGCATCAGCGAGAGGTTGATGTCGGGCGACTTGACGATGTCGTACAGGCCAGCCACGAGAAACCCCGTCGCGGCGTCGGCGCCGTGCGAGTCGCCCGCAATCTGCTCGCGAATAAAGTGGTCGTACGGCTTGTCCGCATTGAAAGACTCGACGATCCAATCTCGGTAGTGATAGGCCGTGGGCCGTGGCCGGTTGGTTTCAAACCCATTGGTGTCAGCGTAGCGGACGACGTCCATCCAGTGGCGCGCCCAGCGTTCGCCGTAGCGCGGGCTGGCCAGCACGGTGTCCACCAGCCTCGCGTAGGCGTCGGGACGCGTGTCGTTCACGAACGCCGCCACTTCCTCGGGTGTCGGCGGCATGCCGTGCATGACGAAATAAAGCCGCCGGATCAATGTGGCCCGGTCAGCTGGCGGCGAGGGCGTCAGCCCATGCTCGCGCTGCTTGGCCAACACGAACTCGTCGATGGCATTCCGCACAAACGGATCCCCGCTTCGCGGGACCTCGGGGTTTCGCACCCGCTGGAACGACCAATGATTGGTCTTGAGTTGCAGTTGCGCCGCCGCCTCCTTTTCACCCGGCATGGCGGCGCCGGCATCGATCCAGGCCCGTAGTCGAGCGATCTCCGCTTCGGGAACCCGCTCCCCTTTGGGCGGCATCTGGTGCTTGGCGTCGGTCGAAGTCACCATGCGGATCACCAGACTGTCCGCGCTGCTCCCGCGCAGGAACAGAGGCTCCCCGGAATCGCTCCCCCTTAAAATCCCGTGCACCGTGTCGAGCCGCAGGCCGTACTTCTGCGTGTCTTCGCCGTGACAATCAAAACAGTGCGCCTCGAAAATCGGCTGAACGTCGCGCGTGAAATCGACCGGTGCCGCCGTCGACCAGGCCAGCGAAAGTGCCAAACCACACACCACCCAAGCAACGCTGGGCAGTGCCTGGGCGGTCAAAGGGCCGCGAACGGCTGGAAAAGGGTCGGTCATTCTTGATCAGAATGATAGATTCATCCGTCTCCATTTGCCATTCCCCAAACGGGGAATCATTTCGATACCCCGGCTGCTGCCGGATCATTCTCGGCTTCAATGAACACATCGACCTGCTGGCCAACGTATATCGGCGGGGTCTCCGGACGTTTGAAGGTGTAAATCACCTGGAGGACCCGCGTGTCAACTCGTTCGGTGCTCGCGCCGGTGAGCGAAATCTTGGGGATCAGGAACGCCCGCAATCCGGTCTTTCGGCTGATGGCCGCCGCAGCGGCATCGGGGGTGACGCCCTCGACGGGGGGCCGCCAGAACGGCTGAAAGCATCTTGCGCTGAGGCGGCGTGTATTGCTAACGATTCTGGACACCCACTTTTTCGAGGCGGTTGATGGATGTCCGCGACAATGGCGCAGGAAAGTCAAGGGATTGGCGCAGCCAGGGCACGGGACGATCGGTTTCGGTGTCAGCACGAGTGTTCCTTCGGCGGCGCGCAGCAGCGCGCGCACGCGCGCGAAGCGCGTACGTCTGGAGATCATACATTTTTCAAGTGCTTGGCAGAAACGCCTCTCGGCCTCTTCGGCGGTCCTTGAGCGCAGCAATGGGTGTCGGGTAGGGCGGCGCGTCCCGCCCGCCGCAGCCGGCGTCCTCCCCGGCTGCTCCGCGCGTCTCGCGCCTTGCCACGAAAGCACGATGCGGACATGACGATCCGCCCAAGGAGCGAGACGCTCGATGGACGCGGCGGGACGCGCCGCCCTACTCGAGACCCACGTTCCAGCTTCAGGAGGTGTGGGGGATCCGGTGCCAGGCCTGCCGTGGAAGCTCCTTGTTGGAAGAGGCGTTCCGCCTGAAGAGCTGGAACAATTTTCAGCCGATTGGGAGCGATTTGGGACACCCACTTTTTCGAGGCCGGCGTGGAGGACAGAAAAGCTTGGGGTAGAAAATGAGGGAAAGGCAGGAATCGCAGGCCCTCACTCTTCCAAACAGGCGCATGAGCGACGGCATGCTCCATCCGCGACAATTTCCACAATCCGTCTGGCTGGCACCTCGCTTGGCTGAAATACTCGCTCTGTCGTCGATTCGGTGCTTTACTGACCCGGAATGTCAGCAGACTCGTTTCTCCATAGGCTTCCCGGGAATGTTCCCGGCAAGTTTTATGTGGATGGTGCGTGTTTGGATTGTCAGCTGTGCGCAGAGATGGCGCCGACGATATTCCGTCGAGATGATGACTTAGCGGCGGCGTGGGTGTATCGACAGCCCGAGACCCTAGAAGAAGTATTGCGGGCAGAAGAGGCGGTCAGGATGTGTCCCTGTGAGGCCATTTTTTCTGACGGTGACCAGTTCGACTGGGTCGGGTCTCCGAGCGCGGTCATGCCTGGATGGATGCGCGGGGAGGCGGAAAAGCCGCCGTGTCCGCACTGCGCCGCAAAGCCGCATACCGAAGGGGGCACGGGCCATTGAAAAATGGGCGATGAAACCTGTAGAGTCGAAAGCATACGGGACATCCGCGTTTGGGGTGCGGTGAGTGGGGGTCCTCATTCCTGCCAGAAGGTCGAATGGCGGGTGGGTTGGTAGGCGACGGCCATTTGGGGAGTGGGGATGGGGATTTGCCCGCGGTGGAGTGACTCGACGGCGGCGAGGGTCATGCCGGAGGTGAGCAGAGTGCGTTCGACGGGGTAGGGGGCGCGATTTTCGAGGACGAGGGACTCGATGTGGTGGACGAGCGGGTTGAAGAAATCGGCGGTGGTGGCGCCGCTGCCGGGCATGGGGAGGTACATTTGGCAGGAAATGACGGCATTGGTATCGGCGCGGAGGCCGGCGTAGTTGAAGTCCTGGATGGCGAGGAGGAACATCGAGGTGCGAAAGCCGTCGCGATGGTCGATGAAGTAGGCGATGGGTTCGGGGAAGGCGGTGCGGGCCCAATCGATGGTGATGGGGGCGGTGGGGAAGCCATTGGTGACGGGCAGGGTATGGCTGCGGGAGAGGGCGGCGACGAGAAGGCGCTGGGTATCGGGGCGGTCGCGCATGAGTTCCCACACTTTGGGGCCTTTGACGGCGTGGACAGACGAAATGCCGACCTCGCCTCCCTGGCGGCGTTCGGACATGCACTGGGCGGTCTCGAGGCCGTGGAAGTCGTAGGAATCGACGCCCCCGTAGCAGGCGCAGACGCTTTCTTTGAGTGGGGTGCCGAGCGGGATGTCGAGGGCAGGCAGGCGCCGGGTGACGGGGAGCGAGGAGCCGGCGAGGAAGGCGAATTTGAGGCGTCGGGAGTCATCGACCATTTCGGCGCACTGGTCCCACTCGGTGGAGAGGTGTTTATCGTTGAAGACGGGGACGGAGCGCCCGGTGTTTTCGAAGACCTTGACGATCTTCTTGAACCACGCGTAGCGCGGGTAGAGCCGTTGTCCGCGCTCGTTGGCGGGGTAGTCGCCGTGTTCGCCGATGATGACGACGCCGTCGACGGCGAGGCCCGGGCGCCCCAGGCCAAGGGCCTCGGGAATGCTCGGGAAGAGCGGCACGTTGAATTCTTTCGCGCGACCGCGGGCCAGGTCGCCGTCGGGAAACTGGTCGATGTAAAGGGCGGCCAGCTCGACTTCGGGCTTTCGCCACTCGCCTTTCCACCCGTAACCGAGCAGGAAGCGGTCGATGAAATGTTGCGTGTGCGAGTGGGTAAAATTGACGGTGCCGAGCAGGGCGATCTTTTTGCGTGGCGTGGGCGCCTGGCCGGCGGCGTGGGCGGCGACAGAGGCGCCGGCGATGGTGGCAAGGAATTTGCGGCGGTTGAAGGTGGAAGTGGTCGGGCTCATGGTGGAATTAACGGGTGGATGGGGAGTCTTTTCCCCACCCGAGGGCGAGGATAACGGCAGCGAGCAACGGGAGAAAGGCGACGGCGACGAAGCCGGCGTGGAACGACCCGGTGGTATCGGCCAGCCAGCCGAACCCGCGCTGGGCGAAGGCGGGCAGGATCCAGGCGGCCACGCTGGCGATGCCGGTGATGCGTCCCTGCCGGCTGGCGGAAATGTCCTGAGTGAACGCGTGGTAGATGGGGAAGACACCGAGGGCGCCAGCCCCCGCGATCATGAGAACGGTCATGAGCAGGGCGGTGTGCGGGGTGAAGGGGGCCACGGCGGCCACCGTGACGAGCAGCGAGCAGCCGGCGAAGACGACCTGCCGGGCACGGGTCACCGGCCATCCACGCCGGGCGAGCCAGACGGCGAGCGCCCCGGCGCCGAGGCACCCGACGTCGGTGGCGACAAACCATGCGGAATTAAAGTACAGCGCGTGCGCCTCGGACCAGTCGCGTCCTTCCTGGAGAAACTTCGGGAGCCACGCGCGCAGGACCTGCCACGTTGTGTTGATGCAGGCGATGACGGCGAACACTATGAGCATGCGACGGCTGAAAACGAGCCGCCAAAGCGGGGCCTCCGGCTCCGGGTTGGTGGATGGGTCAGGCGGCGCGGCGACCAATTCGGACGGGCGGACGATCCACAGCCACAGGACGATCCATCCGAGGCCGATCGCGGCGATGACCTGGAACGCGATCCGCCAGCTTCCCAGTTCGGAGGTCATCAAGGCCTGCATGAGCAGGGGTGTGATGATCGCCCCGATGGAGGTGCCGCTTTGCAGCACACCGTTGCCGAGCGAACGGTCGCGGGCGTCGAGCAACAGGCGCGTCGCCTTGATCGCGCATGGCCAGTGACCGCCCTCAAAAAATCCTAGCGCCGTACGGCACAGGAGCAATTGGCCGTATGTTTCGGAGAAGCCGGTGATGAATCCCGCGGCGGACCAGAGGGCGACGACCACGGCGTAGAGCCACCGGAGGGGGAGGCGGTCGGCGAGCACACCGAAGAAGAGGGAACCCGCGGCAAAGGCGTACCCAAACCAGGCTTCGAGGTTGCCGTATTGCTGCTGATTGAGTGAGAACTCCTTGGTGATCCGCACCGAGGCGTTGGCCAGCGTCTGGCGGTCCATGTAGTTGATGGCGGACGCCAGCAGCAGCAGGCCGCATACGACCCACGCGCGCCGCGATGATGACGGAAGCGCGTTCATCCGCTCCAGGAGCATCCGTCCCAGCGGATGACGCGTTCGAGCAGTGCCGTCACGTCATCGGCAAACCGGCCCAATAGGTATTCCCCTTTTTCCGCGGTCGCCGCCTGGGGGTGGCCGATATGGCCGGGGCCGCTGCGGTCGCGCGTCGTCCACCCGCGCGCCGCGGGCAAGAACGGTCGGCCCGGTTCGATGGGAGCCGCGGAAGCGTAGTCGCCCACGAGCGAGGGATGCAACCGCAGCATCATCGACGTTTCCCACTCGCAGGCATGACCCATTTCCGCTTGGACGAGACCGTTCACGCGCTCCTCACCCAACGCCCAGTACGTCGCGAAAAGCAGCAGGAGGTCGATGCGATCGCGGTGGCGCTGGCGCAATTCGAAGACGACTTGGCGGCCCGGGATGTCGTTGCCGCCATGGCCGTTGAGGAAGATGAGGCGACGAAATCCATGGCGCAGGAAATTTTCCGCCAGGCTGTGGAGGAGGTCGAGATAGACCCGGGGTGCAGCCGAGAGGGTTCCGGGGAAGTCGAGATGGTGGTCCGAATTCCCGATCCACTGGAGCGGCGCGAAGAGGACGTGCTCCCCGCACCGGGGTTCGACGCGCCGCACGATTTCCCCGAGCAACAGGGAATCGGTGAAGACCGGCAGATGGTGACCGTGTTGTTCGAGGGCCGCCACCGGAATGACCACCGGCGTGTCAGGAGGAAGCGACGCCACCGCCGGCCAGGTCAAATCAACGAGGTTCATCGAGAACCAGCGTTTCTCATTTTGAGGGGACTGACAAGCGTTTGCCGAAACTTTGTCTAAAAAGCTCAAACGCTTCCCATCAGCGCCCCTGGAGAAGAGCAGAGATCAGGAGTCGGTGGGTTTGCGCAGGGCGCTTTTGGAACCGCCGCCGGGGCGCGCCTGCTTGCTGGCGGCGCTGGCGCCGGGCAGCGATCGGTTGGCGGCCTTTTTCTGCTGTTCGGCGAGGCGATCGGCAAAAATCTGCATGAAGCTCGGCTTGCCGCCGCCGCCGCCGCGCGGGCCGCCGGGGAGCTTGGCCGTGGCGCCGCCCGATCCTCCTGGCCCGCTGTCCGGGCGCTCGACGAGTTCGGGTTCGGGCATCCTCTTGACCACCCATGACTGGAAAATCCCGATGATGTTGGAGACCGTCCAGTAGAGGGCGAGGGCCGCGGCGAAGTTATAGCAGAAGACCAGGAAGATGAACGGCATGAACATGAAGATGCGCTGCTGCATCTGCATGTTGGGATCCGGGCTTTTGGGGGTCATGGCCATCTGCACGTACATGGTGACGGCCATGACGAGCGGGAGCGGGTTGATCGGGAAGCCGGCGATGTGGAACTGGGTGTCGGGCAAGGCGAGGTCGTTGACCCAGAGAAATCCATGGCCGCGCATCTCCACCGCGAATCGCAGCATGGTGTAGAGGCCGAAGAAAATCGGGATTTGCAGGAGCATGGGGAGGCAGCCGCTGACCGGATTGACGCCGAATTTTTTGTAGAGGCCCATGACTTGGGCGTTCATTTTCTGCGGGTCGTCCTTGTATTTCTCCTGAAGTTCCTTCATTTGGGGCCCGAGCAGGGCCATGCGTTTCATTTGGCGGGTGGCCTTGAGATTGAGAGGCCAAAGCAGGCCGCGCACGAGGATGGTGAGCAGGATGACGGCCCATCCCCAGCTTGATGTGGTGAAGCTCATGAGTTGCTGGAACCAGGTGAGCAGCCAGAGCATCGGTTTGCTGATGAACCCAAACCATCCGTAGAACATGGCATCGTCGAGGCGGCGCGGCAATTTGGCGAGCAGGCTGTGGGCGCGCGGGCCCATGTAGACGTCGAGGTCGTACGAATTCTCCTGGCCCGGGGCGAGCGAGAGATTTGGCAATCCGATGCCGGCGTACACAGCGAACGAGCTGGCGGGCGAGTTTTTTTCGCGCGGGATGGAAACTGGTTTGCGTTGGGCCCAGATGTGGCCTGAGGGGAGTTCGCGTTCGGGGAGGGTGTGGGCGATGAGAGTGGTATAATACTGACTGTGCACGCCGCCCCAGAGGAGCTGGCCAAATGTCCGCTCGAAGGTGGTGGCGGGGGCGCGGAACTGCATGCCGAGAAACCCGGAGCCGGTGAACCATCCGGCATTCTCCTCGTTGGGCTCGCCGTCGGCATTCCAGCAGACCGACACGGGTTCCTCGCTTGTCTGGAGCGGGCTGGCCGTGCCGGCATAGAGCGACCACGCGTCCGTGTGAGCGCCGGCCCCGGCATTTTTAAAGCTGAGCGTGAGGCGCCAGAGGAACCCGCGGCCAGCGCCTTCGGTGACGGGGTTCCATGTCTTGCGGATGACCACGCCTTCCGGCGTCGTGCGTTCAAAAACCACGGGCGTTTGGCCGCTGGATGACTTGAGCTCGTACGCTTCGGTCTCGAGGGTGCCGGCCACCCGCGAGAGTGCGCCCACGGCCGCCACTCCATCGGCATTGAGCACCGTCGGGCTGCTGCCGGAAAACCGTTGCGGTGGCAGGGTGATCGTCTTGATGCCACCGCCGATGCTGGAGAAAACGTAGTCAATCCCGTCATAGGAAATGGCCATCGTCTGTTCGGCGACCGTTGGGGTGGCGGGCGCGGCGGGTGTGCCAGGCGCAGGCGTGCCGGGCGCAGCCGCCGGGGCCGCCTGAACGACCTCGGGGCTGGCCGGCGGACGGGGTGGCGATTTGGGCAGGTACACGAACCAGGCGATCAGGCCGGCAGTGCAGAGGGAGACGACGATCCAGGCGGTGCGGTCCATTTGGGTGATGGCTTAAAGAAAAGGGGTGGATGGGTGAGAACAAAAAAAATGGGAAACGGGACACAAAGCGGCGGAGAGGGCCGACGTCGACAAGGAATTGAGCCGTGTTTTGGAATGGGCCGGGAATCAATCGCCGCTTGCGTGACCGGTCGGGGAGGCGCAGGGAGGTGAGCCGTCACGCGGGGCCGGCACCGGGTCATGCCCGTGGCCGCCCCACGGGTGGCACCGGGCGATGCGTCGGAGGCCGAGCCACAGGCCTTTCAAGCTGCCGTTGGACCGGATGGCATCGAGGCAGTATTGTGAGCACGTGGGCGTGAACCGGCAACCGGCGGTCGGGCCGCCCAACCAGTGGAGTGGCCGGGAAATGACGATCTGGTAAAATCGCAACAGGCCGATGAGGAAAGGCTTCATGCGGGCGAATCTTGGCTGCGGAGCGCCGTCGATGGGGCAGGTTCGGCGCCGGCCACGGGCGGCACAGGATGACCCGGTGGCCACAGGCCAATCTGGCGTGCCAACCGATGCCATTCACGGTAGAGGTCGGCGAAGCTGGCTTCGGGCGAGGCGCGACGCGCGATCGTGACACAAGCGCGCGCGGGTCCCGGTTGCTTCTCCAAGATCGGCAGCGCCTGCTGGATGATGGCGCGCAGCCGGCGTTTGATGCGATTGCGGGTGGGGGCGGCCCCGAGCGCCTTGGGCACGATGACGCCAAATTTCGACCGGACCGCGTCGGGTTGGTTGAGCACGGAGACAGCGAGCAGGCGTCCGCCCGCCGAAGTGCCGCCGACGCGAACCGCCTCGAATTCGCGGCGCCGCGTCATCCGGAGGGGACGGGGCAGGCTCATCGCCGATTCGGGCGCGGTGGCGCAGCCGATGATGCGACCGGGCGGGGCGCCGGTTCGCCGATCAACGGCCGTGCTGGACGGTGTGTCGCGCGTAATGGACCTCGACTCCCTTGGGGATGAGGCGTTTGCGGCCTTTTTGACGGCGGCGGCGCAGGATTTCCCGACCGCCTTTGGTCTTCATGCGGGCGCGGAACCCGAACTGGCGTTTGCGGGTTCGTTTCGATGGTTGGTACGTGCGTTTGGGCATGGCGGTCAGGCAGTCGAGGCTGAATCGGAACCGGTCGGGCCACGGCCCATCCGGGGGAAAAGGTGGGGAGATTACGAAGCCCACCCTATTTGTCAAACACCTGGTGAGAGGGGCATGTGAATGGGCAACGGCTGGGAGTGGAGGCTGCGGCCGCCATCTGGATTTAGCCATTTCACAGGCTTTCTTGTTAGCGGAACGACGCTGCAAGCGAATGAATGAGAGAAGGTGACATTGAGGTGGGACGCGACCTCCCGGGCGCGTAGGCGGTGAAGGCGTACCCTCTGGCAATTGTGGCCACTTCTCGAGTGATGGTCGCGTGATTCGCGCCCGGAGGATTCCCGATTACCGCGTCTTGGCTCATCGTTTTTTCTGGCGTTGGGCACCGCTTGAGAAGGCGAAAAACG
Source organism: Verrucomicrobiales bacterium (assembly GCA_046155625.1). Classification (GTDB taxonomy): domain Bacteria; phylum Verrucomicrobiota; class Verrucomicrobiia; order Verrucomicrobiales; family V1-33; genus CAJBME01. The sequence continues at coordinate 15,807 of JBJXFS010000017.1, read as the reverse complement.
GGCATTTTTCATCACGCTCCCACCGCCTACGCGCCCGGGAGGTCGCGTCCCACCTCTAGCCTCGATCATCCGCTAAAACCTGTACTCAAAGGGTGCAATGTTTTCTTAATCAAGGTGCTTGGACGATAGCTGACAATGCTTGCCGCCTGACACTTCCTCGACTAAAGGCACGCGCATGTGGAAGGGACGATTTCAGAAGGAAACGAGCGATTTGGTCAAGCGGTACGGCGAGTCGGTTTCGTTCGATTGGCGCCTGTACGCGCAGGACATTCGAGGGTCGATGGCCCACGCCGAGGCGCTCCAGCGGGCCGGAATCCTGACGGCGACCGAGTGTCGACAAATCAAGGCCGGTCTGCGGGGGATCGAGAAAGACATCCGGGATGGGAAGTTCACGTGGAAGGTGAGTCTGGAAGATGTTCACATGAACATAGAGTCCGCCTTGACCGAACGGATCGGCCCGGTGGGCGCCAAATTGCACACGGCGCGCAGCCGCAACGACCAGGTCGCCACCGACGCGCGGCTCTACTGCCGGGACGAGGCGGCGGCGGTGGTCGACTGGATTCGCGGAATGCAGCGGGCGCTCGTTCAGTGCGCGGCGCGGCATGCCGCGGTCATCGTTCCCGGCTACACGCACCTCCAGCGCGGGCAGCCGGTCCTGTTTGGTCACCACTTGCTGGCCTACGTGGAAATGTTGGATCGCGATGCGGGTCGATTGGCCGATGCGGTTGCGCGGCTCAACGTGCTGCCCTTGGGAAGCGGGGCGCTGGCCGGCTCGACCATCGTGTTGGATCGCGCCTTTGTGGCCGAGCGACTCGGGTTCGACGGGGTGACGCGGAACAGCATGGATGCGGTGAGCGATCGCGATTTTTTGGCGGAGATCTTGTTTGCCGTGGCGCTGTGCGGCGTGCACCTGTCGCGCCTCGCCGAGGACATCATCCTCTGGGCCAGCGCGGAATTCGCCTTCGTGACGCTCGACGACGCGCACACGACAGGGAGCAGCTTGATGCCGCAAAAGAAAAACCCTGATGTGGCCGAACTCACCCGCGGGAAATCCGGCCGCCTCGTCGGCAATCTGGTCAGCCTGCTCACCACGCTGAAGGGGCTGCCCATGACGTACAACCGGGACCTCCAGGAGGACAAGGAACGGCTGTTCGATTCAATCGACACGATCAAGCTCGCCCTGGCCGTCAACGCCGAAATGATTCGGGCGATGCAGGTGAATGCCGCGGCGTGCCGAGCCGCCGCCAGCGATCCGTTTTTGCTCGCCACCGATCTCGCTGATTATCTGGTCAAAAAAGGCCTGCCCTTTCGCCACGCCCACGATGTCATCGGCCAGTTGACGGCCTACTCACTTGCGCAGGGTCGCGGGTTTCCCAGCCTCACGCTGGAGGAATTCAGGCAGTTTTCCAAGCTGTTCGGCGAGGACGTGTACCCAGTGCTGGAGCTTGAACGCGCGCTGGATGCCCGCCGCGCCGTCGGCGCGCCGTCCCCCGCCCATCTCGCCGACGAAATCAAGCGGTGGCAAAAGCGTTTGGGGCCGGCTCCGCGCACCGCGTAAACCTAGAAAGGGACATTTCAACCACGAAAATCACGAAACACACTAAAAATTACTGAGTTAGAACAAGCGGCCTTGTCATCCATCAGATGGACGGCAATTGTTGTCTAACGCTTTGGTTTTTCGTGTGTTTCGTGTATTTCGTGGTTCCCATCCCGGTGTGTAGGGTAAACTCGGCACATCAACCGCAAGCCTTGAGTTGGAGTACCGCCGGATGCCGCGGAATCGCTTCGCCCGCCGGGTCAACCCGGTACACCAACCGGAGCCCTCGAACTCCCTAAGGCCGGGCGAGGCGGTAGTATCGGGCGGGGACGTCGATGACTTCGAGCACGTTGTAGTTACTGCCATCGACGAAGGGCACGGTGGTGACGGGCGACCAGGTACCTGAACGCAGGGAGGTCGACGACTGGAGGATCAGGCCGGCGGGGGCGCTGGTGGGCCAGGACAGATTGACTGAATTGCCGGCGACGAGGGTGATGGTCAGTGGGACGTTCAGCTCGGTGCTGGTTCCGGCAGGTCGGATGCGAACGTCATCGAGCAGGAGCGATTGGTCATCTTGGACCGTACCGGCGGCGAGTCCTTCGAAGCGGATTTCCACGCTGTCCGCGGAGGCAGTGAAGGGCAGGGTGACCAAGGTGTAGGGATTGCCGACGCCGACTGGTTCCTGGACGGTGTTGAGGACCTCCAAGCCGTCGATCATCACTTTGTACGGAGTGCCGCCCGGGGTGTCGCCATTGCGGGCATTGACGAGGTACTCCAGCGAATAGGCACTGCCGGCGACGACCCCGGGGACGATCTGGCTGAGCGACGAAGGGCCTTGGAGGAACGCGACACGGTCCTGCGCTCCGGCCACTCCGTTGTCGGCAAACGGCCCGACCGTATCCACATTGACGCCGTGTCCGCCGGTCGACGCCCAGCCAGCCATGGCGTTTTGATACCCGACTCCCGCCGGTACACCGGAGGCCTCGAAGCTTGGGTTCATGACGACGGTTTCGTCGGCCGCCTGTGGCACGACCGAGAATCCATCGACGAGCAGGGTGGCGTCGCCCGAGGCGACGCTGGCTATTTCGAGGGTGGTGGTGGCGGCGGTCGGCGTGAATGGGACATTGAGGAAATAGAACGGGGCGCCCGCGCCGACGGCGACGATGTCGGAAACGGTTTTCACATCGGTGCCTGCCAGGCGCACGGTCATTTGCATGGTGCCGCCGCAACAATTGCGCACGTTGTAAAAAAACTGGACGGCATACCGCTGGTTCGGGATGAGGCCGGCGATAGACTGACTCATGGCCGCCGAGCCCTGAATGAACGCGACCTGTTCGCGGTCGGGCAGCGCTCCGTTGTCCAGAAACGGCTGAGTGGCGTTGTTGATGCCGCTGCCGCCGGTCCAGGAAAGCACGGCACTATATCCGACGCCGGGTCCCGGGCCGGTGGCCTCGAAGCTCGGATTGACGAGAAACGAAGTGACGCCATTGACGATCAACGTCCCGTCCACGCCGTCATGGCCGCCGTTGTCGACGATTTCGAGCGTGACCGCGCCGCGTCCGACCCCTTCGACCGCCGTGGTCAGTGTGGTGTCGACGGTGCCCTGGGGAAACACCAGAGTGACGATCCCATTGGCATCGGCGTCGACGAGGCGCGCGACGGATTCGTTGGGAATCCGGACTTGGACGGTTGAAGCCCCGGTCTCCAGACGGCGGCCGGAGACGGTGAATGACGCGAGCGCCCGCTGGCCGGGGCCGAGTTCGAGCCGGGGTGGGCCGACGCTGAGGTTGGGGATGGGTTCGACGACCACGCCGGAAACGCGGATGTCGTCGATCAGCACCGTCTGATTGCCTTCGACCATTTGTTCGAGGCGGAGGACGGCTGTGGTGGCGGCGGCGACGAAGGTAGCTGACCCACTTGAGTAGGCGGCGTTGCCGCCGACCGGGGTGACGGCTTGTTCGAAGCGGGTGGCGCCATCGACGGTGACGCGCAGGGTGGGTGAGTTGCCAGTGGTGGCGTTGTAGCGGAAGGCCACCGAGTACGTCTCGCCCGAGACCAATCCACGCAACGATTGTTCGATGTAGCTCGCGCCCTGGATGAAAACCACATGGTCCTGGTCCGGGATCGAACCGTTGTTGGCGAACTGGCCGCCGGCCGCGTTCACGCCGACTCCGCCGGTGCCACCACCGGTCCAGCCGGCGCCGGCAGTCAGGTACCCGGCGTCGGGCGGAGTGCCGCTGGCCTCGAAGCTCGGATTCGCCACCGCCACACGCCCCGGATCTCCCGGGACAATGGTGACGCCGTCAAAGAGAGCCGTGGCATCGCCCGTGGCCGTAGTTGCCAGCGTCAAGGTGCCGGTGTCCGCCGCCGCGGTGAACGCGACATTGCGAAACCGGTAGGGATTGCCCTCAATAACGGGCACGATGCCGGTGATCTTGTCGATCTCCTCCTCATTCCACTTCACCGTGACATCCATGGCGTTGGCACCGCAACAGGCGCGCACGTCGTAAAAAAATTGGATCCAGTAGGTCTGGCCCGCGGTCAGGCCGGTGATCGTCTGGCTGATGAACCCGGTTCCCTGAAGCAGGGCGACCTGGTCGCGGTCGGTGATCGGGGTGCCGGCGTTATGAAACGGTCCGTCGCTTCGGTTGGTGCCCGTGCCGCCCTGATGGACCCAATCACTGATCGGGCCGTAATGCGGCCACGTTTCGTTGTAGTCGTTTTCGAAGCTGGGATTTAACACAAAGCTGGCCGCGATGGCCGGCGTGGCGAGAAACAAGGGGGCGGTGGCAAGCGCCCGTGGGAGCCGAAGGCTGGAGCTCATGGGGATTGGAGTTGGATGAAACGGCGTCTGCCCAGCAGGGGGGTGGGGGGCATCGCCCGTCATTTTTGACGGATTTCCCGCTCCGCGTCAATAATGATGCTCAGGTTGGCAACTCGATATTCGCGCTCCAGGCTTGGCCGCGCCAGATGAACCGGAGCGCGAACTTCTTGCCTTTGAGTGTACTGATGATCGAGAAGAATTTCTCGACTGAATCGATGCGCACATTGTCCACTTCGTAAATCACGGCGCCGCGGAAGAGTTGGCCGTCGGCCGGCGAGCCCGGTTCGACGGCGGTGACGACAATGCCGCCGATTTCGCGGGGAAACTGGCGGCGTTGTGATTCAGTGAAATTTTGAACCTCAATTCCGATCTGCTCGCGCAAATCCCGGCGCTCGGCGGTTTTCTCCTCCTGAGTGAGCATGGCCTCGCGGTCCGCGACTACGGCGGTCAGGGTCATTTCGGTGTCTCCACGGCGGATGAGGAGGTCGACCGGTTGGTCAATCGGCCGCCGGTTGATTCGGCTGAAGAGGTCAAATCCCTTGGTGACCGGCAGGCCTCCGAACTTGAGGACCACATCCCCCGGCTTCAGACCCGCTTTGTCCGCGGGGGAGCCAGGCGTGACGTCCGTGAGGATGAGTTCCTCGGTGTTGTCGTCGGTCTGCTGGGATTCAGCCTGCACCCCGAGGTAGCCGGTTTTTTCGCGACCGCCGTCGCGGATGCGCTCGACTGACCGAACCACATCGTTGGCGGCGATGGCGAGGCCGATGCCTTGCCAGACGCGGACTTCCTCCTGACCGGCGTAGATGGCGACGTTGATGCCGACGATTTCCCCGCGCACGTTGATGAGCGGGCCACCGGAGTTGCCCGGATTGATCACCGCATCGGTCTGGAATTTGGGCGGATCGCTGTCGCTCAGCCGGCGGTCGCGATGGTTGATGATGCCTTGGGTGACCGATTCGCGCAGGCCAAAGGGATTGCCGATCGCGAAAACCGTTTCGCCGACTTGGACGCGGTCTGAATCCGCAAACGGAATGGCATGGAATTCGCGGCTGCGCGGGTCCTGAATCTGTAGAAGCGCGATGTCAGCATTGCGGTCTTCGCCGATTTTCTTCAGCAGGCAGACGCTGCCATCGTGGAGGACGGCGGTGATTTCATCGGCGTGTTCGATGACATGAAAATTGGTGACGACGTGGCCCTCTTTGCTGATGATGACCCCGGATCCGAGGCCTGGAACGTAGTTTTGATAGAACCGACTGCGTCCGAAGAAGTCGATGGCGCGGCGGGTGATGACGCGGTTCGTGTTGATGCTGACAACGGCTGGGGCAACAGCGTTGATCAAGGTGGTGACTTCCTGGTTGAGACGCGTCAGGCCAGGCACTTCGCTGGCGCTGACCGGGGCGGCTTCGGGCTTGGTCAGTTTTTCCGGCGCGCCAAGCCGCTGGCCAGCAAAAAGGTCGTCCAGTCCATAGCCTTCGCGATGGCGCGAAAAGACCAGGAACAGGGTGCAGGCGATGACAAAGAGCGTGAGGGCCGTGAAGACGCGGGCGATCATCGAGGCAACGGAAGATAGTCGTGGGTCGTTGGGCATGGCGTCGTGAAGGGAATTATTTGTCTCGGAGGCTGGCGGGCGCCAACGGATCTCGATAAGGTGAGTATTGAGGGCTTTCCGTCGAACGCCAGCGGCGAGAGAGGCGATTGCCACGGGAGCGAGAGCCGGCATAGTGAGCCTCTGCATGGCGAGTCAATTTGGTCAGTTGTTTCGGATCAGCACGTTTGGCGAGTCCCACGGCGGTGGCGTGGGGGTCGTGATTGATGGCTGTCCGCCTGGGGTGGCGCTGGCCGTGGCGGACATCCAGGCGGAACTCGATCGTCGGCGCCCGGGGCAGAGTGAAATCGTCACTCCGCGGAAGGAGGCGGATCGGGCGGAGATATTGAGCGGGGTGTCGGAGGACGGGCGGACTTTGGGCACGCCGATTGCTATTTTGGTGCGCAATGAAGACCAGCGATCGGATGCCTATGCTGAGATGAAGGACACCTATCGGCCGAGTCACGCCGACTACACGTATGAGGCGAAGTATGGGTTGCGGGCGTGGGCCGGGGGAGGACGCGCTTCGGCTCGAGAAACGATCGGGCGGGTGGCGGCGGCGGCCGTGGCGGGGCGGGTGCTGCGCCAGTTGATCCCCGATTTCGAATGTCTGGCCTGGGTCGCCACGGTGCGGGATCTGGAGGCGGTGGTGGACGTGGCGACGGTGCGGCGCGAGACGATCGAATCGAATATCGTGCGGACGGGCGATCCCAACCTCGTGGAGCCGATGACGGCCTTGATTAAAGAAGTGCGCGCCGAGGGGAATTCCGTGGGCGGAGTGGTCGCCTGTGTCATCCGCGGCGTGCCGTCCGGACTGGGCGAGCCGGTATTCGACAAGCTGGAGGCGGATTTGGCGAAGGCGATGCTGAGCCTGCCGGCGACCAAGGGGTTTGAAATCGGCAGTGGGTTCGCCGGCACCCGCCTGACCGGCCGCGACCACAATGACGCTTTCCGCATGGAGGGCGGGCGCGTGCGCACTCTGACCAACCGGTCCGGTGGCATCCAAGGTGGTATCTCCAATGGCGAGCCGATCGTCTTCCGCGTCGCCTTCAAGCCGGTCGCCACTCTGATGACCGAGCAGGAAACCGTGAATCGCGCCGGCGAGAATACCACGCTGAAAGGACGCGGCCGGCACGACCCGTGTGTCCTCCCGCGCGCGGTGCCCATGGTGGAGGCCATGGCCACCCTGGTCATCTGCGATCATCTGCTCCGGCAGCGGGCCCAGAGGATCCTGTGAGCCGTGCGGGAGCAGGAGGCGCCGGGCAAGGGACCAAAGGGACTGAAAGGACTTAAGGGACTTCCGCCAAAGCGACGAAAACACCGCCGCAGTGACCGCCTTCCAACCACCGACTCCTGACTGCTGAAATACTGAATACCGACAACCGCTTCCGGCTTACAGCCCTTCGCCGACCACCGACCACCGACCACCGCTCATGCCTGAATCCTTCGCCTCGGTTTCCCTTCCTGTCCTCGCGGCGGCCTTTGTCGCCGGGATGGCGGTGCTGGCGGTGGTTCGCGGTGTGCTTCGGTTAATTCTTGGGATGGTGAAATTGGCGATCGGATTTGCCGTGGGAACCTATGTGTTCTTGAAAGCGCCGGACTGGCTGGCCTCGACGTTGCCCAACACGTCGGCGGCGGTGCTTGGGGGCTTGAGTGTGGTGGCTGGGGCCCTCGGGCATTTGGGATCGGGGGCGGTCTTGGGAAAGTTGGTGGGCGGAGGCGATGTGGCGGCGGCGGCGGGTCAGGGTATGGGAAAGGGCAAGGCGGCACTGATCAGCCTGCTGCCATCGGGGGCATTGCTTTGGATGGGGGCAATAGTGCTCCGGCTGGCCGGATCGCTCAATGGCATGGCGTACCTCGATCTCGGACCCGAGGCCACCTTGCGCCCCTGGCTCGCCGAAGCACGCCATTACTTGAGCCAGGGAGCCGTCGGCAAGTTTCTCAACGCCGTTGACCCGGTCACCTCTCCGGAAGTCGTGCGCCTGTGCGAGATCCTCGTCACCTACCGGGATCCGGCCCGCTGGAAATCCGTCAAGGCGGACCCGGCGCTCCGCACCGTGCTTAACCATCCCGCCTTTCGCCGCCTGCTCGACGATCGCGAAGTCAAGCACGCCGTGGCTCATTCGAATCACGCTCGCCTCTTCACGCTTCCCGAAGTGCGCGCGGCCGCCCAAGACCCGGAGCTCGCCCGAGCCCTCCGCGCCATGCGCCCGCCTGAAGTGCGGCGGGCGGAGAGAATAGAGGAATAGGAATGGGAATGGGAAGAACGGGAAGAATGGGAAGAATGGGGCTACTGGGCGGGCCTCCGACCACCGGCCACCGGCCACCGGCCACCGACCGCCGACCTCCGACCTCCGACCACCGACCACCGACCGCCGGCCGCCGACCGCCGCCATTACAATTTGCAGAGAATTCGCGCCTTTACGCGACGAGGACGGCCGATACGATGGTGGTCATTTGATGACGCGGATGGTCTTGCAAGAATCAATGACCCGGTGGGAGGCGGGGCTGGCGGTCGAGGCCGGCGCCTCGGAAGCGTCATCTATTCGAGTCTATGGCTAGTTCGACTTCTGAAGGGCGTCCCAGTTTGCGGGCGCTTATGGTTGGGGCGCTCGGCGTGGTATTTGGCGACATCGGGACGAGCCCGTTGTACGCGATGAAGGAGTGTTTCGATGTGGGGCACAACGTGCATGCGGTCAGTGTGAGCGCCAATCATGTGCTTGGCGTGCTGTCGTTAATTTTTTGGTCGCTGGTGCTGGTGGTGGCGGTGAAATACATTGTGTTTGTCCTGCGGGCCGACCGAAACGGCGAGGGCGGCGTGCTGGCGCTCTTGTCGTTGGCGCTGGGGAAAGCGCGGCCGGCGGTGGTGCCCGGTCTGGTCTTGGCGGGCATGTTTGGGGCAGCTTTGTTGTATGGGGATGGGATGATCACGCCAGCCATCTCGGTGCTGAGCGCCGTGGAAGGTCTGAAGACCGCGACGGGACTCGATCAGAAGGCGGTGATCCTCATCACCGTGGTGATCCTGACCGCCCTCTTTTCCTTTCAACGGCTTGGCACCGACAAAGTGGGGCGAGTCTTTGGTCCGGTGATGGTGTTGTGGTTTTCCACCATCGCCGTGCTGGGCCTCTCGCAAATCGTGCGACAACCACAGGTGTTGCTGGCCCTGAGCCCGACCAGTGCCTTCAATTTTTTTCTCGATGCGGGCTGGCATGGTTATTTTGTGCTGGGGTCGGTGGTTCTGGTGGTGACGGGGGCGGAGTCGGTGTACGCGGATCTGGGGCATTTTGGTGCGCGACCGATTCGGCTGGCTTGGTTTTGGATGGTCATGCCCGCGCTGCTGCTGAATTATTTTGGGCAAGCGGCGTGGCTGCTGTCTCATCCCGAGGCGCCTTCGGATCCTGAGTTCAGCCCGTTTTTCATGATGGCGCCGGGGTGGGCTCGGTTGCCCTTGGTGGCACTGGCGACGGTGTCCACGGTGATCGCCTCGCAGGCGCTGATCAGCGGGGTGTATTCGCTCACGCTGCAGGCCAACCAATTGGGTTGTTTGCCGCGAGTCAGCATCCGGCACACGTCGGCTCACACGCGCGGGCAGATTTACGTGCCGGTGGTGAATTGGGCACTGATGCTGGCCTGCATCGGCCTGGTGCTTGGATTCAAGGATTCGAAAGCCTTGGCGGCGGCCTATGGCATCGCCGTGACCATGACGATGATCGTTACCACGGTGCTGTTGTATTTTGCGGCGCGGGGCCATTGGGGGTGGGGAATGGCCCGCGCCCTGCCGCTGGCGGCCGTCGCTCTCGCGGTGGAATTGGCATTTTTCGGCGCCAACATCAGCAAGATTCCGGCGGGGGGTTGGTTCCCGCTGGTCATGGGATCCCTCATTTTCACGGTCATGACCACCTGGCGCGAAGGCCGGCGCCTCATTCTGCAGGAGCAGGAGACCAGCGCCTTGTCGCAGGAGGATTTTTTGGCGAGCCTGTCGTACGGCAAGGGACCGGTCCGCGTGCCTGGCACGGCGGTTTTCATGTCGGGCAGCCGCGGGCGGACGCCAGTCGCTCTGCTGCACAACTTGAAACATAACAAGGTGATGCATCAACGCGTGATTTTTCTCACGCTGGTCACGGACAACGTGCCCTATGTCGCCCGGGAAGACCAGGTGGAACTGGAAACACTGGGCGATGACGTCTTTCGCATCACCGGGCATTATGGCTTCATGCAGGAACCGGATGTTCCGCAACTCTTGCGGCGCGCGCGCTCGCTGCACCAATTCTGCTGCGACGCCAGCGAAGCGACTTTCTTTCTGGGTCGTGAGACGATTGTTCCCTCCAAACAGCGGGGTATGGCCCCGTGGCGCGAGCACCTGTTTGCCTTCCTGGCGAAAATCGCCCAGCCGCCGTCAGGCTACTTCAAGCTGCCCGAGAACCGCGTGGTGGAACTCGGGATGAGGGTGAGGATTTGATCGGGGAGTTTCGGGCGAGGGGGGGTCAGGCGAAGCGGACGCAGTAGACCGGCGGCAACTCGGCGCTGAGGCGCTCCCACGAATCGCCACTGTCCTCGCTGATCCAAACGGAGCCGGTCGTGCTGCCGAAAGCGAGGGTGCTTCCGTCTCCGGTGACGTCGAGACAGTGACGATAGACGATGTGGTACGCGTGGTGCTGAGGGAGTCCGGCGCGGACGGCCTCGAACGAACGACCGCCGTCGCGGGTGCGCATGACACACAGGGCGCCGTCGCAGGCGATGCGTAATTCGTCTTTCACACCGGGCACGAACCAGGCGGTCAGTGGGTCGCGCGGGTGCATGGCGACCGCGAAGCCAAACGAGGACGGGTTGGCGTTGTCGATTTCGCGCCACTGCAGGCCGCCGTTGGCGCTGTGAAAAATGCCATTGTGATGTTGCATCCAGAGGGTGTCGGGGTCGGCCGCGCTCCAGGCGATGCGGTGGGCGTCCTGGGTGCCCGGGTCGTAGGCGAGCTCGGGCGGGGCGTAGTCGGCCCGAATCCCTTCACCGATGTTGCGCCACGATGCGCCATTATCGCGAGTTTCCCAGACACCACCGCAGGAGATGGCGAGCAGGACGCGGCGCCGGTCGCGGGGGTCCACCAAGATGGTATGGATGCCGGGCCATTCGGCGCCGCCTCCCATCCATTTGGCGCGACCGGGGTCGTTCCACAGGCTTTCGACCAGGCTCCAGGAGGCGCCGCGGTCCATGGAATGAAACAAGCCTCCTGGCATGGTGCCGCACCAGAGTTCACTCTCGCTCGCGCCGGCTTCGAGCGCCCAGATTTTCTTCAGATCCCAGGGGATCGGCTGCTGGTTGACGAAATTGATCAGGTCGGGCGCCCCCTCGGGTTTCGGCGGATAGGCTGGGGCGGTGCGTTCCTCCCAAGTCGCTCCGTCATCAGAGGAGACGTGGAACTTGGTGCCGAAGTGGCCGTGTTCGACGGCGGCGTAGAGAGTGCCGTCGCGTTCGTCGGGGAGGAGCATCGGCACGGACACGCCGAGGAACGACATCCGGTTGATTTCCCAGCCTTGGGGAGTTTTTTCGGCTTGGAGCAGCCCCTTGCGGGTGCCGAGATAGAGTCTGCGATTCATTGTCGGGTGTTCGAAGTCACTCTATCCGCCCGACAACGCTTGCATCACAAAAATCTCGGAATCGACGCCCACCGCGTCGCCTTGGCGTTGACGGTCGCGAATGGCTTCGCCATCAAGGAAAATGACCACGTGCTGGCGGACCGCGCCCTGGTCATCGAGCACGTATCCGCGCAGACGTGGCAATTTCGCGAAAACGGCCTCCAGGCATTCGCGAACGGTGGTTCCAGCCACCGCGGCAGGGGGCGCCGCGGTCTGGTTGGCCAAATTGTCGGTAAATTCAACTCGAGGCATGACGAGCGGCGATTATGGTAACCACGTAACAAAGTACAAACTCCAGAGCACGGACATGTCCGCGGTCTCCCTGGGGGCTTCATCCATTCACTCTCATTGCCTTTGGCACGGCAAGGCCGACGCCCTTATCCGCCCTCCTGGTCGCCCCGCCGCTCGTGTCTATCGCTATTGCACGCTCAAAGTCGCGTCGGCCAGGTGGCGCTTTTTCTTGAACCAGGAAGCGAAAAGCGGATTACTCTCGGGTGACTGGCTTGTCATCATGGACTTGCGCACCGCGAGGGCGCGCTTGTCATCCTCCATTTTTGGGTCTTTCGGAAGTTCCTTCTTCAGGACGTGGACGAGTAGGGCTCCGTCGGGGGTGTTGATTGGTTCGCTGACATCGCCCACCTCGGTTCGGTTGGCGCTGGAGGCGATGAGTCGTGCGTTGGGTTCGTTGGCGAGCGGCTTCTTTTGACTGAAGGCGGGAAGCTCGCGCGGCGCCACGGTCACGCCGGCTTCGGTGACCGCTTCGGGGAACGACTTTCCAGCTTTGAGAGCGGTCTGCAGTTTCTCGCGGGTCGACTTCAGGTGCGCCTCGAAGTTCTCCTTCGCCTTCTTCTCTTTCAGCAGAGTGGTCAATTTTTCTTTGGCTTGCTCAAAGGCCAGCGGTTGGGGCGGTTCAATCGCTGTCACCTCAAATGCATAATAACCGTCAGGGCCTTCCTCGACCTCGCTGCGCCCCGTTTCCACGATGCCGAAGATTCGCGACGGGACGGTGCCCTTGCCCTTGAGATCGTCGGGCAAGCCATTCTGGGTGACCTGGCTGGCCTTTTTGACTTCGACCTTGAGTCCGGCGGCGATCTCATCAAAGGATTTCGTCCCGCGATCCTCCGCGACCAACTGGTTGGAAAACTCCTGGGCCAGCTTCTTGTGCTCCCGTTGCTTCTCTTCCTTCTGCTTCTCATCCAAGTCCTTCAGATCTTCAGGCTTGGGCGCCGGGAAAAAAACGTAGCTGAAGGAGCGTTTCTCATCCGACTTCAGGTCGCTCGACCCTTCCTTCTCAGCAAAAAACTTCTTCAACTCTTCCTCGGTCACCTCCGGGTTTTCAAACTCCTTCCGGGCCAATGACAACACGCTGGCGGTCAGGCGCTGGTTTTCGGCGGCATACGCCAGATCGAGTTCCGCCTTCGTCTCCGGCACCCTCGGGCCCACCAGTTCAACAAGCTTGTCAAAAAGGATGGTATCCCCGATGACCGTGTAAATCGCCTTGCGCCGAGCCCCCGCCTCCCCGCCGAAAGCATCGATAAATATCGCCCACTTCGAAGGGTCAAAGGTTCCGGCTGTCTGGAAACGGGGGAGCGACTGGATGCGTTGGTTGATTTCCGCTTCGCTCGCGCTGATGCCGGCTTCCCGGGCGAGCACGCGCACGAGCGCCGTGTTGACAATGAAATCGCGCCGCTCTTCCGCCTGGTCCGGTGTGGTTCCCTGCGTGCTCGTCACTATGCTGTTGATTCTAATGAGGTGGCGGAACATCGGATCGTTGAAGTCAAACCCGCCCCCATCCCCCCGGAACGCCAGCAGAATGTCCCAACTCTCCCGGATCGCCTCGACTTCCGATGGAGGAAACTTCGTGCCCAAAACATTCATCGGTCTGCCATCAGGGCCCTCGAGGCGCTTGGCGCCGGTGGCCGACTGGCTGTCAGGAAACACGAAGAACGCGATCCCGACGATCAGGACAACCCAGAAAAGGGCGATCTTGTGTTTGCGGATGAGAGCGAGCATTGGAGAAAATTCGAAGTGAGGGCTGAAAGTGGACGAATCAGCAGATTAGGGGGGCGCTTTGGCTCCGGCAAACGGATTTTGATCGGAGGGCGGAGGGCGGAGGGCGGTATTCAGTATTCGGGATTCAGTGGTCAGTATTCAGAGCGAAACGAGAGGGGCGCGATGGAAAGGGAGAGTCACAGGCGTGGGGGGCAGGTCGGTGAGCGGAGCGGATTATTCGAGGACGAGAACGAGGACGATTCCAAGTTTCCTGAATACGTCTTTTCCGCCCACACGATGACTCGTCACCCTCAGCCATCCATCCTTTGCGCCACTCGTCCTCGTCCGCGTCCTCGTCCTCGACTCCACGTGTGCGATCCTTGGGCACCCAAGGCCGGGATCGCGGCCCGGAAAATCGTGTGCTGTGACTCGTTGATGTTGGCTAACATACAGCTTGTTATTCAGATGTAAAGAATGGACAAACTCCAGGGCCGGGCTGACGGCCTGGGAAAAACCGTCTTGAAACCGCCCAGGGCTGAAGGCCCGAGCCCTAATTTTCCGGCTATCGGAGGGTGGGGGCGGGCGGCGCGCTGGGTAGGAACGGTTCGAATTCCGGCGGGAGCGGGGCGGTGAAGACGAGGCGTCGACTGGTGCGCGGGTGGGTGAATCCGAGTCGCCACGCGTGGAGCATGAGGCGTGGAACCGCGACGAGTTGGCGCCTGGGTTTGGCATAAACATCATCGCCCAGCAGAGGGTGGCCGAGGGACTTGAGATGCACGCGAATCTGGTGGGTACGGCCGGTGTGCAAGGTGCAGCGGACCAAGGCCCAGTGGGGGCCGGAGTGCACGACGTGGTAGTCGGTGACAGCATGGCGCCCGTGTCCTTCGGGCACCACGGCCATGTGCACCCGGTTGGTCGGGTGCCGGGCCATGAAATTCTCGATTCTGCCAGTTTCCGGCGATGGGTGACCCTCGACCACGGCGTAGTAGAGTTTTTCCGTTTCGCGCCCGGCGAACTGGGCACTCAAGGCGGCGTGGGTGGCGTCATTGCGAGCGACCACCAGACAGCCGCTGGTTTCCTTGTCGAGCCGGTGGACGATGCCTGGGCGCTGTTCACCGCCGATGCTGGAAAGCGGACCAAAGCGATGGAGCAGCGCATTGACGATGGTGCCTTCCTCATGGCCGGCACCCGGGTGCACCACCATGCCGCTGGATTTGTCGAGGACGGCGAGGTCCTCGTCTTCGTATAAAACAGTGAGCGGAATGTCTTGGGCGACCGTGGCAACCGGTTTGGCTTCCGGCAGCGTCACCGTGACCAGGTCACCGACATTCAGCTCGTGACTCGGCTTGATCGCCCGGCCGTTCACGACCACTTCCCCTTCACGGATGAGCGCTGTCACCCGCGATCGCGAAACATCTGGAAGGCGCAAAGCCAAAAAACGGTCCACCCGCTGCCCGCAGGCCTCGGCATCGGCCGTCAATTGAATGGGCTCCCGGCTCGTCACGCCGACATCCTTGATACGCCGCTTCGAGGAAGTCGAATCAATTGAGTCCAAATTGGGCTCAGTGATCGACCCCAAGAACCGGGATGAGAACCACGAATCTCACGAATCTCACGAATGGCCAAGGTGTTGCTACAGGAGGGCCTCCCGCCCTGAAAACCAAACTCGTTGAACGCCATGCCCTCGAGTCACCGCAACGTATATGGAACGGGCCTTCAGCCCTGGGCGGTTTCAAGGTTGTTTTTCCCGGGCCGTTGGCCCGGGCTGGTAGAGTGTCGGGCCGTTGGCCCTGCGGTAGTTGCTGCCATATCTCCCAAGCATCCTGAGGAAGTGGAGAAGTTTCGATCCGCGGGTGAACGGGGATCGCACACGTGGAGTCGAGGACGAGGACGAGTGGCGCAAAGGATGGATGGCTGAGGGTGACGAGCCATCGTGTGGGCGGAAAAGGCGTATTCACCTAAGAAGGACGATGGAACAACCACGAAAGTCACGGAACACACGAAAAATCATTGAGTTAGACAAGCGGTCTTCTCATCCATCCGGTGGGCGGTAATCGTTGGGCAACGCCTTGGCATTTCGTGTGTTTCGTGTTTTTCGTGGTCCCCATCCCGGTTCTTAGGAGTCAGGAAGCTTGGAATCGTCCTCGTCCTCGTCCTCGTCCTCGAAATCGCCGCTCCGCTCACCGCCCTGTCACCCACCCCTGTGAGTCTCCGTGTCCATCGCGCCCCGCTCGTTTCG
>JBJXFS010000012.1:0-2714 GCA_046155625.1 Verrucomicrobiales bacterium | reverse complement strand
CGAGGGTCAGCTTTATCGTCTCATCGAGCCACCATTCGAATTTGCCGTCGAAGTCGTACTCCTGGTATCCCGTGCGCGGCAACCGTCCGAGTTCCGCCGCCTGCACGTCGCCAAAGTCCTTTACCGTCGCCCCGAGAAAGAGTCCAGCCGTCTCGTTTTGGCTGACGTATCCTTCGAGTCGCCCCTGCCAACTGCGTTCTCCGGAAGCATACCTCGCCCGCATCGCGCCACCGGTCGAAAAGGCGGGAGCCGCTGGGCTCGCGACCGACGCTTTCGCGCCCGAGCCAGTGGGGTTTTTTTCGCCTTCCACGGTCCCGGCAAGGGCCGGTGCCGGCGCCACGTGGTAAATCGGACCGCGAGTCCGAGCGTTCATCGTACCGCCGATGGCGTCGCTCCCAAACAGCACCGACCCTTGCCCCTTGGTCAGTTCAATCGCCTCCAGTCCAAAGACGTCGATCGTATTCCAATATTGATTGGGCCCCTCGCGAAAGACCGAATTGTTCAGGCGGATACCGTCGACCATGGCCAAGGTTCGAAAACCGGTAAAGCCCCGGATGAACGGAGACCCTTGACCCGCCGATGTCTTCTGCACCAAGACGCCCGGCGTGAACTTGAGCGCATCCGGCAACGATCGCGCTCCCTGCCGCCGCATGTCGTCCTGGGAAAGAACCACCGCCGAATACGGCACCTCAAGAAGTGGCTGCGCCGTGCGCGTGGCAGAGACAATGACCGCGGGAAGTTCCTGGGGTTCAGGTTTGGCCGTCTGCGCGGTGGCTTCCGCACCCCAACACAACGCGACCACTAAAGAGCGATCAAAGGGGATTGGGGAAAGGCGTCTCCTCATGAGTGTGTTAAGGAAGTATTAAATTCAATTATAAACGAATTACCCGAATTAGTCAACGATCCGTGATGACGGCACCCCGCCCACCACGGCGGATCTTTGCACGAGCCGTAAGCGCATTTCTTAATTGGGGAAGTGGCGGGCTGGGGCCGCCATAAAACCAAGGTCTTGAATTACCCACCCTTACCCTGGCGATGAACGGCTTGGCGCATGTCGTCGTCGTCTGGTGGCCCCAGACCGCCACTCCCAGTGGCGTCCCGTGCCATTGCCACTTTCCCGCCCGATGGGGGTAGTTCGCACAAACCTGAAAACCAACGGCTTTCGACCGTTCAAAAATCTGCCGTGCCCGCCAACGCAGGGCGTTTTCATCTACTGGAGGAATGCTTTGATTATAAGCCCGCGATGGCTCTTCTCGTGTGGTACTCAGGACCTGTCACGAAACAAGCCAGTCAATCACTCTGGTAATCATTGAATTCCTTATTTTGTGACAGGCTCCAAGGCGGGAGCGGGCATGGGCTGGAGAGAGGTGGTCCCGAGCCATCCCTCCAGGGTCGTTCACTTCATGCTCATTCGAGAAGTGGGGAAACCTCTCGAGCGCGACGATCTCACCGACTAGGCGCCCGGAGGTCGCGTCCCAGCCGCGGAGGCATCTCTCGCTGGACGAAGCCACGTTGGGCGGTGCTTGGACAGCTGGGAGGCGCCGCCCGCCCAACGATCACCGACGGCTTTAGGCGCGGCGACGCGGGCGACGGGCGAGGCCGAGCATTCCGGCCCAGAGGAACGCCAGAACAACGACTCCGACGGAGCCTTCCGGCACCCCGTTGCCGCCGTCCCGCACCCGGATCACGCCGTCCTGGCCCGTGGCGTCCAGCGACTCGCCAAGCTCGTCCGAGAGGTCCACGAGCGTCAGTGAGAGCGGGCTGCTGCCGGGAGCCAGCGCCGTAAAGTTGATGGTGGCGAGGACGAAGGAATCGGGTTGGGCCGCATTCAGGTCCGCTGAGTCCTCAAACGAGACTTCGTCCAGGAGGACATTTCCACTGACCGAGCCGTCGAGAAATTGAAGGCTGCCGAAGATTCCCAAATCGAGCCCGGTTCCGAAGGTGGCGCTGCTGAACGACACGACGGCGGGATCGTAATCGAACGAAACAGCCCATGCACCGAGCGAGGGAGAAGTGCCATCGCCCAAGCCGCTGACCACGAGTTGGACGGTGGCGGTATCGCCCACGCCCACGGTCTGGCTGCTCGGATTGAATGAAACCGTGGCGGCTGTGGCGGACCCGGCGAGGGCCAGGGCGGCGGCCAGCGCGGACCAGGATCGTTTCGAGAGAAGTGCGGTTTTCATAGTCGGGTGTGTGTGGGGGATGAAACGGGAGGGCGGGTGAGGAACTGGGAGTTAGGCTCGGGGTGGAAGCTGCGTGCCTCCGGGCAGACAGAAGAGGACGACCAGGCGCCGCAGGTCAGCCACATTGAATTTTCCGTCTTTATTGATGTCCCATTTCGGGTCGGTGGACTTGGCATTGTACGCCGTGCGCATCATCAGATAATCGTCCATCTCGATGGAACAATCGTTGTCATAGTCCCCAATTTGCGGGCAGCAATCGATGGACAGTTCTTCGACCGAGGGCGATTCCTGGTTGGCCGCCTGCAGTGTGACGCGCACCGTGATGTACTTGCCGGCGACACCGGGCACGACCACTCCATCGGCCGCCGGAACGAAGGGACCGGGGACGCCGGCGGTGTCGGAGCCGGCCAGTTCCACCTTGATGGTTCCAGGCCCGGCCCCATCCCAGCGCACGATGCATTCTTCGTTGCCGCGGAGAAGGTCATTGGACTCGGCCGTCCAGGTTCCGATCAGATTCGTCTGCAAGAACGA
>JBJXFS010000376.1:0-6219 GCA_046155625.1 Verrucomicrobiales bacterium | reverse complement strand
CCGATCTGCTCGCCCAAGAGGCCAGCAAAGAGACCGTGCATGCGCGATACAAAAGCCTTGGAGAAGTCGAACAGGCCTTCCGGCGCAGCAAAACCGTGGAACTGGAAATGCGCCCCGTGCATGTGCGCAAGGACTCCAGCACCCGCGGGCACCTTTTGGTGGTCATGCTCGCCTACCTGATCATGAAAGAACTCGGAGAGCGCTGGGCCCATCTGGACATAACCGTCAAGGAGGGGTTGGATCGGCTCAACACCTACTGCGCAGTCGAGATCGCAGGCGTCATCAAAGTGATGCTCCAGCCTCGAGCCGACGTGCAGTCACTGATTACCGCTGCGAAGGTCACCCTGCCTACATCGCTGCCAGGACCGAAAAGCAAAGTAGCCACTAGAAAAAAACTCCCAAAAAACCGCCCAATCCGCGTCAAATAAGGGCTGGAGCCGCAAAACAGCTATTCCCTTTGGGGGAACTTCCGATGAATGGGATCTGGAGGTCAGTGGCGTTGGGCCGAGAATGGACGTGGCTCACTCGGCCACAACGCGGATGTTGTCCACGAACGCGTCCTCGTCGGAACTGTTCATCTTTCCCCGGAAGCGAAGCCGAAGCGTCCCGTTGGGGACGGAGGGAACGAAGACCATTGAACGCCAGGCGTCTTCAGCATCCACGTTGCCGTTGATCCGTTGTCTCTCGATCCATGTGGCGCCCCCATCCTGGGAAAGGTCGAAGGCGAGATACTCGCCGGAGTCGAGGCTGCTCTCGATCATCCAGTCGAAGGTGACCGTGGCGTAAACGCGCCCCTGGAGATTGATGACCGGCGAGACCAACTGCGCGTCGCTGGCGGAGCCGTCCACTTCGGCGGAACGCGCGCCGCTCCCACTTGAACGCTGGGTCGAGCTGAACCAGTCGTATTGACTGTCCTGAGTCCAGGGCGCGAGCGACGTGCGCTCGAAGCCATCGTAGAAAACCTCGGCCGCCCCGGCGTTCACGGTCAGTTGCACGGGGTCGCTCCGGCTGAAGTTGTTGTTGTCCGTGACGGTGAGGGTGGCGTTCCATGTGCTGCCCGCGGGCACTTCCACGTCGAGCACGGGGGTGTCGCCGAGGGGAGTGCCGTTCACGGTCCATTGATAGCTGACGATGGTGCCGTCGGGATCGAACGAATTGCCGCCGTTGAGCGTGAGGCGTTCCGAGCCGTTGCCGTCGGTGTCGGTGGCGAAGCGGTTCGGACCGGCGTCGGCGACCGGAGGCAGGTTGCCCGGCGCTCCGGTGATCCGGATGTCGTCGAGATACCAGTTGTCATCCTGGGCGCTCATGCCGGCATCGAAGGCGATGTGAATGTGGCCCAGCGGTCCACTCACGAGTTCAATCTCATAATCGTGATACTGATTGTCGCTGTCGGCGGCGGTGAGGTGCAGCGCAGGAATCCAGGTGGTGCCGTCGCTGCTGACAAGAACATCCGCGACGTCGGAGCCTTCGAACGAACTAACCTTCGACTTGAAGCTCAGGCACAGGTCGCTCGCACCGCCGACGTTGGCGCTGCGCCGGAGGTATCCGGTCCCGCGGCGCAGCCGGACGTGCCGGCTGCCTTCTGCGGGCCCGTCCTGGGTGCGGATGCTGATGTCGCCTGAATTCGTCCAGCCGCCGGCCCACGATCCGGTGCCGCCGGTGAAATTATTGGATTCGAATCCATCCGCTGCCACCTGCGATGACGGCACGGGCGGGAGCATGGCCTTCGCGGCATTGAGTCGGCCGCCAGTCACGGTCTTTCCGCTCAGCGACGACACGGAATCAGTGGAGGTGAGGATCCGATACTTGACTTCAGCGGCACTGAGCCCGGGGTGGAGCGAGTAAACCAGCGCGGCCACTCCGGAGACGTGCGGCGCGGCCATGGAGGTGCCGTTCATGTTCCCGTATTGGTTCCCGGGCAGGGTGCTGAGGATGCTCACTCCAGGGGCGCCGAGATCGACGGAAGCCGCTCCGTAATTCGAGAACGACGCGAGCAGGTCATTGGAGTCGGTGGCGGCGACGGAGATCACATTGCCGAGGTTGAAACCGGCGGGATAGAACGGGGTCGTGTCGGTGTTGGACGAGTAGTTCCCGGCGGCGGCCACGAAGAGGATGCCGGCGGCATCGATCGCATCGTGAATCCCCTGCCCGAACACGTTGCTGCCGAAACTTCCGTTGAGAACCTTGACGCCCTGTGCGGCGGCGTACTCGATGGCCGCGATGGCACCGGAGTTGAAGCCGAATTCCGGTCCGATGAATTTCAACGGTATGATCCGCGCCTGCCAATTGAGGCCCGCGATGCCGGTGCCATTGCCTCCCGCGGCGCCGATGGTGCCTGCGACATGTGTGCCGTGGGATATTTCGCCGGCATCGAAGACCGTGTTGTCGCCGTTCCACCAGTCCCAGCCGCGCACGTCGTCAACGTAGCCGTTGCCGTCGTTGTCGAGACCGTCGTTCGGCACTTCAGCGGGATTGGTCCAGATGTTGGCCGCGAGGTCCGGATGGTTGACGTCGATACCGCTGTCCACCACCCCGACGATCACGCTGGTGGTGCCGGTGGTGAGATCCCAGGCCGCGGGCGCGCTGATCTTCGGCATGGACCACAATTGCGGGTACTGCGGGTCGTTGGGAACCGCCGACGGGTAAATCCGGTAGTTCGGCTCCACGTACTCGACCGCCGGGTGTTTGCTGAGTGCCAGGACGGCCGATGGCACATCGAGAGTTGTCGTGATGTGGTGAAGTCCGGGATGGTCACCGCCCTTCAGTTTGAAACTTCGCTTCACCTTGTCGAGCCGCCCGCGCTGAAAGGCATCGAGCAGTTTGGCGTTCTCCGCGCCGGCTTTGAATTTGATCAGGACTTCGCCGGGGGCGTATGCCGGTTCGGCGGCGGGGGCCGATTTGCCTTGGCCTCGTACAACGGGTGCCGGCGCCAAGAAGGCGGCGGTCAGAATGGCGGGGAAGGACAGCTTCGAGAACCGCCGGGGGCGGTGGGAGCCGGGGTTGAAGTTGAGAGTGGACATGGCGTTGAGTGGTTGGTGTAACGACTCAATCGGAGCACTCCGGCACGGTTTTGAAGAAAACTCAGCGTTTCTTCGCAGCGATACCCGCATGCTCGGGCTATTGCGGCGAACCGGGCGCAGAAAGCAACGAAATCGAAAGCGGTGGCGGCGCGACCATGGGCACCTGCCAGATGTCGCCGGAGACGGAGGGATTTGCCAGCCGGCCGAGGGTCGTGAACAGCAGAGTGGCGCCGTCCGGCGCGAGGCAGGGATCAACCATGTTCGTGAAATCCGGGAACGACGAGCCGAGGCTCACAGGGGATCCGAAGGGTTCGGACACCGAGTCCCGGCGGGCGACCCAGATGCGGTTGATGCCATTCGGAAGCCCGGGCTCGGGACGATTGGAGGAAAAGTACAGCGCGAGGCCGTCGCGCGAGAGATGAGGACAGCAGTCCGCATGACCTGAATTGATGTCCGCACCCATGTTCACCGCCTGTTCCCACGCTGTCGGATTCGAGGGATCGCCGCGCCTGCTCATCCAGAGGTCGAAATCTCCGTGGCCCGGGCGGTCGTTCGAACTGAAGAGAAGCGTTCGTCCATCGGAGGAAATGGCCGGGCTCGATTCAAAAGCGGCTGAATTGACCATCGGACCGAGGTTGACCGGCGGCTGCCACGGGGCCTGCGCGCTCGCCCGTGTGGACACCCAGATGTCCGCTTGTCCCTGGTTGCCCGGGCGGGTGCTCGTCAGCGAAAATCGGTCGGCAAAATACAGCGCCAGGTCATCCCCGGAGAGCACCGGGAAAATATCATCGCCTGGAGTGTTGAGAGCTGTGAGGCTGACGGGGGTCTCCCACGGTGCGGTCGGGGAGGCGCGGGTCGTCACCATGAGATCAAAATCTCCCGTGCGTTCGGAGCAGAAAATTAGTGTCAGGTCATCGCGGGAGAAAGTCGTGCCCCGGTCGCGGGCGGGCGAATTGAGCAGGTCGAATGGAGTTGGCTCCCCGAAGCCGGGACCCAGGCGGAAAAAGCCGCTGCGATCCACCGGGGCGGTCATCAGATGATTGGTGTTACCGACTCGTGCGACCGTCCCCTCGTGCGGGGCCCACGGTCCCGCGAGCTCCCGCGCGGTTTCAACCGTGAAAACATTTTCCGTCGCGGGCCACGATAGCCGGATGCGCGATGATGGTGGTGTGAAGCGCAGAACGGCCAATCCCCAGTCGCCATCCGCCACATACACATGCTGAGCGGATACCGCGACATCCGAGGCCCAACCCGCAGTGTCATGGCTGCCCACCAGAATTGGCGCGGCAGGATCGCTGACATCGAGCACCAGCACGCCGGCCTCGCCATCGGCGATGAAGACGAGATGGCCCACGACTACGATCCCGCCCGGAACGCCGGTGGTGGGATACCCGCCGACGCGGATCGGCGTCGCGGGATCGCTCACGTCGATGACCTCGAACCCGACGCTCTCGATTATCATGAACGCATGCGATCCGGACACGGCCAGAGAAACCGGGTCGTTACTGGTCTGGTACACGCCGAGTCGTTCAGGCGCAGCCGGATTGGCGATGTTGATGACTTCGAGGCCGGCGTCGTCCGCGATGATGAACGCGTGCTGCCCCTGGACCTCCACCCGGGAAACATAGTCGGTGGTCTGGTAAGTGGCGACCGGCGCCGGCGCGGCGGGATTACTCACGTTGATAATCTGCAATCCGCCGAACTCGCTGGCGACGAACGCATGGCTTCCGGAAACGGCGACGTCGAAGACCGGGTGATTGGATGGAAACTCGCCTGCACGAACGGTGGCCGCGGAGTTGCTGATATCGATGATCTGCAAACCGCTGTCATCCGCGACGAAAGCGAACGGGCCCTGGATCGTCACTGCATCCGCATCCCCGGGAGTATCGAAGCCGCCCGTTCGAAACGGCGCTGCGGGGTTGCCGGCATCGATCACCTGCAAACCAGTGCCTCCCTCCGCGAGATAAACGTGATTTCCCGAAACGGCGACTCCCGAACAATCACCTCGTGTGTAAGCCCCCGTGCGAACAGCGGCCGCCGGATCGTTGACGTTCATCACCCGCAACCCCCCGAACCCGTCGGCGAAGTAGCCGTGGCCCCCCGAAATCGCCACGCCACAGGCCGCCGAGTCCGCTTCATAAACGACCACGGGCACCGGTGCCGCAGGATTGCTCACATCGATCACCGTCCAGCCAAAGTCGAGATCTGCGACCCAGGCGAAGTTGCCGGAAACCGTAATCCTCCGCGCCGGGTAGCTAGTGAAAACGCTTCCCGCGATCGTCGGTGCCGCCGGATTGCTCACATCCAACACCAGCAATCCGTTCTCACCGTCGGCGATGCAGGCGTAAGTTCCCATGACCGCCACCCCGGCGGCTTCGCCGGGTGTATCAGCACCGCCCGCCCGAACCGGAGCCGCCGGATCGCGGACATCGAGCACCTGCAACCCGTTTTCCCCATCCGCGAGAAAAACATGGTTGCCGGAAACCGCCACGTCGGTCGCGTCATCGCTCGCGTAGGCACCCGCGCCAACAGGCGACGCCGGATTGCTGATATCGATCACCTGCAGGCCTGCCGTATCACTCGCGAGGTAAGCAAAGTTGCCGGAGACGACGACGGCTTCAGAATAACCAGTCGTCGGGAAGCCGCCGGCGCGCACCGGGGCCGCGGGGTTGCTGACATCGATCACCTGCAATCCGGCGTCGCCATCCGCCAGATAGACGTGTTGCCCGGCCACTGCGACGCCGGCGGAGTATCCGTCGCTGTTGTATCCGCCGCTTCGCACGGGAGCCGCCGGATTGCGAATGTCGAAAATCTGCAGCCCGGCATCTCCGGTCGCCGCATACGCATACTGCCCCTGGACCACCACGTCCTCGAAGAATCCCCGCTGAAATCCTGGCCAGCTTCCCAGTGGAACGATGTTGTCAGCGGCGGTGGAAAAACAAGACAACCCGAGGCAACTGTGGACGAGTGGGAGGAACAAAGTGAAACGCCCGGGGAAAACGGGCCGGCGGCTCCGTGGACTGCGGCAGCCTGCTGCCGCTGCTGCCGAAGCAGCCTGCTGCGAGGCGGTGCGGAGCCAGTTCAGGCAGGCGGCTGCCCCACCTGGCTTTAAGCTCCGCGCCGTGCCGCAGCAGGCTGCGGCCCTGGGAGCGCCGTCCGTCGCGGCGGCCTCATCTATTAAGGTATTAGAAGAAGAGCC
>JBJXFS010000365.1:0-30176 GCA_046155625.1 Verrucomicrobiales bacterium | reverse complement strand
CGCGACCTCCCGGGCGCGTAGACGGTAAACGCGTTACCTCAGAGAATGGTCTCCTCTTCTCAATTGGTGGGCGCGTCGATTACTCCGAAAGTTCTTGCCCATGATTCATTCACCCAGGTGTGCTTTTCCTCGTCTTGGGACCGCTTGAAAAGGCCATGAGAGGCTGGGTTCCCCGCTCTCCCCCGCCTACGAGCCCGGGAGGTCTCGTCCCACCTCAAGCCTCAAGCCTCGGTTATTCGCGATATTCGCGTGATTCGTGGTTCCAATCGCCGGGTTTAGGTTAAATTGCCCTCCATGATCGACCAGCTTCTCGAGCAACTCCGGGCATCCGTGGTCGCCTCATCCACTCTGCCCGAGGAAACCAAGGCCGATTTGCTCGCCCACGTCCAGGCCATGGAGGCCGACTTGAAGGGTGCTCCTGAATCCACCGACGATGGCAGCGGCAGTGAGCCTCACGGCCTGGCCCGCTTGCGCGCCGCCGTCGAAGACCTTGAAGCCTCCCACCCGGAGTTGACCTCGCTCGTCAGCCGCGTGGCGACCCACCTGAGTAACCTCGGTATTTAATCCAATTCAGCCGTAAAAAAATCAGCATTACGTCTGAACTGGAGTAATGTAGCCCCTCTTATGACACCATCCCTTCGCGGCCTGTGCGCCGCTTTTTTTGTGGTTTCCGTTGCCGGGAGCCTAACTGCCACCCTGCACGCCGCCGGCGAAGGATGGATGAACGACTGGGAAGCCGCCAAAAAACAGGCCGCCGAACAGAAAAAAGATCTCCTGATCGACTTCACCGGCTCCGACTGGTGCGGTTGGTGCATCAAGCTCGACAAAGAGGTCTTCAGCGAGGACGCCTTCAAGGCCGCGGCCAAGGACAAATACGTCCTGGTCGCCCTCGACTTCCCGCAACGCAAAGAACTCCCCGAGGCCGAGCGCGAGCAAAATGAAAAACTCCAAGCCGCCTTCGCCGTCGAGGGGTTCCCCACCATCTTCCTGGCCGACTCCGAAGGGCGTCCGTTCGCCCGCACCGGCTACCAGCCCGGCGGCTCCGAAGCCTACGTCAAACACCTGGACGAACTCACCGGCGCCAAAACCAAGCGCAACGAAGCCCTCGCCGCCGCCGCCAAGGAAGCAGGACTGGAAAAAGCCAAGGCCCTGAAACAGGCACTCGATTCGCTGCCCGATGACCTGGGAATCCTCGAAGCCTACGCGGGAGTCCTTGAGGAAATCAAATCCCTCGACAAAGAGGATACCCTCGGCCTCGCCAAGGCAGCCGCCAATCGCAAGGCGCTCAGCGACCTCGAGCAGGAACTCCAAAAACTCGCCCGCGGTGAGAATCGCGATGACATCCCGACCCGTATCGACGAATTCCTCAAGGAACACCCGATGGACGGCGAAGACCGCCAAAAGGTCGTCTTTATGAAACTGATGAGCGTCGACCAGTCGAACATCGAAAAGGCCGACCCCATCCTCGATGCCATCGTCGCCATCGACGCCAATACCCAGTTGGGTCAGCAGGCCGCCATGATCAAGGAACGCCTCGCCGCCGCGCGCGCAGCAGAAGCCGAAAAGCCCAAAGAAGAAGAGTCCTCCGCTCCCAAGAAGAAACCGGCAACCAAAGGCGACCAGTCCGCCGAATAACGCTGCCCTCAGGATACGTCTTGCTCGAGTCGGCGGAGTGTCATCTGCCGCCGGCTCCACGACAGCACGCCCACCGGCAGCCCTACCGCGTTGGCGAGCCACACCGTCGGCCAGTGCTCCGGTGCCAGCCATACCGCCGCCGGATACGCCGCCACCACCGCCCAGCACGCCACCCCCGCCCGAACCATGAAGGCCCGCTCCCGCGGCCCGCGCGCCCTGTCCACCGCCAAATACGTGCCCGCCAACCCAATCGCCAAGCCGACCAGCCAGCCCGTCAATCCAAATAGGAGCAAGAAATTCATATTAAATTAATGATAATGGCATCTGATAGGTCCTCCCTTCAAACGAATTAATTCTTTTTCTCTTTCATTTTTCCACCAGCGCGGGGGCTATCGGACTGAATCCATCGGCAAGGTGTTTCACACCGGCCCCAGGAACGAGGCAGGGCGTTTTCATTCTTGAGCAAGCGATTCGTACAGACGGAGCGTGGGGCTCACACCCCTCTCGGAGATCACTGTATCGGCGCGAAAGATTCTCCGCGAGCCGTCGTAGTCTAAAGTCGTTGGTAATCTGGGACTGCGGCAAGCATTGCCGCTCTTTCGGGCGAAAGCCCCTTCGCACAGAGGGCGCTCCGCCCCGAAGAGCTGGGATGCTCCCAGTCCGAAAGCCTTCGGCTTCCTCCGCTTGACGCAATTTTGATCTGTCGTTTATAATCAAATTATTGCTTCAACAGATGAATACGCCCTGGGGAACGAGGGCGATCCGACATCGTTCAGCCCAAAAAGGACGATGGAACAACCACGAAAGTCACGGAAAACACGAAAAATCATCGACTTATGACAAGCGACCTTCCCATTCATCAGGTGGGCAATGCCTTGGCTTTTCGTGTGTTTCGTGTGTTTTGTGGTTCCAATCCCGGTTCAGCGTCCCGCCGTTCAACGACAAAGTGATCGAGTATCTCGATCCGCAAAACCAGGATCCGAGGGTACAATGCGGCATCATTTCATGCCCCAACCTGCGCCAGTCCAGCCGGAAAACCCCGGTCCGCCGAAAGGGTCGCGCACCCTTTTTTCCATCTGGACGCTGCCGGTCACCCTTCGCCATTTGGCCATCGGGTTGCTGGTCTTCGCCCTCCTCGCATCGGCTGGACTCTGGTCCAGCAAGGTCGATCTCGGTTGGCTGCATGCTCACGCCCGGCGTCTACCCGCTGCCGGCGTGATCGCCGCCATCGCCGTGCTGCCGCTCACCGGATTCCCCATCACCTGGCTGCATCTCGCCGCGGGAGTGAGGTTCAGCCTGCCCCTGGGAATTGCAGTCGTGGCCGTGACCAGCGTCATCCAACACCTCCTCGCCTGGGGCCTCGTCCGGATTTTGCCGGCCGCATGGTTTCATCGCTTCGCCCCCTGGCGCCATCAATTGGCCAGAACCGGCCACCGCGAAGCCACCCTGCTCTGCTGCTTGATGCCGGGTGTGCCCTTCGTCGGCCAGCTCTACCTCCTCCCCTTGCTCGGGACGCCGTGGCCGCTCATGCTCGGCCTCAGTTCGCTCATCCATACGCTCCGCGCCGTCGTCACCCTCAGACTCGGAGACATCGGCGACCATCCCACCCCGGGCCAGCTCGCGCTGGTCGCTGCCTACTATTTTATCCTGTTTGGACTCTCGGCCTGGTCCGTGCGGCGGATTCAACGCTCGCTCGCGGCTGCCCCGGCTGCCTAGGATAATTGGTGCGCGCTCATCGCCCTGCCGCCCCGATCCTGTCATCCTTCATGGGCGGAACCGCTTTGCGCTCCAGATCACGCGCCCCCCCAAACTGCAGCAATACATTGGCCGCGGTAATGAGCAAGCCACCCGTCACCAGTGCGACCGTCAGGGATTCATTGGCGTAAGCGACCCCCGTCCAGCCCGCCAGCCAGCCAGGAAGAAAAAGCGCAAAAATCGAGGCACACACCGGCTCAAAACAATAAATCAACCCCGCTTCGGTCGCCGTTATCTTCGGTTGCCAGACCAGCATCAGTCCATAGGCAATCACCGTGCACACGACCGCCAGCACCGCCAAGTGTCCGATCGCGGCCGGAGTAGCCCAGACCGTGACCAACGCCATCGGGTGAGGCATCGTGGATAGCGCCACCGGCAGCGACCAGACGGAGAATCCCGCGATCATCAGCGCCGCCACGGGCAGCGGCCGGTTGGCCGCGTAAACGGGACGCTCAAGCAGGATGATCTGAAACGTAAAGCACAACGCCGCCCCCAGCGTCTCCCATTCGCCTCGACCCATGTGCAGCGACCGCCAGTCAAACCGCGACAATATCACAATCCCCCAAATGACCAGAACCGTGCTGGACACAATCCGCCACCCCGGCGCCGTCCGCCGGCTCAGGCTATGCCACAAGGGCAACAGAATGCAGTACGCCTGCGTCAGGAAGGCGCTCGTCGAAGCACTCGTGTGCGCCAGCCCGTCCGCCTGCAGGATCAGCCCGCCTCCACCCAATACCCCGAGCCACAACCCCTGCCGCCATTCCAGCCCCGTCAGCCCACGCCACAGCCGCGGCCGCCACGCCATCAACAGGACAACGGCCAGCAACGAGCGCACGCAAATCAGCCAGGACGTGAGGAACCAGCTCCCCGCCTCGGGCACCTGGACCTGTCCGAGCTGGGTCAGCATCTTCTGCACCGGAAAGCTCAGTCCCCAGGCCGCCGTCCCAATAACCAGCCAACGAACCGCCGCCCGATGATCGGGCGCCGGAACATGAAAAGGAGTATGCACCGCGCACCCATGCCCAGCCTTCCGCCCCTGTCAGCCGGCATTACTCCTATTCCACACCTCCCGCATTCCTCCCATTCCTCCCATTCCTCCCATTCCTCCCATTCCTCCCATTTTTCCCATTCTTCCCCTTCTTCCCATTCCCCTACTTCTCCCTAGTTGAAGGAACCCCAGGTGCGGGCCACACTGATGTCTTCGTTTCATGCTCCGCGACCCATCCACCAAATACCGCGCGTTTCCGTCGGTGCCCATGGCCCAGCGCCAATGGCCCACGCGAGTGCTGACTCAGGCTCCTATCTGGTGCAGCGTGGACCTGCGCGACGGCAACCAGGCACTCGCCGTGCCCATGAACGTTTCCCAAAAACTGGAGCTCTTCGACGCTCTGGTCCGCTGTGGATTCAAGGAGATCGAGGTCGGCTTCCCCTCGGCGTCAAATACTGAATTCGCCTTCAACCGGCGCCTCATCGAGGACGACCGCATTCCGAAGGACGTCACCATCCAGTGCCTGGTGCAGGCGCGCGAGGACCTCATCGACCGCACTTTTGAGTCGCTCATCGGAGCCCGCAGCGTCATCATTCACTTGTACAACGCCGTCTCGCCCGCCCAACGCCGCGTCGTCTTTGGCCTCGACCAGGCCGGCATCATCGACCTCGCCGTTCGCGGAGCCACCTGGGTGCGCGAACGTGTGCCTGCGCTCGAGTCCGGCGGCACCCGGGTCATGCTCCAGTATTCACCGGAAAGCTTTTCACTGACGGAGGTCGAGTTTTCCCGCGAGATCAGCGAGGCGGTAATGGACGTTTGGCAGCCGACACCCGACCGGAAGATGATTCTCAATCTTCCGGATACCGTGGAGGTCGCCGGCCCGAACGTCTACGCCGATCAGATCGAGTGGATGATCACTCGCCTTAAAAATCGGGGGTCACTCGTGGTGTCGCTTCACACCCACAATGACCGAGGTACTGGCACCGCTGCCACGGAGCTGGGTCTGCTCGCCGGGGCCGATCGCGTCGAGGGCACCCTGTTCGGAAATGGAGAACGCACCGGCAATCTCGACCTGGTCAATGTGGCCATGAATTTGTACATGCAGGGCATCGATCCGAGGCTCGATTTCTCCGACCTCAATGCGCTCCGCGAAGTCTACGAGCGCTGCACCGGCATGAGCGTGCCTCCCCGGCACCCGTATGCCGGCGAGCTTGTCTTTACGGCCTTTAGCGGCAGCCACCAGGATGCCATCCGCAAAGGTCTCAATGAATGGACCAAGGGCGGCCGCACCCACTGGGATGTGCCTTATCTGGCCATTGATCCCGCCGATCTCGGCCGCGAATATCGTGAAGTTATCCGCGTCAACAGCCAGAGCGGCAAGGGGGGGGTTGCCTACCTGCTCGAAAGCGAATTCGGCATTGAGCTGCCCAAGGAACTCCAGCGGGAATTCGGTCCACTCGCGAACAACGAGGTCGACCGACTCGGCCGCGAAGTGAGCGCGGCCGAGCTCAAAGCGATGTTTTGGGACGAATACATCGAGCGCAGGAAACCCTACGCCCTCCATCATTTCCACGTCGATGGCGTGGATGGCGTCTTCCGCTGCCGGGCCAGCGTCTTTCGCAACGATCGCGAACTGGCTATCGTCGGTGAGGGCAATGGCCCGATTGCCGCCTTCGTCGATGCCTTGATCCGGGAAGGAGAGGTTCCAGCTTTCGAAGTGGTCGCCTTCAAACAGCAATCACTCAGCGCCGGCACCGAAGCCAGTGCACTCGCCTTCATCCAGACACGTCGGGAGGACGGCCGCAACGCCTGGGGCGCCGGCGTCGACACCAATATCGAACTCGCGTCCATCAAAGCCGTGCTCAGCGCCGTCAACCGCTCCCTCGCCTCCCCTCACCAGCCGGCGGCTGCCCTCACCCCGGCTCCCGTCGCCGCTCCATGACTCCAGCTCTCCGTCCCATGGGGGCCGTCGCCGCCCTGTATGGCGACTCCCTCGAGTCCGAAGCGCAGGCGGTTTTCCAGCGCCTGAGCGACACCGTCTTCGGCAGCCACGCCTTGGCGCCGTCCAACTTCGGACGCCAACTCCTCTCGCTGCTGAGCTGCCGGATCGTCAAACGGACAACCCGCGCCACCCAATCCGAAGGCGCCATCGTTTATCGCAATCGCCTCATCGAAGGGTCCGGCCACCCGTATGCCCGTGCGCTGCTCAGCTCGTCCCACGACACCCTGCAATCGCTCGTGGAAGGCGGCGACCCCATGAACGGGCCCTACATGATGATCGTTCCAGAAATCCGCGCCCAGGGCGACCGGTGGGACCGGATCTTCTTCGACTCTCTCCAGGGTCGCGATGTGCAGCTCCGGTTCATCTGGGAAACCCGCGCCACCACCGAAGAGGCACGCCGGCGGCTGCGCGCTGGCCGCCCCGTCCACCTCAGCGCCGTAGCTGCCGGCACGGGCCTGAGCCTCATCCTGGCTTACGAGCGACTGCTTCGCGACGGCCACGATCCTGCCGCCCTGAGCGTGACCATCACCGACCGCGAACCCGCCAATACCGAAAAAACCCGACGCCTGCTCGCCAAGCTTCCACTCACGCGCGATCGCGTGTCTGATTCGCCCGCCCCCGGCGCCGTCACCGTGCTCAGCCACGACGCCTTCGCTGATCCCGCTCATCCCATTCCACCGAGCGACGTGCTCACCGCCATCGGCATCTTCGAATACCTCCAAGGTCACACCTGCACCACCAGCGAACACCGACTCGGAGAAGCCGAGCAGACCGATCCGCACGATGCCCCCGCCCTCGCCGCCCGCCTCGCCTCAACCCTCGCCCCCGACGGCTCGCTCATCGTCAATACGTATCAACCTCACCCGAGCACCGGCCTCCTCGAGACCTTCGGTAAACGGTTTGACTTTCGCACCCGTGCTGACCTGGCCTCGCTCCTCGCCCTCTCCGGCTTGCAACCGGTCCGGCTGATCGGAAGCGGCCATATTTACGATGTCGAGGTGTACCAAAAAAAACCCTCCTGACGCCGTCCGTCTATCACCAACACTTACTGTTCATTCAGCTCCTGCTCGATATCCTCAACAATACCCACCCAAAAGGCATGCCGCTCGGATGTGTAACGCTCGTACACGTCCGCTAACTCGGGAGTGAGCTCCGCCAGCACCGGGTCCGTTGGAGTCGGCTCGGCAGGGCCCGCCGAATCCGGAGCGGGGGCTGGAGTCACGCCATCGACGTCAGGCACGGGATTCGTCGGTGCCGGAGTCGGCCGGGAGGGGCCGGCCGTGATGGGCGCACCCTCGCTTCCCAGAAGTTGCAGGGACGGATGATAAAATGGCGATCGGTGGACCAACGCGGCGAACACCCGGTCCTGCTGCTCCTCGTCAAGTCCCAACACGGGTAACAAGTTTCGCAGCTCATGCTCGGCTTCACGTTCGGCCCGAAACGCCCGGTACTCCAATTCCTCGCGCGTCGGCTGATAGCCCGCCCACACTTCCTCGTCCGTCACCGGAGCCGCCGGCACCGAGCCACCCGTCCGGGAACTCAACGGTGCCGGCCGATTCGCCTCCCCCCCCGGCACCCCAGGCTCCCGCGCGTCCGCGCCCGTCCTCTCACTTGACCCCTCGAGCGGCGCCGGTTTGACCGGCCCTTGATCGACCATGCCCGCCCGCACCTCTCCCAACGGCTCGTGGGCCGCCGAGGCCGAGCGCTTAGCTGACTGCCAGTGCCACAGGCCAAGGCCGGCCGCTACGGCCAGTAGGCCGACCGCACCGTGCCCGGCGAATCGAGGTGAAATCATGGAGCTCAGGGGGACGTGGATTCCGCAGCCTCCGGAACTTCCGGCGGCACTTCGGTGCCGCTCAGCAACTCGGGAAATTTCTGCCTCATTGAGTCTATCAGTTTTTGACGGCTGATGGCGAGCTTTTTCCGCTGCGATTCGGTCAGGCCTGGAGACAAATCATCATGAAGCTTAAGGATTTCTAAATGAATTTGAAACATGGCTGCGTCGCGTTTCTGCTCCAGTCGCGCCGATGTGAGGTCCAGCTTTGACTTCACAGTGATCACCTGATCATCCCCAAGCTCCAGGTCCTCCTGAAGCCGCGCCATCATCTGGGCCGACCACCGCTCCGTATCCGCCGCCACCGCCTGCCGCGCGTCGCACGAATGCCACGCCATAACCCAACCGATCACTTGACCGCTTAAAAAAATGGCGGCCCAAGCCAGGGCAATCTTTCCGTATTTGCTGAAAAAAGTCGTCATGCTCAAGCGAACAAAATCAGGGAATTTCAAAAGCGGGTGGTTCAAGAAGCGGACGGTCATCGCCTGACCACGTGCTCTGCTGCGACACCGCCACCAGTCCACTCAACGCCAGGGAGGCCAGCGCCGCTCGCCACGACAGCCGTTGCCAGACCGCCAACCGCTTTTCCTGCTCCCGGATTTCCCGCCACTGGGCCACAACCCGCGTGGTAAATCCGTAGGGAGCCGCCACCTCCGAATCACTCTCCCCCAAGCGACCCGCTGCGCGCGCGGAAGCCACCAATCCCTTCCAAACCGCGTCCGGCGGGACGGTTGGTGGACGGCTCGGGGCGTGTGAATCGGACGGAATCATAGGAAAGACGGTGAGTGATTCTAAGGCGAACGACGACCTGATTCAAATGGCGGAGGCGGACTCGAGGTCTTTGAAGGTCGAGGCCAATTTACGTCGGGCGCGGAACGCGGTCACCTTGACCCTGGACGCCCCCCACCCCGTCTGCGCGCAAATCTCGGCGACTGATCGCTCTTCCAGGTCAAGCAGGCGCAATACCAACTGTTCCGCCGGCTTCAGTGTGGCCAGCAGTTTCTCGACCACCTCCAGTGTCGCGACCGAGGTCAGAGCCGGGGCGGACTCGGCATACTCGCGTGCCGTCATCGCGTCCTGCAGGCACTCGGCCTCCTCCCAGCTGAAATCACTGAATGAACGAACGCGGCGCACTTTTTGCCGCCGCAGTTTGTCCAAACACGTGTTCAGCGCGATCCGGGCCACCCAGTGGTCAAAGGGCTGTTCGGCACGATACTGCGACAATCGAGAGAACATTTTCATGAACACCTCCTGGCACATGTCCTCCTCATCCTCGGTGACCGGTAGATGGTTCCGCACAATCCGCACCACCTTAGGATACAACGACTCGACCAACCGCCGGGCCGCGGCCTCGTCGCCAGTCTTGACGCGGGCAATTTCATCTGGCCATGAGTAGACAGGTTCATCCATCGAGGTGCCGCGCGGACGACGCGGACAGAGATTTGGTCTGTTTTCAGGACGCTCGCAAGCCTGCGCCGGTTACAGCTGTTCTTTAATTCACCATCCAGCCCTCGCCAATGGAGTTCATAAAGGGACAGACAGATTGTTGCTGCGGAATTCGATGTTGCATTGGGACGGGGTGGGGTTCTATCGACAGGCCATGCGTGGGGCCGTTGAACCATCAATCGTTTGGCATAACGGGGAGTTGCGGCCTTTGGACGATGTGGCCATTTCTCCCTTTGATCGCGGGTTGACGATCGGTCTGGGGGCGTTTGAAACGCTGGTGGCCGTGGATGGGGAACCATTCGCTTTCGACCGCCATTGGGACCGGCTCGTTCATAGTTGCCGAGCGCTTGGGTTGGCGATCCCGGTTGGCGATGCGGTGGCGGCGGGGATGCGGGCAGTGGCGGCGGCGAATGGCCATGGTCATGGCCGGTTACGCGTCACGGTGACGGCAGGCCCGGGGCCGCTTGGGTCCGACCGGGATGGCGTGTCTCAGTCCACATGCCTCATTGTGTCGGCCCCGCGCCCCAAGTGGCCTCCGGTGGCCCGGGTGATCATCCTGCCCTGGCCGCGCAACGAGCGCAGTCCGCTCGCGGGTGTGAAATCGACCAGTTACGCCGAGAATGCCCTGGCCCTTGCGGAAGCTCGACGGCACGGGGCCGACGAGGCGCTTTTCTTCAACACGGCGGGCCGACTGTGCGAGGGGTCCGGATCAAATGTCTTCGTGGTGCAGGATGGCATTTTGATGACGCCGCCATTGGAGGACGGTTGTCTTGCGGGAGTCACCCGATCGCTGGTCCTCGAACTGGCGCGGGAGTTGGGCCTTCAGGTGCGGGAGGGCCCGGTGACGATCGAGTCATGGACCAGACTGTCCGAAGCCTTTTTGACCTCGACCACTCGCGAGATCCAACCCATCGGCCGCGTCGACGGCAGGGACTTAGCGGCAGCGCCCGGACCGATCACGGAGCTGCTGGCTCGGGCGTGGCGCGGTCGAGTTTTCCCGGTGGCGCGTGGACCGGTGCGGTGATATCGACCCGGTGCCCGCGCCACGCCGCCCTGTCCTGAATTGTTATGGCCTGCATTGGAACCCCTCTTTCCTCCACCGCCACCAAAGTCCTGCTCTGTGGATCGGGTGAATTGGGCAAGGAAGTCGTCATAGAGCTTCAACGCCTGGGATGTGAAGTGATTGCGATCGACCGCTACGCCGATGCCCCGGCGATGCAAGTGGCCCACCGCGGTCATGTGATTTCGATGCTGGACGGGGCGGCGCTTCGTTCGGTGATCGAGATGGAACGCCCCCATTTCATAGTCCCGGAGATCGAGGCGCTGGCGACTGATACGCTGGTCGAACTGGAAGCGGAGGGATTCAGGGTGATCCCAACCGCCCGCGCCGCGCAACTCACGATGAATCGGGAAGGAATTCGCCGCCTGGCCGCAGAGGAGTTGGGACTGGCGACATCCCCCTATGAATTCGCGGATTCCCTGGAAGCGTTCGAAGCGTCTGTGGCGCGCATCGGACTGCCGTGCGTGGTGAAGCCGATCATGAGCAGTTCGGGAAAAGGTCAAAGCACGATCCGGGTACCAGAGGACATTCCACCAGCCTGGGAATACGCGCAGGCCGGGGGACGGGCAGGACAAGGCAGGGTGATTGTCGAAGGCTTTGTGAAGTTCGATTATGAAATCACCTTGCTGACGGTGCGTCATATCGGCGGCACGGACTTCTGTGACCCGATCGGCCACATTCAAATCAAGGGTGATTATCGCGAATCGTGGCAACCGTGCCCGATGTCGCCGGCCGCCCTGGCGGAGGCTCAGAAAATGGCGACCCAACTCACCGGGGCGCTGGGCGGCCGCGGACTCTTTGGCGTAGAAATGTTCGTACGCGGGGAGGAGGTCATCTTCTCTGAAGTCTCGCCGCGTCCCCACGACACCGGACTGGTGACCTTGATCTCGCAGGATCTCTCGGAGTTTGCCCTGCATGCCCGAGCCATCCTGGGCCTGCCGATCCCGGTGATCCGGCAATTCGGTCCCTCCGCTTCCTGCGCCCTGCTGGCCGAAGGACACTCGAATCGGATGACCTTTGGCAATTTGGAAGCCGCGCTGGGGCAGCCAGACACACACCTCCGGCTATTCGGGAAACCCGAAGTCAGCGGCACTCGGCGGCTGGGCGTCACCCTGGCCCGAGGCGAGACGATCGAAGTCGCCCGCCGCAAGGCGGTGGCGGCCTGCCAGGCGATCGACGTCGGATTGTAGCCACCGCCCGCTCAGCCTATGCAGACCCAGTCAGCCATCCAGGTGTTGGCATTGCACGAGATCGAGGAGGCCGATGTGAACGGCGTCGTGCTCGCGCTCGACGACCGGAGAGAAGCGACGGAAGCCGCTGGCCTCGTGGCCGCGGAGGGAAAGACAGCGCGCGATTCAGCGCTAGAGAAGCGGGCCGGGTTGCTGCTGCGCGACATTCGGGTGGAGGCGTGCGTGCGCGAGGTGTCAGCCGGTATCGAGCGCCCACTGCGAGGCGCTTGGCTGGTAGCCGCGGTCACCCTCTTGGCTCTGGTCCTGGGATTCGTCACGCACCAACTCGGTGCGGGCAAAGTCGTCAACCTGCTGTCGATACCGCTGCTCGGGTTGATCGTTTGGAATCTTGTAGTGTACCTCGTCTGGGTGGGAGTGGAAATCTCCTCGGCCCGCAGTGGCCATCCGCCGGACGGCAGAGTACCGGGCGGGCTGGGCGGGTGGATGAACCGTCTGCTCCTGCGCGGGGCGGGGGTGCGCATGGAGCAACTGATTTTGGAAAGCGACCCATCGCCGCAGGGAACCGCGGCGGTGGTGGCGCTGGCCCGGCGCGCCTTTTTGGAGAAGTGGCTGCGAGTCGTCCGGGCTCGGGCGGCGGTTTGGGTTGAATTGGCGTTTCATGCCGGGGCCGTGGCCTTGGCGGCCGGCCTGGTGGCCGGCATGTATGCCCGCGGGCTGTCGGCCGAGTACAAGGCGGCTTGGGAAAGCACCTTTCTGCGGCCGCCGACGGTTTCGGCCGTGTTGCGCACCGCACTGGGGCCGGCTTCGCTTGTCCTTGGCCACGAGATCCCGAGGGGCGAGGCCATGCAGAAACTGAACATTCACGACCAGGAAAAAATCCCGCCGGCCCAACGAGAGAGTGCGGCGGGTTGGATTCACCTCTACGCGCTCACCGCCCTCATCTTCATTGGACTGCCCCGGCTTGGACTGATTTCCCTCATGCTACGGCGAGGCCGTCGGATCGACACCCGGGCTCCGGTCGAGCCCGCGATTGCCGCGGCGCATACAGCACTGGTGCGTCAAGCCGGCGGACTAGGCATCCCGGCGGGCATCCTGCCCTTTGCCACGGATCCGGAGCCGGCGCGACTCGCCGAACTGCGCTGCGCGGTTCGGCGGTTGTGGCCGGACACGGGCGCCGTCGCCGTGCAGCCCACGCTGGCCTACGGCGAGGAAGACGATGGCCTGGCCGACCTACCCTGGCCGGCTCCAGCGCCTCCCGGCCCGGGACATCCGTCGGCACGTCTGGTCCTGCTGATGTCGCTGTCGGCCACACCTGAGCGCGAGGTGCATGGGGAATTCGTCCGACAACTGGCGGCGCGCGCCATGCTGGCGGCTCGCGACGACCAGGGCGTTCTCGCGGTGGCCCTGGATGCTCGGGCTTTTCGGCGTCAATTCGAGGGATTGCCCGAGGCTGATCGGAGACTGCGAGAACGACGGGCCGCCTGGGAAAAGGTTATTGAAGGAGCGATGGAATCCACCTTCTGCGAGGACACGGATTTTTTCATTTGGCGGCGAGTCACTGGCGGCCGCTGACCGAAGCCTCAGGACCTCGGGAGGCGCGCCTGCACCAATCCCCAGATTTCGTCGGCGACGGAATCCGGAGGTGCCGTGGCATCGAGCACCTTGATCCGATGTTTTGCTTCACGTGCCACATGCAAATATCCCGTACGGACCCGCTCGAAAAAGTCCATGGATTCGGATTCCATACGGTCGAGAGACCCGCCCGACCGCCGCCGGGCCCGTTCCAGCGCCTCGCCAGCCTCCATGTCGAGCAAGATTGTCAGATCCGGATGATGGGGGCCCACAGCGAACGCATTCATTTGGCTGATGGCGATGAGGTCGAGCCCACGGCCAAACCCTTGATAAACGGTGGTCGAGTCATAGAACCGGTCGGCGATGACATGCGAACCGGCGGCCAATGCGGGCCCAATTCTTTCGCGAACCAACTGGGCTCGGCTGGCCTCAAACAGGAGGAGTTCGCATTCCGGAGCGATGCGTCCGCGGGCGGGATGATGGTGCAGGAGCAACTCGCGCACCTCCTCACCAAGCGCGGTCCCGCCCGGCTCACGAACAATGACCAAACCATGCCCGGCCGACTCCAGGCGCTCGCGCAACAATTCGATCTGCGTGCTTTTGCCGCAGCCTTCAGAGCCTTCGAATGTAATAAACAGTCCTCGCGGCATGGCGGAAAGGCACTTCCCCTGAGCCCGGTCAACCAGACCCACTAATTGACATCCAATTCGCCATCCCTCAAGAACGAACCGCATTGGGATTTCCCCACTTCAGGTTGAAGCCTGGGACATCGGGTGTGAAATGGATGAGTGAATCGCCCTCCGGCCACCCTGTGTTTCACTACGCGCGGAACCCTCAGCACACTACCCGTTCTTAAAAAGCGCCTCTGAAATCCCGCTTCTCTTGTTCATGGATGCCTTTGCCGAACTCGGACTTCCCCGCTCACCCCTGGTCGACGAGGCGGAATTGGAACGACGATTCGACGCCTTGAGCCGTCAGCACCATCCAGACGTGGGAGGCGACCCCATCGCCTTCGCGCGCTTGGGTGAAGCCCGCCGCCTGCTCGTTACCCCTGCGCCACGGCTGCGCCATCTCCTGGAACTGGTTTACCCGGGGACCCCCCTGGCCGGCGAACTTCCCCCCACACTCGTCGATCATTTCGCCATTCTCGGGCCCACGCTTCAAGTGGCTCAACAATTCATCAGGAAAAAAGAGACCGCCGCCTCGGCGCTCGCCCGCGCCTTGCTCGCATCGGAGGAAATGCGCCATCGCGAGACGCTCGAATCCGCCGCCGCCACACTGGCCAACTCCCTCGCCGCTGTGCTCGACGCCACCCGGTCGTGGGACGGCCACGCCGAGTCTCTCACTGCATGGGCACGCCAAGCCGCTTTCCTCGAGCGATGGCAGGCGCAAGTCCGTGAAAGCCTCGTCCGCCTTTCTCTTTGACAGTAGTCTGGCGTTCAACGAATTCCGGTTCATGGCGTGATTGGGCGGGACTTCAGCCCTTGATTATTTTTTTGGGGGTCTTTCCTGGGCCGCTGGCCCAGGCTGGTATGGGACGGGGCTTTGCCCCTCTGATGGTGAATGCTGCCTTCTTCTGGCCAAGAACCGGCGCAATACGAAGGGCGGAAAGCGGGACGTTACTGTTCATTAGAGCGCTTAACGCCGGATACAGGCCTCAGTAAACAATGCCTTGCAACGAGTTGTCGCAACATAACATACAATGTGTTATGCAGAATTTCGAAGCTTTGCGACAGTTTAACCTTTCGTTCTGGCCGCCAACGGCGGCATCCATGGCTCGACGGTTATTTTAATTCCCACCCACCACCAAGACCACCCGCCGATTACCGATTGCCGAATAGCGGTTAGTGATTACTGACCCCATCTGAATAGCGAAGACGGACCACTGACCACTGAAATACTGCCTCTCATTATCCATCTTCCGACCTCCGACCTCCGACCTCCGATCCCCGACCTCCGACCTCGCGACTCATGATCTGTGGCATCGACCTCGGCACCACCAATTCGTCGATTGGCGTGGTGGAAGCTGGATTCCCTATTTTGTTGGCAGACGAAAGCGGGTCCCGGCTCACGCCGAGCGCGGTGTATTTTCCGCCTGACGATGCGAAGGACCCTGTGATCGGGGCGCCGGCGCTGCGCCAACGCGTGCTTCATCCTGGGCGTGTCGTCACCTCGATCAAGCGGTTGATGGGGATGGCCGCGGTAATTGGGCCGAGGCGACTGCGACCCGAGCAGATTTCGGCGCTCATTCTAGGCCGCTTGAAAGCGCTCGGTGAATCGGCCATGGGACAGCCGCTCGATCGTGCCGTGATCACCGTACCAGCTTACTTCAACGAAGCGCAGCGAGCGGCCACGAAACGGGCCGGGGAACAGGCAGGTTTTGCGGTCGAACGCATCCTCAATGAACCGACCGCTGCCGCGCTGGCTTACGGGCTGGACAAATTGGACGAGCGATCTCGCGTCGCCGTTTACGATCTGGGCGGCGGCACCTTCGATATTTCCATTCTCGAGTTGCGAGCCGGGGTCTTTGAAGTGCTGAGCACCTCGGGTGACACGAAACTCGGCGGTGACGACGTCGATGCCGCGGTTTTTGAGCATCTCGCCTCCCTGGCCGGACCGCCCGGCGATGCCACTGGCCGAGCCCGGCTCGAGGAAGCCGTTGTGAATGCCAAGCATGCCCTCTCCTCCACTCCCAGCCACACCCTGGAACTCCCATTTTATCGCAGCGGTGAGAGCGTCCGCATCGAACTCAGCCGAGATCAACTCGAAGGGTTGGCGCGGCCCATCATCGACCGCACGCGCGCCCATTGCCGGCGCGCCCTCGCCGACGCCCGACTCGACGCCTCCGATCTTGACGAAGTGGTTCTGGTGGGGGGCGCGACGCGGATGCCGCTCGTGCGAGACACGGTACGGGGCATTTTTGGTCACGAACCCAACACCAGTCAGCATCCGGACGAAGCCGTGGCACTGGGCGCCACCATCCAGGCGGGAATCATCGATGGTTCGTTGCGCCAGATCCTGCTGCTCGACGTGACCCCGCTTTCGCTCGGCCTCGAGACATTTGGAGGACTGATGAATGTGCTCATCCCACGCAACACCACCATTCCCTGCAAAGCCGGAGAATTGTTCACCAACGCCGTACCCAACCAGCCATCGATGCTCGTCCGGGTTCTGCAAGGCGAGCGGGAAATGGCCCGCGACAATTGGGAGCTCGGCCACCTGGAGATTGATTTTGTTCCCGGCCCCAAGGGCAGCGCGCGAGTGGGAGTGCAGTTTGAGATCGACCAAAACGGGCTGCTCCGCGTGCTGGCGCGCGACACCAAGACCGGCACGGACCGGGTGCTCGAAATCCGGAGCACGGCGGTCGATGTCGACGACGAACGGGTTGAACGGATGATCG
The DNA here is from genome assembly GCA_046155625.1 of Verrucomicrobiales bacterium. Taxonomy (GTDB): domain Bacteria; phylum Verrucomicrobiota; class Verrucomicrobiia; order Verrucomicrobiales; family V1-33; genus CAJBME01. The sequence continues at coordinate 13,294 of JBJXFS010000365.1, read as the reverse complement.
CGGAATCGGTGGAAAATGCCTTCGACGACATGCGCGCACGCGTCTTGACCGAGGCCCGCCAAAAGGCCGAAGAAATGCTTCCCGCGCTTGAAGCGGCCATGGCCCAGGCTGGCAGCCATCTGTCTCCCGGCGAGCGATCCGCGATTGACGCGGCGGCGGCCGAAACCCACCAGGCGCTGGCCTCCGGGGACGCCGCGCGGCTGAAGGCGGCGGTCACGGCGCTTGATCGCGCCACGGAGCATTTGGCGGCGCTGATCGTCGAGCGGGCGATGGAAGAATCACTGGCGCGGCGCGGCATCCTTTGAGGAACCTCAATCCCACAAGGGAACGACGCCTCGATACTGCGGCGGGTGTCCGGCGATCCCGTTCCAGAGGAGGATGGCGTGGGCGGCCTCGTGTTTGAGCGTTCGATCATCCCAGCTGCCGTCTGGCATGACCGCGATGACGATGACGATCGGCCTCTCGCGACCCGTGAAAAGCGTGAGCCCGCCCGATCGGTCGCGGGCTTTTTCGCGGACCGACGTGTAGAATGGGACCCCGCGGCGATCTTTACGAACCGCCGGAACCCGTTTCAACACCACATCACCACCGAAGATCAGGCGCCGACGCTTGAAGTGATCCGACTCGAGCAGCGATTCCAGATGTTGGCGCGTCCGTTCTTCCATCACGGGATGACCATCCTCAAGCACCCGATAGACATTGGGAATCCGGATAGCCCGGTGAAACGACACGCAACCGACACCGCTCAAGGCTGCCAGGACAATCAGTGCGACGAGCCATGGCACGCTCGGCCGTCGGCTCCGGGGAATGGGGATCCGCATGGTGGCGCCGACCATGCCGTCCACAACCAATCGTGCAACCCTGAGGCTGAATCCCATTGCTTGACGTCCTCGCCGATCGGGGCTCACTCGGCGTCATGACAGAAGACCAAGCCGAAGCGCGAATGGCTCAATTGAGTGCCGACCTGGAGCGGCACAACCGGCTGTATCACGTCGAGGCCCAACCGGTGATCTCGGATCGGGAATTCGACCGGTTGATGCGCGAATTAGAGGACCTGGAGTCCGCCTGGCCCCAGTTGGCATCGGAGAATTCCCCGACGCGGCGGGTGGGCGGCGCGCCGCTGTCCGGATTTTCTCAAATCGTTCATCCGGAGCGGATGCTCAGCCTGGACAACACATACTCGGAGGCGGAAGTGGCTGAGTTTTTCAATCGTGTGGCCAAGGGACTAGGAAACCCGGGCCGAGCGGATGCGGACGATTTGTTTACGACTCCCGCCAGCGGTCCGCGGGTCGAAATGGTGGTCGAGCCGAAGGTCGATGGAGTGGCCGTGGCCGTGCGGTACGAAAACCATGCATTAAAATACGCGGCGACCCGGGGCGATGGAATGACCGGTGACGACATCACGGCCAATGTCCGGACGATCCGTCGGCTGCCGCTGCGGTTGCCGCCGGAGGCGCCGGCCACGCTGGAAGTGCGGGGAGAGGTTTTCATGCCGAAGGCGACCTTTGAGGCGCTCAATGCCCAGCGGGCCGAGGCGGGCGAGCCGGTCTTCGCCAACCCCCGGAACTCGACGGCGGGCACTCTGAAGCTGCTGGATTCGCGGCTGGTCGCCAAGCGACCGCTGGACATCATTGTCCACGGGCTCGGCTCGGCGGATGGAACAGGCCTCCAGCGCCAAGAGGACTTGTTTGCCTTGCTCGACCGGTGCGGCTTGCCACGAACCCCGTGGTGGAAAAAAGTGGCAACCCTTGAGGAATTGCTCGCCGCCATCCACGAGCTGGACACGATTCGCCGGTCCCTGCCGTATGAAACGGACGGGGCGGTCGTCAAAGTCAACTCTCTTGCCGGCCAGCGAGACTTGGGTGCCACGAGCAAGGCACCGCGCTGGGCGATGGCCTACAAGTATGCGCCGGAGCAGGCTGAGACGCGGCTCCTCTCGATCGAGATTCAAGTCGGGCGGACCGGCGTGTTAACCCCGGTGGCAAACCTGGAGCCGGTGGCATTGAGCGGGACCACGGTGAGCCGGGCGACGTTGCACAACGAAGAAGAAATCCAGCGCAAGGATGTGCGGGTCGGCGATCTGGTGGTGGTGGAGAAGGCGGGGGAAATCATTCCGGCAGTGGTTGAAGTGCGCACCCAGGCACGCACCGGCGCGGAAATCCCATTCCATTTTCCGACCGCCTGTCCGGTGTGTGGCACGCCGGTGGTGCGGGACGAAGAGCAGGTCGCGGTGCGTTGCCCGAATTGGGACTGCCCGGAACAAGTCAAGAGACGCCTCCAGCACTTCGCCTCACGCGGTGCCATGGATATCGCCGGGCTCGGCGAGGCCATGGTCGACCAAATCGTGAGCGCCGGTCTCGCTCGCGACCCGGCCGACTTGTACGCGCTCGACCCGACCTCCTTGCTGCGCCTCGAACGCAGCGGGAAAAAAAGCGTCGACAACCTGCTTCGCGCCATCGAAACCAGCAAGCCGCAGCCGCTCTGGCGGTTGATATTCGCGCTCGGGATCCTCCACGTCGGCACAACCTCCGCTCGCGCCCTGGCCAGCCATTTTCGCAGCCTGGAGGCTTTGTCGGCCGCCGGTATCGACGACCTTCTGCGCGTCGAGGATGTGGGCGAAGTAATGGCGCGCAGCATCCGCGACTATTTCCGCGATCCGAGGAGCGTCGAACTGCTGAATCGCCTGAGGGCGGCTGGACTCCGGTTTGATGAGGGGACTGGAGCCGAGAGCCTGGTTTCGAACGCGCTGGACGGCCAGACGTTCGTCATCACGGGCGCGTTGAGCCGTCCCCGAGAACATTTCGAGGAATTGATCCGCTCACACGGCGGCAAGATGAGCGGATCGGTGAGCAAAAAAACCAATCACCTGCTCTGCGGAGAAGAGGCCGGAAGCAAACTCGACAAAGCGCGTTCGCTCGGAGTGAACGTGCTCGACGAGCCGGCCTTCATGGCGCTGATCGGGTCAACGGAGGCGTGACAGCGCACGTCCGTTCGCGTTTCCTGCTCAGGCACCGACCGCGGCGCGGGCCTCGTCGGCGAGGGCGGTTGAGAGGTAGCGTTCGCCGGTGGAACAGGCCACGGTGACGATGAGCTTGCCCTTGTTTTCCGGCCGGGCGGCGACGCGCAGAGCGGCGATGACATTGGCGCCGGAACTGATTCCCGCGAGGATTCCTTCCTCCTTGGCCAGGCGGCGAGCCATGGCAAAGGCGTCGTCGTTGCTCACCTTGATGACTTCGCTGACTTGATCGAGGTGAAGATTCTGAGGCACGAATCCCGCACCCGTCCCCTGGATCTTGTGCGGCGCGGGTTGCAGCGCTTCGCCGGCCAGCGTCTGCGAAATAACCGGGCTGGCTTCGGGTTCGACAGCGACGGCGGTGAACGACGGCTTTCGCGGCTTGAGGGCTTCGCTCACCCCGGTGAGCGTGCCGCCGGTGCCGACGGCGGCGACCAGGATGTCGATCTTGCCGTCGGTATCAGCCCAAAGTTCCTCCGCCGTGGTCTTGTGGTGGATGGCTGGGTTGGCGGGATTCTCGAATTGCTGAGGCGTCCAGGAATTCGGGGCGTGCTGCTGGCGCAATTCCTCGGCTTTGGCGATGGCGCCCTTCATTCCCTTGGGGCCCTCGGTGAGCACGAGCTCGGCACCGAGCAGGGCGAGCAATGTGCGGCGTTCCAGCGACATCGTCTCGGGCATGGTCAGGATAAGCCGGTAGCCCTTGGCGGCGCAGACGAACGCCAGGGCGATGCCGGTATTACCCGAGGTGGGCTCAATGATCACTGTGTCCTTCTTCAGGATACCTCGTTTTTCTGCATCCTCGATCATGGACATGCCAATGCGGTCCTTCACGCTGCCAAGCGGATTGAAGAACTCGCACTTGAGGGCGATGGTGGTCGATGGGTCGATGCCGGCGCTGGCGGGAATGCGGTTGAGCTTGACCAGCGGCGTGCGGCCTACGGTTTCGATGATGTTGTTGTAGAGGGGCATTGGCGTTGATGGTGAGTGAGTCCAGCCGAAGAGCGTGCGGACCGAGCGGCCCGTCCGGATCCGGCGGCTGAGCGGGGCGAAAACCGTCCCGCCAGCCCTATCTCGCAGTGTGACGGATCGACGACAATGCGCAAGCGCCGACAGCGCGGTCCCCACGGATAACATGGCGGACCCCGGCACGTTCCGCGAGCAGTGCTTCACGAGGAGTGGAAGGCTCGGTCGCCCTTGCCGCTCGATGGTGACCGCGCTGGCGAAATGCCTCAGCCAATATCGCGGCCCCAGCCCGCCACTCCCAGCCATCGCGCGTGCAGTCAGTCCGTTTTCGCCCCTGCGAAAGTCCGGCCTTGCCGGGGCCTTGAAGGAGCCGCTTGCCAGATCGGCCTATTCGATGGTTGCTGGGGCGGACACTTTATCATCCGCATCCCCAGGCATGACCACTCCCGCCTTTTTCTTCGACCGCGACGGCACGGTGAACATTTCACCGGGACCGGGATACGTCTTGCGCTGGAAGGAATTCCAGTTTTCACCCGGCGTTCGGGAAATGCTGGCCGCGGTGAAGTCCCGCGGATGGAAGGCCATCCTCATTACCAGCCAGCAAGGCGTGGGCAAAGGGCTGATGACCGCGGCCGAGCTGGCGGACATCCATCAACGGATGCAGGATCAGTTGGGTCCAAACGCGGCGTTTGACGGGATTTACGCCTGCACGGGATTGGACGGCCAGGACCCTCGACGGAAACCGAGTCCCGCCATGGTCCTGGAAGCCGCACACGATCATCACCTTGATCTCCCCGCCAGCTGGAACATCGGCGACAAGGAGCGGGATCTGGCCATGGGGCGCGCCGCCGGCATCCCGCACAATCTGCTCTTCGGTTCCCCAGCGTTCCCAGACTGGGCAACCGTCCTGCGCCATTGGTCTCGCGCCATCGACTCGCCGCAAGTTTAGCGGCCCGCCACTACCGTACCCCAACCACCCTGTCGCTGGCGCTGAGCCTCCACCTGCAGGCCTTCCAGCCGCTCGGCGAACCGCTCACTGTCCATCTGCAACGGCAGCCAATCCAAGGCCGGTCGCGAAATCCGCGCGTACCCACGCTCGACCAGCCATTCCTGCAGCGTGCGCCTCCGACCCGGTGCCTCCTCGAAAACCACCAGTCCAAAAAAATGATGCGTGTCGTGCCGACGGTCGAACTTGGTCAAAACCATAAAGGGGTGTTCCTCCAGCAACCTCTCCACAGCCTCCCAGGCCCGCTCCCCAAGATCAACCGAACGCGCTCGCCACGCCTCAATCCCACCTCGCCGCGGCCAGCCAAAATACTCGGCTACCTCGGTCACTTCGTCCTCTCCGGGCTCGGTCAACTCCGGAGATTCGACAAAATACAGCTCGAAAACCATCGGCTTTCCTTCCCACATCACGCGGAAGTGGTGCGCGGCATTGGTCGGGGTCCGCGCCAGCTCGCAGCCCACGAGCACTTCCCATTCAGCCTTGGGTGCCGGATCCAGGGGATGCTCGTATATTCCGCTCGGCACCCCGCTCCCCCCCCCCACCCATCGACAACTCCGCTCCACCCGGTTGCCGGGTCCCGCCCGCAACCACGCCCAACGCCACCAGGATCGCCCCGGTGATCAGTAAACTCAGGCCAGCTCTGCCAGGTGCCACAGGGAAAAAAGTGTTTCGACAATCTGAAAATTCAATGTTTATTATGGAATTTTTAGGCCAATGATTGACTGGGAGGATCGCTATCGGGAAGGCGACACACCATGGGACAAGGGGGGCCCTCATCCCATGCTGGAGCGGCTGCTGCCTCTGTCAGTGGCGACGACGCGGGTTTTGGTGCCTGGATGTGGGCCAGGCTACGATCTCATTTCGTGGGCGCAGGTGCGGGGGGTGGAGCGGGTGGTTGGCATTGACGTAGCGGAATCGGCGGTGCGCGCGGCCCAGGCGCGCACGGCGGGCATGGCTGGAGTGCACGTGGAAGTGGCCGATTTATTTGCCTTGGGGGCCGCCCATCGGGGTGCCTACGACCTGGTGTGGGAGCATACGTGTTTTTGTGCGATCGACCCGACTCGGCGCAATGCCTATGTGAACGCGGTGGCGGATGCATTGGCGCCAGGCGGCCACCTGTTGGCGGTCTTTTTCCTGACTCCCTGGGACACGCCGGAGGAGAATGCGACACTCGGACCTCCCCACGGATGCTCCGCGGAAGAACTGGACCGGCGGTTCGCCCCGCGCTTCGAAATCATCGAAGTCACTCCGGTGCCGGCCACCTACCCGGGTCGTGAAGGACGGGAGCAACGGCGCCTCCTGAGGCGCATTTGATGACTGATTTAGCGAGGCTCGGCGCGGGTGGCGGGTGAATAATCGGTCCACGGGAGCTGGACGAGCGGGTGGCTCATCCACACGCGTGGTCCCCGGTAGACGAAAAACTGGCTGAAGTAGATTTCCGAGACGAAGACCAGCCAGGCGGCGAGGGCGATGGCCCCGCAGGTCAACCGGAAAGGTGCGGAAAGAGTCCACGAACGCAGCGTGTCGCGTCGCGTCCACTCGGCCGCCACGGCCGGGGCGTTGATGCGCTCGGGGGGAAAGGCCAGTCGCTCGGCGCTGGAGAGCTCGTCCGGGCGCACTTCGCCCGTGGCCAGCATGTGCGCGATGGCCGAGGCATAGACCCGGGCGGCGGCCCATCGGAGACCGAGGTAGGCAGGAAAAATATAAATGGCCCCCAGCAAGTAATACCCGCGGATAGTGAGGTCGAGTTTTTCGCGTGGCAGGTCGTTGAACCAGTCCTGAAATTCAGGCGCCATCGGCAGAGCGAGCAGAATCATCACGAACACCCCCGTCACGACGTACGCCAAGGCCAGCAGCAGGCAGCAAAACCAGCGGCGCCGAATCACCCGGCGCACAAGCGAAAACTGCCAGAACGCGCGCCATTCGCCCGCGATCGCCTGACGCGCCTGGGCCATCGGAACATAAAACATCCCGATCGCGAAAAGCACGATCGCCAGCAGGCTGACGCTGGCGCCGAAAGAGAAGTACTCGTACGCCTTGTTGAAAGAAATCTGCCACCCGGCATACCACCAAGTGGCCATGAGCAAACACGGCAGACCGAGGACAAGGTACGTATTGACGAGCAGGAGGACGCCCAATCGAAAGTTGGTCCATAGTCCCGCCGCGAGCCGATGGATCCGCCCGCGGCGCAGGTCGCGGCCGATGTCCTGACTCAGAATCCAATTGGGCCATGTCGCTTGGCCGACCCATCCGGGGTGGTGGGCGGCCGCCTCGCGAAAACTCATCATTTTCTTGTAGGGGCGTTCCGTCTGCCCCCACCAGGCCTTGAAAGCCGTCCGTTGCATCGCGCGCGCCGTCCAGCCGACGACCATCACCGCCCCAAAGGGATTCATCGTGAGCACCACTCCCAGTGCGTACTTCCAAATCCCAACCGCCAGTCGCCACAAGGCCAACAGCCAGCCAGGCACACCGCGCCGCGCCCGACTCTCCAACACATCGCTGACTACCGCTTCCATAATCGTTCAGGAAAAAGCTGCCTCGAGCAATCGGCTATCGGCATGCGGGGTCGGCACCCCGATGAGCCGGCCGATGGTGGACGCGAGCTGGGTTTGATCACACGGGGATTCGACAATGGTGTTTTTTGGCACCCCCGGCCCGACGAGAAGCGCCCAGATTTCGTGCGCGGACTTGGTGTTGAAGTGGTGCTGGCAGGGCACCGGGGCGAGTGGGTTCGAATCGCGCCCACAATCTGGAACAACCACCAAAAGCGTGTTGTCGCGATACTCGGGATCGGCCTGGACGAACGAAACCAACTGCTTCAGTCCATCATCGATGACGGCGATGCCGGTGGTGTAATGCTGCAGGTATCCCCAATGGACATAATCCGGGTCATTGTAGTTGATCATGAGCAGCCTCGGCCGCAGTCGCTGGAGCGCGCGCAAGGCGAGTTCGGTCAGGAGCCGGTCGCCCCGCGGATTCCGGAAACCGCTTTCGCCATAATACCCGCGCCATTCGTCCCAAAACGACTGGATGGCCGCGGGTTGGCCGTCCTTGAGCAGGCGGTAGTCGGCCTTGCGCAATTTGTCGAGGCTGTCCCGCAGTTCCTTCAGGCGGGAATCATCGAGCCCACCGGCGTTCAGCAACTGGGGATATAGCCACGCTTTATAGCGCGCGAGGCTCAGCGTCTCGGCCCGATACTGGGCGCCAAACAAGTGGTGATTGCTGAAGCTGTAAAACTCCTCATCCGTGCGGTCCTCGCCGTTGATCAGGAGGGCTTGGTGCTCGGGCACGGCGAACGCGGCCCGCAGGTACTCAAACAGCGTCGGCACACTCGCCTCAAAGCGACCGTCCAGCGGGCGCGGGTCGCCAATCTTTGCCCCAATGCCTTTGAACTTTTCGTACTTACCGGTGAGAACATAGAGCGTCCCCTCCCCGTGCGACGTCTGAATATCCTCAAATTGGGAAATCGTCATCCGCGTGAAGAGCGTCCCGTGCGCCGCCAGAACCTTGCGCAGGAAGGGCGCATAGGTCGTCTCCGGCTCGATCGTCTCGCGCCGCCTCACCCCGCCGCCGAACCGGACCATGATGACGTTGGGCCCCCGGTAATCCGGCAGTGGCGGCGGCGTGCCGGCCAGACGGCTGGGCTCCTGCCCATACGACCGGGCCAGTGCGGCGCCGGCCAGTCCCCCCATGAACACACGACGAGAAGTCATGTGCGGAACATACGCAGGCACGCGGCCGTTTCTTTCAAAAATAATTCACTGCGGGCTCAGTGGATCGCGCGGCGGGATGACCCTGAGCCGGTAGTAAAGCGGCGGCGGCTTGGCCGGATTGTTCACCACCGTGACGACTCGGTGCTCACTCTGCGGCTCATCACCCGCGGGCACCAGCTCCCCTTCGCTGACGGAGAAGGCCGTCGGGTCCAGACTGACCGGCACCCCCCCGGCACCCGGATCGGGATCGACCAGGGCCGGATCGCTGCGGACCACGGTGGTCCAGGACGTTTCTTCCAGGGAAGATGAGGTCTGAACTTCATAGGTCACCCCGCGGGTTGGGAATCGCTTGAACGTGAACGTCCAATTGTCCGATGCGTCCTTGGCCAGCGCGACCGCCCCACTCCCATCCGGCACCACCGGGGAGGTGCCCAGGCCGTATTCCAGGGCGGTGATCATTCCGTCCCCGTCGCCATCGGCCGTGCCTTCGGCCAGCGGATTGCCCAAGGCGAACGGCGGGAAATGGTAGTCGGCCCATTGGGTGTAGGGGTCGCCGCTTTCCGGGGGAACGACGACGAGGCGCAGGTAGCGCTCTTCGGACAATCCGCCCGCGTTGGCCGCAACCACTTGGACGTCAAAAATTGAGCCAATCGGTTCATTCGTCCGACCAGTCAGCAGGCGGCTTGGGAGGTAGGTTGTCGCTTCTGCTGGGAGGACCGTGCCCAGCCGTATCCCGGGAGGCAGACCGGGGGTGTTCGGAGTGAGCGGGGGCTCGAGGACCAACCACGTGGTCGGCCGGTTGCTGGCCGTCATGGAATAACTGAAGTTCTTACCGCGCGTGACCTCGACGACGGTGGGTTCGGCGGCCAGTTTGCTGGACGGGCGCGAGATGACGGGGATCTCCGGCTTGAGATAGCCATGGAGGATGAGTCGAGTGGTTGGCGAGCCGGTTTCCCCGGGACGGTTTTTGTTGATGACGGCGTCGTCGAACGTGGCGTTGGAGCCGTCGTAAATATAGTCGCGGAAGGTGATGGTCCAGACTCCGAGGCCATTTTCACCCCAATGGCGGAGGGAGCTGAAACTCCAGTCGACCATGTCGTCGCTGCCGTCGAGGCGCGGCTCGAGCAGGATGCTTTCCATGCCGCCGGGCGCGGTCATGGAGATAAATACTTCGCCAATATAGGCGGTTAGAATGCGATCGATCCGCAATTCGGTATGGGTGATGACGAAGTTTTGCGGGACGTTGGCCGTGATGTTCATTGTCACCTCACCGGGCGGAGTGTTGCTAGCCTTGGCATCCGGGAGATTGAGTGTGGCGCCGTTGGTGAATTCGAACCGCAGCATATCGGTCTGCGTCGGCAGCAGAACCCCGATCGAGGCTTCGGCCACGGCCCGACCGGCGTCAACCAAGCCCGCGCCATACTTGTGATTGAACCACATGTGGCCACTGTTCTTCTCCCAGTCTTGGTCGATGAGCACGGGGTCCATAATATCATTGATATCGACGCCATCCGGGATCGGGGGATGGATTGGCGCGGCCGGATCCAGGACATAGAATTCGGGGTCGAAGTGCTTGCGGGCGGTGCGAATGAGGATGTGCTGCACGTCGAGCCAACTGAGCCGTGGATTGGCTTCTAGCATGAGAGCGATGACACCGGAAACGTGGGCGCCAGCGGCGGATGTCCCTTGAAAACGCTTTGTGTAAGTACCATCCGTGTAATCCCCCGCGGCGCCCGAGGTCGGATTCAGGCCGAAAAGAGGGGGCAAAGCGGGCGTTGTGCTGGTTGCTTGCTTTGCGGGTTCATTGATGGTCCAGTCGGTTGTCGCGATCCCGTTAACACCGCCCCGGGTCACAATAGCCGCATTCATGGGGCGGCCGTTGTATGAGCGGGAGCCGCCGCCCTTACCGCCATGAAACGGGCCGCCGCCCGGAGCCACCACAGTCAGATTGGCGCCCCATTCGCTCACAATCGAAACCGTGTCCTCGTTGCTCGCGGTGGGTATCATGACGAAGCGTCCAACACTTCCCACGGTGATCGCCCCTCGGGCATTGGCATAACCATCGTTGTTCGCGTTCTCCAGGTTCTGGTATCGTCCGTTGCCGGCAGGCTGCACAAAGACCGTACCCAGTCCGAGCCGCCCGTCGCGCAGCGCCCGGTCGCGCGCCCCGGCAGTGAACTGCCCGTTGCTCCACACGCCGTCCACCTCCGGCCCCGGCCCGTCGATCACACCCGAGTCAGGCGCGCCGAATCCGACGTTTTTCACGTGGATGAGCGGACCCGCGCCGGAATCGCTGAAGCCGGGCAAATCGGTCTCATAGAAGGTCCCAGTGTAAATCCGCTTCCCTTGGCTGACGCCGGAAACACCGTCGTTTTTCGCGAATTCGAAAGCGGCCGCGATGACTACGTCCTGAGTCGGTGACAGCAGGTCCCCTTCGATCGGGCGATAAAACGTCGGGTCAGGCCGTTCAAGCGAGTTATCAATGTGCGAATAGCTGTAGGCGCGGATCCCGACGAGAACCGACTCCGGGGCCACCCCAGCGATGCCAATTTTGTTGTTGGCGCGAGCACCAATCACCCCGGCGGCTAGCATGCCGTGAGACCGAGGGTTTTGGGTCAGCTTAATCGGTTCGACCGAGAACCCACTGGCACCCCGCACACGAGGTGGTGGCACATCCCCCGGAAAGCGCGGTGCCTGCTCCTCAATGTCATACCCCCGGTGTTCGCCGGATGGGGCCACCGCCCTTTGCAGATCCTGGTGGCCCACTTCCAGTCCGTCGTCGACAATCCCCACGCGAATGCCGCGCCCGCGAAATCCATCGTCACTTTCCTCGAAATCACCCCAGACCGGGGCGAGATTTGGCACAAACTGTAATGGTCCCCAGGCAATATAGATGAGGCCATTATCAAGCCGCCAGATCGGCTCGGCTTCTGGTGGAAACAGGGGTTGGGAAAGCGTGGGATATAATCCAATATTGTACAAATCCCTCTCCGCCCCGCCGCCCAGCACCGGCGCAATGGCCCACTGATCGCCGAAAAACGGATCGTCCGGCACCAAGGCTTTCCCTTGAACCGGCTTGAGCAGATCATGGTCGACCAGCGCAATGCGTGGATCCGCGGCCAGCTTCGGCACGATCTCCAGGGCCCGGAAGGCATTGCGGGCGATGAATCGCGTCAGCCCGACCCCCGAGCTGTGCGCCGGACGAACTTCCAATTGATACTGCCGGGCGATCTCAGCCGCCGGGACACCGGGATTCAGCAGCGTGATGATTTCACCGGTCGCAATGCGGACGTTCCCCGGGACCCGAAAGGCGTCCTTCACATACAAAACCGGATACGTCACCGGCCCGCCTCCCGCCACCCGGTCCAGGACAAACTTCTCCAACTCACCGCGGTTCGCCACCGGGCGAATCCGCCCGGCCATCGAGGGCGCCCCGTTCCGGCCCAACGAAAATACCTCGTCGAGCGCGAGTTGCAAACTTTTGCGCGCACTGAGACCGGTCGCACGCACCGCCACCCCAGATTCCAAAACCCGCCCATCGTTGTCCAACGCGTCCTGCCAAAGTTTCCGCAAAGCCGTCCACTCGGCCGGATTGTCCGGCAACGCGCCTCGCAATTCGGGTATCCCGGGACGCACCGGCGGGACGGCGCGACTGATGTCCGCTGGCCGGTCCACTCGCGCCCATGGCTGCCACAGAAGCACGCCAATGACCGTGAGCAGCAGCAGCAAAATACTACACTTCAGTACAATACGCGTCCGGCGAAACCGGCGATGGGGATGATGGTGAGACATGCGAAAATGATCGTGAGACAAAGACTTAACGATTATGCAGCCCAGCCATTGGCCCGCAATGCGGAAAAATTTCTGGAATCAAGGATTTTGATTTTTCCCGTTGCGAAATCCTCATCTTGCCTAAACTCCGCTTTCCCTCCGTCTCTGCCGCGCTGAATGCGCGGCGTTTGTTTTATTCGCCCATCGCTTTTATGGCCAAGGAAATAGTCAAGTTGGTAAAACTCCAGATCCCCGCCGGACAGGCCAACCCTGCTCCGCCCGTCGGCCCGGCTCTCGGTCAGGCCGGGGTCAACATCATGGAGTTCTGCAAAAAGTTCAACGCCGAGACCCAGAAGATGAATGGGGACCTCCTCCCGGTCGTCATCACCGTTTACAAAGATAAGTCATTTACGTTCATTACCAAGCAGCCCCCGGCCTCCGTGCTCATCAAAAAAATGGCCAAATTGGCCTCAGGCTCAAAGGAACCGAACAAGACTAAAGTCGGCCGCCTCAACAAGGCGCAAGTCATGGAAATCGTGAAGCAGAAGATGCCGGACCTCAACGCCAATGACCCCGAGGCCGCCTACCGCATCATCGCCGGCACCTGCCGCCAAATGGGCGTCGAGGTCGTCGAAGCCTGAGCCCTGAGCCGTGAGTTTGTCTTCAGGATTCAATCAACAGGGTCCATCGTCAGAAACGAAGAACGAAGAACGAAGAACCAAGAACCAAGAACCAAGAACCAAGAACCAAGAACCAAGAACCAAGAACGAAGAACCAAGAACGAAGAACGAAGAACGAAGAACGAAGAACGAAGAACGAAGAACGAAG
>JBJXFS010000359.1:0-155679 GCA_046155625.1 Verrucomicrobiales bacterium | reverse complement strand
TTTCCCCTCTCGGCACACGGCGCGCTGCCTCCGCTCTGATCGCCTCTCGCCTCACCCGCGAATCGTTCAACCAAGGTTAGCATCCCGGCTCCGCTGCGCTCCGCGGGATGCTAACCAGTCTTGTTGTGCACACCTCGGCCAGCAGTCCGCTCCGACTCCATCGACGGAAATAGCCGTACGCTATTTGCCATGCCACGCCGCGTACGTCCAAGGCCCGCCAAGTCACACCTTCCTTCAATACGTACAAAATAGCGGTCATATTGAGGTCGAGTGGTATTCGTTTCCGGCCTGATGTTTTATGGTTTTTCTGGAATTCAGGTGCTTCTGGCTGTTATGAGTCGCACTAGACGCGCGACAATCACTCTCTATGACGGCGGCAGTTTCATGGGCGCAGTGTAGCAACAAACGCTGGAAGCTCAACGTTGAATAATTCTCAAACACACCCTGGCACTTGAATTATCAGAGTTTTGAGTCCTAAACGAGCGCCATTGGCGTCCGACTCCGGCTCGTCCGGGTACCGAACCGCAACCCTCCAACCTCGGTGGACTTTCATCGGGCCAGGGTCCAGATTCTCGGCGTGAACCGCTCTTTCTTTCTGTGCGCGATCCTTGTCGCCCTCGCGTCGGCCCGAATGGCGGCCGCGGGGCCGTTTTCGGATACCGTGAGCGTTCCCGAGCTTCAGTTTGCGGAGCCCTCCGGCGGGTGGGTGGCGCAGGCGGCAGGGATGACATGCCAGTTCACGGCAGCCAATGGCTCCACCTTTGTCGCCGAGGCTCAAATCAACGGGCCCGCGGATCTGGAGTTCTTCATGACGTCCGATCCGGGAGGCTCCGACTCCAACCGTGCGACGCTGGCCGTGCAGCTTGACGGGGCCGCGGCCGGCTCGTCGACGCGAGGGCTGGCCAGTCCGCATCGGCTGACCATTCCGGCAGGCACGCACACCGTGAAGTGGACCGCGGAGGGAGCGATGAATCTGGCGGTGAGCGGCTCGCCCCCGCTTGTTTCGGTCACGAATCTGCGCGTGGGCCCGGCAGCCAGCATTCAGGAGGCCCTCAATACGCCGGCCCTCGCCTGGATGGCCGCTCCCGGCTGGCTGCCAATGGGCACGCCCGGTGGCGAGGACCTCATGGCGGGCCTCTTCGTTGACTGGGGCGCCACGGGACTCAGGACCGTCATCACCGGGCCGACCGTCTTGTGGATTGAGAGCACGATGGCCGCGCACGGCAGCTACCGGTCCGGAAATTTCCCCGGACCGGTCAAGGTGGAATGGCTCAGTGCTCCGGCGAGCAGCCATGAGGTGAGGGTGATGGTTGACGGTTCGTTCCTGCCCTCGGCCCGGCATCTACCAGTGCGCGGTGTGATCATCCCTGCGGGCACCCATTCTGTCGAATGGCGCTGGGGTTCCCTGTATTTCCCGCCTGGACTGCGGACCTTCACCCCGCCATCGATCGGCCTCGCGGCCCGCTCCGCGTGGGTCGACGCGGTGCCGGAAATGATGCCGCTGGCCGACGCTCTGGACACCTCGCTGGCGGTCAAAGCTATGGAGGCGGCGTTTCTACCTGTTCGCGGCTGGTCGGGACAGACTGCGGTTTCGCACGATGGTGTCGATGCGGCCGTCAGTGGCCTGATCGAGGACGGCGAGGCCTCGTGGATGGAAGCGTGGTTTCCGGCCCCTCGACCGTTTTTTTCTGGTGGAAAGCATCGTGCCGGACCGGAATCGATGAACTCCGCTGCGAGTTAGATGGCGCCCTCGCTCACGGGTCGGCTCCGCTGACGGGCGAAACCGGCTGGTCTCACGCCGCCGCGGCGGTGCCGGACGGCACTCACATCCTGCGCTGGACATATCGAAAAGGGGTGGGCGTTCCGGGCACCGGCGAGGATCGGGCCTGGGTCGACCAAGTCACGATCGGCCCGCCGAGCTACACGACCGACATCGAGATCGTCGGCGCAGGCTCGGTGCAGGCGAACCCGCCCGGACCGCTCTTTCCGGCAGGCGGAGTGACTTACGTGGCTCCGGTGGCCGCCGACGGAAGCTATTTCGCCGGATGGGCCGGCGCGGCCACCGGCAGCGGCTCGCCGTTGGCAGTGACCCTGCCACAAGCGCAGCGCCTGTATGCCGTGTTCAGCCTGCCGCTGGCCCCCGCGCTCGATGCGCCCAGCCTGACCGTAACAGCCGGGGGCGAAGTACCCTATTTTGCCCTGCCGGGACTGGGGCGGGGCGGGCTGACTTCCGGCGTCCGCTCCGGTTTGATCACGGAGTCGGGGCAAACTTCGTGGCTGGAGGCCCGCCTGACCGCCCCGGGCACGCTGAGTTTCTGGTCGCGTTTTTTGTTTCCCTCGCAGCTGACGGTCGACGGCGCACCCGCCGATTTGGATTCCGACCCCGCGGACGGGGACAACTGGGTCCGGAATTACCTGAGTCTTCCCGGAAACGGCCTCCGCGTCGTCCGGTGGACCACCACGAGCCCCCTCCAGGGGAGAGGGCAACTCGACGGCTTCAGCTACGCTCCAGTCACTTACAGACTGAATCTTCTCGGTCCGGTGTTCCTCTGGCCAGCCGGCAGCGCCCCGGGAGAAGGGGTTTATGAGCCGGGCACACCGGTCACCCTCATCGCCACGCCGCCGCCCGACGAGGAGTTCGCCGGCTGGTTTCATGCCGTCACCTCACAGCTCGTCAGCAGTGAGAATCCGTGGACGCTGACCATGGACGGCTCGAAGAACCTGGTCGCGGGAACGATCCCGTCGTTGTCTGCGGCACTGACGGCGCGAGCACTCCCCATTGCCACCAACGGCGATGCCCTCTGGACACCCTCCGGCCTCGGCGCCAACGCGGAACTGATCGCGAAGGGAACCAGCCGTCTCGAAACCGAACTCCCGGGCGCCGGCACGCTGTCGTTCACGTGGGCCCACCTTGTCGGCGCCGCCGGCGACAGTTCGTTGCGCGTCCTCATCAATGGCCAGGCGCCCGCACCGGGCGCCGTGACCAATGGCGCCGCGACCGTTCTCACCGAAAGCACGGCGTTGACGCCGGTCGTCCTGACCCTCACCGGGCCGGCCACCCTCAGCTGGGTGCTGGCCGGAGCCAATGGAGCCCAGGGACATGTGCAGGAGGTTTCCTTCACGCCATCCAACGGCTACCCCCAGTGGGCGAATACCCACGGTCTCGCCGGCGCCGCCGCCGCACCGCTTGCCGATGCTGAGGGCGACGGCTCCGCCAATTTCTTCGAGTTCGCCACCGGTACCGACCCGGGCACTCCCACCGTGGCGCCCACCGGCCAACCGCGCATCGATGCCAACGGCAGACTCACCCTGACCCTGCCCTTCGCCCCCGGATCGACGCCCTACGGTTTTGCCCTCAGCGCCGAAGCGAGCCCGGACCTCCTCAACTGGGTGCGCCTCCCTTCAACCGGCATCACTCGCCACGGCTCCGAGGCCACCATCCTCTCGCCCCTCGACACCCCGGTGCAATACCTCCGCTGGTCCGTGGAATGGCTGCTGCCTTAGATCGAACGTCGTTGAAACGCTCTATTCCGGCGCTCACCGCCCCCCAACCGCGGCGCACTCAATGCAGACAAGGGAGCAGCCACCTTCTTCCTGATCGGCTGTATAACACACATCCCCCACCATAATGCGTGCCTGGCAGGAATTTGCTTCTGGGCACGCGCGCTGGAGGCGGGTGCGTGGGTCATGTGAGGGGGGGTAGGAAGGGGTCCGCCCGCCGCCTCACCCGTCATGAGGCCGAAATCGTGCTCACCCGCCAAGAGCGCGCGCTGCTCGGATTTTTCCCCGCCAACTCCGGCCGCGCCCTCACCCGCGAAACCCTCCTGCGCGCCATGCCGCGCCGCACTTTGCTCACCTCCGAGCGCACCGTCGACCAAGCGATAAAAAAAAAGGGACACTACAACCACGAAATTCACTAAACACACTAAACATCACTGAGTTATAACAAGCGACCTTGTCATCCGTCGGGTGGACGGCAATTGTTGGCCAACGCCTTGGTTTTTCGTGTGTTTAGTGTTTTTCGTGGTTCCCATCCCGGTCCTTAGGCTTACCCCTTACCCCTTACCCTCCGCCAATTCCTCGGCCGGGTAGCTCCAGATCTCGCTGAGGGTTGGGTGGTACAACGGGATTTTTAAGAATTCCTGGGCGGTGCAGCGGAAGTGCATGGCCACCACGACTGGGTGGATGAGTTCGACGGCTTCTGGACCCACCACGCTGGCGCCGATGATCTCTCCGGTTTGCGCATCGGCGATCATTTTGACGAACCCGTCGGTTTCGCCCATCACCATGGCTTTTCCGTGATCGGCAAACGGGTAGCGGGCCACGCGGACCGCTCGTCCTTCCTGAGCTGCCGCAGCCTCAGTGAGGCCGACCTGCGCGGCCTGCGGGTGTGTGAACACCCCGAACAACGCCAGCCGATAGTCCATCTTCTCCCGCGGTTTTTCGCCGCCCATCCAGGCCGCGGCATTTCGCGCCGCCATCTCGCCTTGCTGGATCGCCAAATGCACGACTTCCAACGGACCGCACACGTCGCCGGCGGCGAAAATATGCGGCTGGCTCGTCTGTTGCGTTGGCAGAACGGCCACGCCGCCCTTCTCGGTTTCCACCCCAGCCTCGGCCAGCCCCAGCCGATCGACAGCGGGCTTCCGGCCGAGTGCCACCAACACTTCCTCCGCCACAACCGTCTGTTGGCGACCCTGCCATTGGAAAGTCACCCGCACGTCGTCCTCCGCATTCCTTTCAACTCGACCCAGTTGAGTGCCGCAGTGGATGGTCAGGCCTCGCTTCCGAAAGGCATCCGCCACCGCCTCCGCCACATCCGTGTCCATGCCACGCAGCAGCTGATCCCCCCGCTGGATCACCGTCACCTGCGTCCCGAGCGCCTCGAGATAATGCGCCATCTCCAGCGCGATCGCCCCGCCCCCCAGGACGATGAGCGACCCCGGCACACTCGCCGAGTCGAGCACCGTGTCGCTGGTCCAGAATCCTGCCTCATCCAGTCCATCCACCTCGGGAATCGAAATCTCCGAGCCCGTCGCAATCAGACAGGTCCGGAATCCAATCACACGCTCCTCGCCGCCCTCGCGCAACCGCGCCTCCACCCGATAGGCATCCAAAAACCGCGCGGTCCCGCGGATCAAGTCAAACGTCCCGCCCTCCAGCTGCCCTCGACGATAGTCGGCAAATTCGGCGATCAGAGACCTCTTGCGATGAATAATCGCTTGACCATCCATCCACGTCATCTCCGCATCCACACCGAATTCCTTGGACCGCCGCACGGTCAGCGCCCGGTTCGCCGACTCGATCAGCGCCTTGCTCGGCATGCAGCCGCGCAAAATACACAGCCCGCCCAATTCCTCCGACCCGTCCACCACCGCCGTCCGCAACCCCAACCCGACCGCCGTGCGCGCCGCGGCATAACCGGCACTCCCACCGCCCAAAACCAGGAAATCATAGGAAGTTGCCTCCTCGGTACCAATGCTCATCGCGGGCACCTTTCGCCGCTTACGGCTCGGTCGCAAATCCCGAAGCTCCAAAAAGGTGTCGGCAAAATTTACAATCCGGCCATAGTGCTTAAACTGTTGAATATCAAAGTATAACTGCAAATAAAGCAATCTCGCGGCCCGGAGGGCGTCGGAAATTCTTACAGCATGGCCTCCAATCGACGTCTGGTACGGTAAATATACGAAAATCGCAAGTCATTCATTATCAATGAACAATATACTTTTTGCAGAATTTTTGGCACGAATTCTGCTTATGATTCCCACCGCTATCCGAGCATCCTGTATCCCTCCATCTCAAAACTCACTACAACCGTAATCATGAAATCCCCCACTTCGTTCTTCTCCCTTTTTTGTCTCGCTTCGGCGGCACTTATTCCAAGTGCCTCGGGCATCATTGTTTCCGGTGTCGTATCGGGCGGGCAAAGCTTCACCCAAGGCGGGACCTTCATCCAACTCGCCCCTGGCTTCACCGAATCCAATCCGGATAACACCGTGGGGAACAATACGTTTCAGGACCCGAATCTCTACGGATTCAACGAGGATCAGAATGTTCAGGTCGCCGGCGTTCCCCTGAGCGTGAACATCCTGGCCTCCACCGGGCTGCCGGGCTCGCTGCCGGTGGGGACGACCGTGGCGAGTCACTACATTTTCTTCGATCCAGAGGGTGGGACCAGCCAGATTGGCTCCGTGACTTTTGATGCAGATATCTTGGCGGTGGTCTCGAGCACGGGCAATCTTCTGGCGAGTGACTATCTGGCGAATACCGGCGTCACCTATCTCAATCCAAACGCCCGCGGATTGGAGCAGGGCGACAGCGCGACGATCGATGGCATCGATCCCAAGAAGCTGAACGTCCGCTGGACGGCAAGCACCCCGGGCGACTATGTGCGTGTCCTTACCAAATTCTCTCCTGGAGCGCCCGTTCCGGAAGCTGGGGCTACTCTCATTCTGCTCGTCCTGAGTGGCGGTGCTTTGCTGGGTGCGCGAAAATTTCTCTCCTGATTCGCCATGGTTTGTCGCCGGCGGGCCGCATGGGTATCCGTGACCTTACTCGGGGCCGCCGCCGGTTGGTCACGGCCGCGAGTCGATCGCCCGATGCTGTTGCCGACTGTTGATACTGCCCGAATCCGCTCGTCGACCCTCGGACTTCTGTTGGGCGGGATCGGCCTGACCTTCGCCGAACCGGAACCCCGGGAGTGGCAGGTTTCCATGGGTGGCAACGCGTATTTGACGGAACGCGCGGAAAATGGTCGCGACGGTCTGGGGCGCCGTGAAGGACGTTGGCGGGAACCGGAATCGGTATGGTCGGTGTTTTTCCGGATCGACCGGCCGGCCGTGCTTGACCTCGCCGTGCGCCTGAGCGTGCCTGAGGGTGAATCGACCATCGCCGCCACGGCAGCCGGCCGAAGGTTCGAAGTGACCGCTCGAGGCAGCGAGATCAGCGAATCCCCACTGGGTCGCATTGAGGTGGCGGAGAGGGGTTATGTCCGCGTCGATCTGCGCGGAGTGCGCCGCACCGGCGATGATTTTGGACGGCTTTCCGAGCTGGTGGTTCGCTCGACCACTCCGGAGCTGGACCCGGTCTTCGTGAAATCGGACGCGGGCAACATGTTCTACTGGGGACGCCGCGGGCCATCGGTGCATTTGGCCTATGAAATGCCGAGCCGCTTCGACGTTGAGTGCGCCTACAGCGAAGTGACCGTACCCGACGGCGGTGACCCAATCGGCTCGTTTTACATGGCCAATGGATTTGGCGAGGGGTATTTCGGCATCCAGACGAAGAGCCCGACCGAGCGCTGGGTGTTGTTTTCGGTCTGGAGCCCGTTCGCGACCGACGATCCGAAAAAAATTCCTGAATCCGACCGGGTCGTTCTGCTCGCCAAAGGCGAGGGGGTCCAGGTCAAGGACTTCGGCAACGAGGGATCCGGCGGCCAAAGTTATTTGGTCTATCCGTGGAAAACCAATGCGACGTATCGATTCTTGAATTCCGCCAAACCGGATGGCGAAGGAAATACGGTGTACACCGCGTGGATATCGGAAGCGCCCGCCGGTCAGTGGCAGTTGATCGCTCGCTTCCGCCGCCCGAAAACCAACCGCTATCTCACCGGCTTCCATTCATTCCTCGAAAACTTCAGCGCCGAAAATGGCCATCTCAGCCGGTCCAGTCGCCACGCCAACCAATGGGTGCGCGATACGCAGGGCCAATGGCACGAGATCACCCAGGCGAATTTCACCGGCGATGCCACCGCGCACGGACGCCACCGGCTCGATTACGCGGGAGGCGTCGAAGGCGACGGCTTCTTCCTCAAAAACGGCGGCTTTTTCGATGAGCCGGTTCCGCTCGACACCCGCTTCACACGCCCGGCCACGCCCGATCGGCAGCCTGTGATCGACTTTGACCAGTTGGAACGCGGTGTCCGGTGATTCCCTAAAACGTCATCGATCCGGCCCCCACTTACCGAGCCATGCCTGCCCAAAAGCCGTGCCTTGAGCATCACTTCATATGTTTTGGCGTTAGCGCCGGGCCGACTTTCTCGTCGATGATCCCTTGCTCGCCGCCGATGGTTTTCTGGTAGACGCCTTTTTGCTGGCCGCCGACTTGGGAGGTGGAGCTGCTTTTCGTGAAGAGGCTTTTTTCTTGGTGCTTTTGGTTGCCGCGGGTTTTCGCGCCGTGGCGGCCGATTGGGTCTGGCGGACCGGTGGCGTTGTTTTCGGTTCAGCGGGTGGATTGGCGGTGACCGCGTTGGCGGCCGAACCGGCGCCCTGTGACGCCGGTTTTGCTGCTGGCGATGGCGATGGCGCGGCCGGCTCATCGCCGGGCCGGCGCAGGGCGGCGCCACCCGGAGCCACGTGCTTGGCGACAGGATGCCAGGAATCCAGTTTTTTCAGCGCGACGCTGGTCCACGGCATACCCGCGGCTTCCCATCGGCGGCGCCATGTTTCGTACGATATGCCTTCATCGTCATCGTTGACGCCGAACTGAAACCCACAGGACGGGCAAATTTCGAATGATCCGCCGCCGAATTCGCTTCGGGGCGGTTCACTCAGTTTTGGGTAGTCGCAAACGGGACAGATGTAACCGGCGGCCATGGTGGAAGAGAGTAACGGATGGGATGAGGTGGAGCAAAAAGAGGGACGAAGTTTGATGGGACTGCGCATCGTGTTCTTGAAAGTAGGAGGCGCGGATGTCCACTAAAAATTCGGGGCTCATCCGGGACAATGCGCGCCCGCCAAAAGTGGTTTTTCTCATCGTTGGTCGGTGGCCGGATCCGGTTTGAGGCGGACGAGGAGGCCGGGCTGGCGCTCGAAATAGTCGCGGCTGTTTGGTTTAAAATAGGTCTTGGTCATCCCCTGTCGGTTGAATGCCGCGAAAGCGCGTGTTCTCGGATCCCAAATGCGCAGGGTGCCCTCGGGATCCAGTTTGGCGGGCAACCCCTCATTTTTCGCCCGCTGCAGGAAGCGCCACGCTTGAGCGGCGTAATCCTCGGGCGACGAGGCCGCAAAGTCCTGGCCATGGCGCTCAAAGTGGTCGCGCAGGGTGGCCACGTTGGCCCACGTCTGTCGTGCCGGCGGGGCCGTGCTCTCGGCGGTGGATTTGGTGGCGCGGGGCGAAGCCGGGTCGCGGGTGCTGGCGGACGGAGCGTTTGGCGATGGGGTGGGGTTGGCGGCGGGAGGAGAGGGTGGGACCCCGGCGACGATGAATGTTCCCTCGCGCAGCACGCGGCGGGCCGTGCCGATGGAGAAATGATACTGTTCACCGGGTTTCAACCCCTTGAGGCGAACCGAGTGCTCGCGGGCCACTGCCGGCGACTTCTCGATGTGCTCCAGGGAATCCTTACCCGGGCCAAAGCGCACCGTGCCACCGGCGGGCGAATCGAGTTTCCAGCTGACCGTGGCCGTGGTGCCCTCAATATTGACCCGCGGCCCATCCACCACCTCCACCGCACCCAGCCAGGCGGGCCAGAGGAGGAGGAGGAGCGCCATAATCCAACGAATTTCCCTCGTCATCGCCCGTGAGGCTACCGGGAGCCCATCCGGCGCCAATGGAAAATTTCCTTTTGCACGACGCCCAGAATCGGCGTAACACTCCCGCCCGCCAAATTCGGTGGGTCGTTTTATTTTTACCCTGAGCCGTCATGATCGCGCGCGACATACTGGAGAAAATCGAGAAAGAGCACCTCAAGAAGACCGTCACCCCGTTCAACGTGGGTGACACCATCAAGGTGCACACCAAGGTCATTGAGGGCGGCAAGGAACGTCTTCAGGCGTTTCAAGGAATCGTCCTGGCGCGCCGAGGCACCGGAGTGAA
Organism: Verrucomicrobiales bacterium; assembly: GCA_046155625.1. Classification (GTDB taxonomy): domain Bacteria; phylum Verrucomicrobiota; class Verrucomicrobiia; order Verrucomicrobiales; family V1-33; genus CAJBME01. The sequence continues at coordinate 145,866 of JBJXFS010000359.1, read as the reverse complement.
CGCCAGCTTTACCGTGCGCAAAATCAGCTACGGCGAAGGTGTCGAACGCGTGTTTCCCCTCCACAGCCCGGCCGTCGATCGCATCGAGGTCATCAGCCAGGGGCGCGTGCGGCGCAGCAAGCTTTACTACCTGCGCGACCGCGTTGGCAAGAGCGCGACCAAGGTCAAAGGAGTTGGCCGCAACGTCAGCGCGCCAACCGCCCCCGCAGCCCCCGAGGCCGCCGCCGCCGAAATTTCGGCCGCGGAATAGTTCGCCGCCTGCTGATTGGGGATTGCTCCCGCGACGCACCCCTGGAGAATGGGGTGAGCTTTTTTTTCCTGCCGGCTCAACTTCGTCGCGACTGACTCGGATGGGGGCCAGTGCCGAAAATGCGGCAAAGCTTGCCTCAGACCCAGGATTTCAACCGCAAGGGCTCGGGCATCCCGGTGGGATGCAACCTCCAAGGCGCGTGGGCGGTGAAGTCGTTCCGGCGTAGAATTGTGCCCACGACTCAAGTGATGCGGAAGCGACGCCCTCGCCTTAAGCTCGCCCCCGGCCTCATTTACTGCAATTTGACCTCATGCACTGGATTCTTGGGATCGACTTGGGCGGCACGGAACTGAAATGCGGCGCCTTCACGCCCGAGGGGGAACTGCTCGCCAAATGGATAGGACCAACGCGCGACGGCGAGCTCGAGGATGGTCGGCCGGCGTTCGTCGCCGAAGCCTTGAAGGCGCTCGCCCGTCTCACCGGCGATTTGGGCGCTCCCCCGCAGCACATCGGCGTGGCTGCGCCGGGATTGGTCGCCCGCGACGGCTCGTCCATCGCTTTCATGCCTGGCCGCCTGCAGGGGTTGGAAAATCTCGATTGGCAGAGGGCTCTGGACCAACCTCAGCCAGTCCCGGTCCTCAACGACGCCCATGCCGCGCTCCTTGGAGAAGTTTGGTGCGGCGCAGCCCGCGGCCGGCGCGACGTCGTGCTCATCACCCTTGGCACCGGAGTGGGCGGCGCCATTGTTTCCGACGGTCGTCTCCTCCGCGGGCACCTCGGCCGCGCTGGCCACCTCGGACACTTGACGGTCGATCACCACGGCCCCCCCACCATCACCGGCACGCCCGGGGGCATCGAGGTCGCCATTGGCAACGCCACCGTCGCGGCCCGCACCGGCGGACGATTCACCATGTCCCGCGATCTGGCCGCCGCCGCCCAAGCCGGCGATGCCTTCGCCCAGTCCGTATGGGCCGAATCCGTCCACGCCTTGGCCGCCCACCTCGCCGGCGTCATCTGCGCCCTCGACCCTGAACTTATCGTCATCGGCGGCGGCATCGCCGAGCTCGACGACTTCCTCTTCCTCCCGCTCCGCTCCCACCTCGACACCATGGAGTGGAGACCCCAAGGCCATCGCGTCGAAATTCGCAAGGCCACCCTCGGCTCCTGGGCCGGAACTTACGGCGCCGCCTGGAATGCCATCTCCGCACCCACGGCGTACCAGTGATCCTCGGAACCCGGCAGTCCAGAGCATACCGACTCCAGTTCCGACCAAAATTCCCTGCCCGCCGCCAATCATTTATCCCCAGTTTTCAATTTCCATCCCCCCAGCACCGCCTACTCCTCCTTTCCACTCATCCCGACCACCGAGCACCGACCGCCGACCACCGACCCATGTCCCCCGCCGCCCAATATCTTGAACATTCACGCGGCTTGCTGGCCGCCGTTGCGTTGCAGATCCCCGTGATCGAACAGGCGGCCGATCTTATGGCCAAGACCATTCTTGGGGGCGGCCTCGTCCATGTTTTTGGATCCGGTCACTCGCGGATCATGGTTGAAGAGATGTGGCCGAGGTACGGATCATTTCCCGGATTTAATCCGATCGTTGAGTTGTCGCTCACGTTCCACAACCTCGTGGTGGGCGCCAACGGCCAACGACAGGCGATGTTCCTCGAAAACGTGTCCGGCTTGGCCGCCCGCATCTTGCGAAATTTCGCCCTCCAACCGACCGACAGTGCGCTGGTCGTCTCGTCCGGCGGCAGCAATGTCGTGCCCGTGGAAATGGCCGAAGAATTTCAGCGACGCGGCGTGCCGGTGGTCGCCTTGGTCTCGCGCCGACATGCCGATGCCAGCACCAGCCGCCACCCCGAGGGAAAAAAGCTCATGGACTTCGCCGACCTCGTCCTCGATACCGGCGCCCCGGTCGGCGACGCCATGGTCTCCATCGACGGATTGGACACGCCCGTCGCTCCGGGCTCGACGGTGGGTGGCTGTCTGGTCATCAATGCGCTCAAAGCCGAAATCGCCGCCCGACTCACGGCCGCCGGCCAGCCGCCCACCGTGCTCACCGCCGGCATCCTCTGCGGCCCCGAGCGCGCCGCCGCCCTCTTCGAAGCCGCCTACGACGACCACGCCCGCCGCCTCGCGCCGTATTATGCACGCCAGTAGCGGCTCCTCGGGAATGATCCCGCCACCGTGATCGCTCTCAGTACCCATACTCGAATCGCTGGAGCTACCCGGTTTCCCGTGGCGGATTGGCTTTTTTCCTGGCTTTCGTGGGACTTTTCGCCTGGAGCCTCACTTGGTCCTGCCAGGACGCGCGGTCGGGGGGTGAATTGGTTTCCTCATCACGGAAATCGACCGCCGCCCCGGTGCCTCATGTCGTGGAAACTTTACGGCTTTATCGGCACCAGCACTTCGTTCCGCCGCAGCGGACCCGGGGTCCAGGGCGGATCATAGTACGCGGCAAATGGTTCCCCGGCCGCTTCTAGTTTCTGCGCCTCCATCCACGTCCGCAGTTTTGCCAATTGATCGGCTTCCAGCTTACGGTTCGCGACTCCGGCAAAGCGCACCACGGCGACTCGGCGTGCTGGCACGGATTCCACGGCGACGTTCTCCGCTTTGGGAGCAGGAGCTCCCGCCGTGGCCACGGCCGCGGGCACGACGAAGGCCATTTTAGCGGGGCCGGCCGCGGCATTTTCCCCGGTCATAAAGACTGGGGTGGTCATCGCGATCTTTTGCGAGGCGGCGTTGTTGCCGTCGATATAGCGAAATAGCCTCATGAACCGGTCGTCCCGCTCGGTCCGCGCGGGATCCATGGCGGTGGCGACCACCGTGAGTTGCGGGTATTCTCGAATCTGGAAGGCGCCGTCGGATTTCGCCACCGAATAGGCCGCAGATTCATATCCAGCGCGCGACGTGGCGCAAGAACCCGCCAGCAGCGCCAACCCGAGCCCGGCCCCGGCAAGAAAAGCGATTCGTTTCATAGTCACGCCTAGCAACGTCCATCATCCCGCCCCGGATGCCCCAACATGACCGATGAGTCAGCGGTGGCCGGACGATCAATCCTAAAAACCCGGATGGGAACCACGAAAAGCACGAAACACGCGAAAAACCAAGGCGTTGCCCGATTATCACCGTCCACCTGATGGATAAGGAGGTCGCTTGTCCTAACCCAATGAACTTTCGTGTGTTTCGTGACTTTCGTGGTTCCAATGTCCCTTTCTGGGTCAATGGATCCGCACGCTCCGCCCGAGGGCGGCCTCCAATTCCTGGTGAAGCTGGAATGTTTGCTGAGCACCCAGCTTCTGACCCAGCTGTGCCATCACGTAAAACCCAATCGCGCCGACCGCCACTCCGGCCAAAATCCACAGGGCCCACGGCCGTGTCCCGGCCAGCCACTGCGAAATCCCAAAAACGCCGGCAAAGAGTCCCGCCGTGCCCAATCCAAGATACCCGTACAAATACATGGACCACACACTCGTGTTCGGTCCGTAAAGCCCTTCCAGTCGGGTCTGGCCGTCCTCCGTGCCTTCCAAGCTGATCGTCAGTTGCGGCGACCAAAAATGCTGCTCCCCGTCCGGGATGCGCAGCGTCAGATAGCCGGGAAAATTCATGACCACGCACCGGCTCCCCCCGCGACCCAACCGCTCCACCAACCGCTCCTGGGCCGTCCCCAAGTCCCAGTCCACCGACTCCCGAATATGAGGTCGAATACGGAAACTGCTCATCAACCTGCATCGTGCCGGAACGGCCGTCGCCGTGTCAAGACTCGAGACACCCTCCGCGCCTCCCTTACTTCGCCCCGGACCCGAGCAGGACGACGGGAACAGTGCGGAGAAGGATGGAGATGTCGAGCCAGAGTGACCAATTGTCGATGTAGCGAAGGTCGAGTTCGACCCATTCGTCAAAATTCTTGATCTTGTTGCGGCCGCTGACCTGCCAGAGACAGGTGAGGCCGGGTTTCACGCTGAGGCGGCGGCGCTGAGCGGCGGCGGAAAATCGTTCGACCTCGTAGACGGGAAGCGGGCGGGGGCCGACGAGGCTCATTTCACCGCGGAGGACGTTCCAGAACTGGGGCCATTCGTCGATGCTCAATTTCCGCATCCAGGCGCCGAAAGGGAAGATGCGCGGGTCGTTCTCGACTTTGAAGACCGGGCCGCTCATCTGGTTGAGATTGGCCAGCTCGGCCCGGCGCTGCTCGGCGTCGGTGTGCATCGAGCGGAATTTGTACATGGTGAACGGCTGACCGTTTTTCCCGCTGCGGCGCTGGGTAAAGAGGACAGGGCCGGGCGACTGAAGGCGGGTGCCGATCCAAGCGATGAGCAGGAACGGCAAACCAGGGAAGATGAGCATGACCGTGGCACCCACCACGTCGATGACTCGTTTGGCGAGCAGCGCCCAGGAGGCTTCGGGAGTGGAGCGAAACACGAGCATCGGCTGGCCACCCAGGGCGTCGAAACACGGGCGGGCAATGGACGTCTTGACGAAATCCGTCCACAACCAGGCCTCCACGCCTTCGATTTCGCACGCGTTGACAATGTCCTGAATCTTGTCGAACTGCACGTGGTTGGCGGCGACGATGACGCGTTCGACCGACGCCTCGTGAAGCGTGCGCACAAAGTCCTCGATCGATTGTTCGGCGAGGTCAATCCGGGCGACGATCTCAATCTCGTCGCGCTGCGAGCGCGGCAGCGAGGCGATCAGCTTCTCCATTTCCGCGTGCTCACCCGCGAAAACAACGCGTTCGCGCCAGCCGGTGGCGTGGATTTTTTTCCGCAGGTAGGCCCGGACGAGCCATTCTTTGCCGAGCAGAAGGAGCGGCGCCACCGCCACATGCAGCGCGAGGACAGCGCGGCTCTCCGCGCTCTTTCGGGCGAAAATGACGATGCCGCCGATGACCAGACCGATGACCATCCCGGCTTTGATCATTTGGCCGATCGAGCGGAGCGGCCACGGCTGCTTGTGCAGCGGCGGTTCGTAATAGCCAAAGTATTCGAGCACCAGCGGCGTGAACGGGGCGATGATGGCCAACAGCCAGTAAAACTTGTACAACTCAGGCGCCGGATCCTCGGAGAAAAACCACAGCCCGGGAAAGTGCACGCGCGTTTGATAGGCGATCAAAAACGCGAAGAGCAGCAGCGCCACGTCCAGGAGCTGGCTGAACTGAAGATTGATTTCCTGCTTGCGGCCCAGCATGATGGTTTGGAACAAAGGAGACGGCGCACCTCCACCGGTGCCAACCGCCCCCAAGGGAACGACACGCTACCCATGAGCACGGAGGCCGCATCGAAAAAATCCGTTTTGCCGCAAGCCGTCAATGTTGTCGGCAGCTTGCTCGAGGCAGTGCCTCCCGGTGGTGACTGGGGGAGAGTGTCGGCGGCCTGCGACGTGGTCGAGTTCCGGGTCGACGCCTGTCCACAAGCCGCCGCCGCGGTGCGCGAGGCGGCCGCGGCGTGTCCGGTTCCGGCGATACTGACCGTGCGCGACCCGCGTGAGGGCGGCATGAACGCGCTGGGCCTGACCCCGCGGCGTGTGCTGTTGCAAAGTCTGGTCGAGGACTTCCGTCTCGTGGATATCGAGATCGCCAATCTGGGACTCTTTCGCGACGTCGTGCAGCAGGCCCGCGAGAATGGCTCATGGGTGATCGGGTCATTCCACGATTTCCAAGGGCAACCGAGCCCGGAAGTGCTGGCCGATCTGATCGCCGAGGCTCAGTCTCTCGGAGCCGATGTCGTCAAATTCTCCGTCACGCCTCAGTCGTGCGCCGATCTGGCGGCCCTGGGCCGCCTGCTCGAGGCCCCACCGTCCTCGCCGCTCAGCCTGATGGGCATGGGGCCGCTGGGACGCGTGTCACGCCTCTTGCTTGGGCAACTTGGATCGGCGCTCAACTACGGCTATCTGGATGACGCCACCGTGCCCGGCCAATGGCCGGCGGCCGAATTGAAGCGTCTGCTCGACGAACTCCGTGCGTGACCGACCACGCTGCCTCAGGCCTTCCCTTTCACCATGAAGGTAAAGGCGATGACTCCTGCGGCGAGAAAGGCGAAGGCGAATACGAGTCCCAAGAACATAGTTGTTATCATTACGCCGCGCCCGCCGCATTTCCAGCGAAAATCTGACGCCATGCCCGCCCGCCTCAAGAAGTGCGCAGTTGGTGCATGAGGTCGATGATGTCGCGCCGCAGGTCAAAAAGGTCGCGCTTCCGTGACTGGAGCCATTGGCGTGTTTCGGCATTCAGGGAGGAGGCATCGATGCAGTCGAACGCGTGGAGTGCCTCGTTGAGCGGGACTTGGGCGCGTTTGAGCATGGCGATGATGAAGCCGGGTTCAGGGTCGAGCCCCTGCGCCCAACCGTCCAAGGCACCTGCGAGTTTGCCGCCCAGCGTGATGATGTTCAGGATGAGCGACAGCACGGGGCTGTGGTCGCGCGCCTCCGGCGTGTCGCCCATCAAGCCGCGCTCCTCGGCTTCGCGCTGCAGGGCGAGCGCGAAGTCCATGGCGCGTTGGCTCAAGGGATGATGTGACCCGAAGGGGTCTTCGTCGCCGGGCTCACCCGCTTCCTCGTCGTCCTCGGGCCACGAGGGATCCTGACCGGAGCCCTCGTAGATCGGAACCGATCGCTCCAACTCGGAATCGCCGAGCAGGGCCGCCTCATCGGGATCGTCCTCAAGCGGATCGTCATCCCACCCCAGCGCGGCGGCGATCATTTTTTCCCGCTCCGGATGGTCACGGTATTTTTCAAAAGCTTCCTGATAGGCTTCGGCACGGCGGTCGGCATCCCGCAATTCCTGCTCCCATTCGAATTCGTTCAATGGAGTGCCTTCCGATTGATCCAAATCAGCGTCCTCATCCTCCCCCTCAATCTCCGAACCTGAGTCTCCCCGGCCCACTTCAGCGCCGCCACGCATGGGATCATCAGGGCGCGGTCCACGCCCATCCCCACTCGGATCGTCGGCCAACTCGGCGAGGGCAGCGCCCCCGTCATCGGAATCTTCAGAGCCCTCGAAATCCTCTGATTCGTCCGGGGATTCGGGTTCATCCCCGGTGATGGTATTGATGAATCGCTGGAATTGTCGCTGGCTGGAGCCGAGCTGCTGGTCGTTCTCCTCGGCCGTCATGGTCCAAGCCGACACGCTCACGCCCACCGTGAATTCGGTGGTTTCGATGACGACGCGGCCGTTTTCCTCGCTGTACCATTCCAGGTAGAGGCAATTCGCGACGCGGCAGGGAATCGGTTCCCCCTTGTCGAGAAGGTCAAGGAGCTCCTGATCCGAGACCGTGGGCTGCCGGACTTTGCGGGACGCGGTCAATTCGCCGGCAAATCCGACTTGTTCCGGGGAGAGCGCAGCCAAGGTTGGGTCAGGCGTCGGGCGCGGGTTGGTAAAGCGCACGGTGCATCCCGCGAGGTCGCGCAGGCAATCGCCACGGAGACTGAGCTGCAACGGTTCCTTGCGTCCCGCGAGCCAGATTCTCCCCGTGACCACGCCACGTACCTCGTTGCTCAACTCACCGCGAACGGCCGCTTTGTCGATGCGAAACGCCATGCTGAATTCCGGGACTCTGGCTCATGACGTTAATCGTGGTCGGTTCTTGTCAAACGATCGGCCATTATTTTCGCCGAGAGTGAAATTTCCGCGTTGCGCGCCCGGCCATCGCCATCTGGGGTTGGGCATGGGGCTTCCAATCTCCGTTTCCATCGTCGCCTTCAATGAAGAGCGCCATTTGCCGAGATGTCTGGCCTCAGTGGCGGGCCTGGCCACAGAAGTGGTGGTCATGGACAGTGGGAGCACTGACGCGACATGCCGCATCGCCGAACAGGCGGGTGCCCGCGTTATCCACCAAGCTTGGCTCGGCTATCGCGACCAGAAAAATGCCGTCCTGGCCCGCTGCACGCAACCATGGGTCCTCGCCCTGGATGCCGACGAGGAAGTCTCGTCCGCCCTGCGCGGCGAAATCGAGGGCTTCTTTCGCGATGGCAGCAGCGCCCGGTTCCACGGCGCTTCCTTCCCCCGCAAAGTCTGGTTTCTCGGGCGATGGATCACGCATGGCGATTGGTATCCCGATCGCAAGCTGCGCTTGGTGCGTCGCGAAGGGGCGCGCTGGGCCGGCTCCCCCGAGCACGACTTTCTGGAAGCAACCGGTCCCGTGGCCCGGTTGTCGGCTGACCTGCATCATTATTCGTTTCCCGACACCGCCACTTTCATCCGCAAAATCACCATCTTTTCTGACGAATATCTCAAGCGCGAATTGGTCGCCGGCCGCCAATGGTCGCTTCCGCGCAACCTGACCCGCCCGCTCTGGCGATTTTTCCGGGGTTATGTTCTCCGCCGCGGGTTTCTCGATGGATTCCCCGGCCTGTGGGTCGCCGTCGGCGTCGCCTTCCAGACATTCGTCCGCCACAGCCGCACGTACGAGCATGCCGTGAAGGATTGCCCTCCACCGTGACCGCGCGCGGCTAGACAAGCATCAGCGCCGGCGCCTCGATGAGTTTTCGCAGGGCCTGCAGGTAGGTGGCGCCGACCGCGCCATCGATGACCCGGTGGTCGCAGCTCATGCCGATCCACAGGCGCTCGCCGACGGCCAGCTGGCCCGCCGCATCGACAACCGGCTTCTTGACGATGGCGCCGATCGAAAGAATGGCGGCCTGAGGCGGATTGATGATGGCGTCGAACGAGTCAACCCCAAAGGCGCCGAGGTTTGAAAGCGTCAGGGTGCCGTTGGCAAATTCTTCGGGTTTGAGTTTGTTTTCCTTCGCGCGCTTCGCGAAGTCTTTGACGAGGGCGCTCAATTCACTCAGCGACTTCGAGGGCGCGTCGTGGATGACCGGCGTCACCAAGCCGTCCTCGATCGCGATCGCCACCGCCAGATTGACGTGCTTGAAACGCACAATGGCATCGACGTCGAACGAGGCGTTGATTGCTGGCACCTGAACCGCCGCGGTGGCAGCGGCTTTGAGGATAAAGTCATTCACCGTGAATTTCACGCCGCTCCCCTTGGACTCCTCGGCCGCATTCGCTTGGGCGCGGAACGCCATGAGCGGACCGGCGTCCACCTCGACATTGAGATAAAAATGCGGGATTTGGGTCTTCGAGGTGAGCAGGCGCGTTGCGATGATCGATCGAATGGGCGAAAGCGGAACACGCACGTCGTCCGGCCCGGCCACCGGCCGAATCGCCGGCAGTCCAGGCGCCGCGGCTCCACCATTGCTGCCCGCCGCCAGCACGTCGGCCCGCACGATGCGACCGCCCGGGCCGGTGCCGGTCAGCGCGCCGAGATTGACCCCGCGCTCGACGGCAATCTTCCGGGCCAACGGTGATGCTTTGACCCGACCTCCCCTCGACCGACTCGCGGGAGCCACCCCCACTCCCGGGCGTGGGCGAATCGTCGGCCCGCCACTCGCGCCGCCACCACCCACCGCCGCCGCGGGCGCGACCGCCTGCCGAGCCGGCGCCGCATCGTCTGCCGGGGGCGCTTCCCCCTCCTCCAACACCATGGCCATCGCCGCCCCGATGGGCACTTTTTCCCCCTCCTGCGCGTAAAGCTTGTGCACCACGCCCGACGTGAAGACGTTTTGCTCCATCGTCGCTTTGTCCGTCTGAATCTCCGCGATCACCTGACCCGAACTCACCGTGTCCCCAGGCTTGACCAGCCACTTCAGCAAGGTCCCCTCGGTCATGGTGTCGCTCAGCGACGGCATTTCAATGTAGTACGGCATGGGCGCGCAAAAATCCGTGGTTCGGAACGGCCACGATGTCGCCCGCCGCAGCCAAAAACGCAAGCAGGCAGATGAGGCCAGAACTCACTGCTGCGCCGCCTTGAGCTTCTTGGCATAGTTGGCGGGCGTGAGGCCGAGCGATTTCGCGGCCGCGGCGGCATTTTTTTCGCCAGCGCGGGCATGGGCTTCAAGAATAAGGGCGCGCTCGAGTGCGGCCAGGAGCGGCGGTCCGGGCGCGCGGGCAGCCTCATCGAGCAGCCGGCGCGCCCAGGCGGCCCAGTCGGGAGGTGCAGCAGGTTGAGCCGATGGCTCGGAGGCCAGTGGCGCCGATGGACGTGGGGCGGCGGCTCCCGCGCGCGCCAATTGCGCCGATCCAAGCGGAATGTCTTTCGGCAGCAGGACATCGGCGGTGGCGAGCACGCAGGCGCGAGCTAGGGTGTTTTCAAGCTCGCGCACGTTGCCAGGCCAGTGGTGCTCCTCCAGGTGGCGAATGGCTTCCTCGCTCAGCCGGTGCGGCGGCAGCCGGTGCTCACGCGCCAACCGCTGGAGGAAAAAATTCGCCAGCGGCAGCACATCCTCGTGGCGTTCGCGAAGCGGCGGAATGTGGATCCGAATGACATTGAGCCGGTAGAAGAGGTCTTCGCGGAAGCGACCGGTCTCGACGTCGCGTTCCAACGGCCGATTCGTCGCGGCAAGGATGCGGACGTCCGTGCGCAGCGTCTGGTTGCCGCCCACCCGCGAAAACTCGCCCTCCTGCAGTACGCGCAGGATCTTGCTTTGCACGGGCAGCGGCATGTCCCCGATCTCATCGAAAAACAACGTTCCCCCGTCACATTGTTCAAAACGACCCACTCGCTGCGCCACCGCTCCCGTAAAACTCCCTTTTTCGTGGCCGAACAACTCGCTCTCCAGCAGGTTCTCCGGAATGGCCGCGCAGTTGATCGCCACAAACTCCTTGTGCTGGCGCGCACTGAACTTGTGGATCGCCCGCGCCACCACCTCCTTGCCGCACCCGCTCTCGCCCGTAATCAATACCGGCGCCGTCGAGCGCGACGCCCGCCCAATCAGCTTGAACACGCCCTGCATCACCGGCGACTGCCCGATGATCGACTGCTGCAGGTTGTCCAACGGCGGCGCCACCACCGCCGTCGCCCGCATCGACTCCCGTGTCTTCAGCGCATCCTCCACCACCGGCCTCAGCTCGTAACTCAAGGACTCCTTCCGCAGAAACTCGTACGCCCCGTGCTTCATCGCCTCAATCACCGCATTGGTCGGCGGAAACCCTGTGTTCAAAATCACCAGAGCATTCGGGTCCGTCTGGCGAATCCGCCTCAACAACTCCATCCCCGTCACCGGTTGCAAATAGAGCTCCGCAATCACCAAATCCGGCTTCTCCTGCTGAAACGCCCCAAAACCCTGGTCCGCATCCACCGCCCCAATCACCCGAACGTCAGCCGCGCCCAAGTGCTTGCCGACCCATTGCAGGAAATCGGCATCCGGATCAATGGCAAGAACAGTCTGCATCGAGGCCTCCCGTCTGCGCATCGACAGCTCGGGCGATCCCGTGACAACCACAGATTTCCTCAGAAGTCAACCGGCCCCGGACACCACCGCGCCTCCGGACTTCAACCCCGGCCACTTCTACGACAGCTTTCTTTTTTGGGCTTCTTCTTCGTCTCTGGTTTCGGCTGCGGACGGGGTGCGGGAGCCGGTGTCGGGGCCGGAGCGGGCGGATCGACGTTAGGAGTCGGAGCGGGGATGGGAACGGAAGCGGGTTTGTTTTCCGACATCTGGTCCACGACCCAGCCCTTGGAACACCACACGGGCAGGCGGTTGTTCCTGATCTCCGCCACCGTGCGGGAACTCTTTTTCGCCAGAACTCCCAGGCGCTGGTCGACCTCAGCCTGCAGAACCGGCACGAGGGCGCCGTTCTGGTCGTAGCCCGGAATGTTGATGGTTTCATGCCGCACCAGCCCGACTTGGCCATGGAAGCTGCGCATCTGAATCCGCACATCGTCGCAGACCAGTTCTTGCATGTTGTAGGGCACTGACAGCGTGCCGATGATGAGGCACTCCGCATTGGCCGGCTTGGGATAATTCAGCTTGAAGGTCTTTCCCGTCGTGATGCCCCTGACTCGCGTTTGCTCTTCGCTGAAGGTTTGACCGAACGCGGCCGAGACTTCCGCGGAGACTTTGCCGCCGATGAATTCCCCCTTGGCCCCAACCGTCAACGACGGCCTGCCATTCATCGGTTCTTGACTTGGCAACTCCGATCTCATCTGAAGTGCTCAGCGACAATTCGACTTCCGCGGCGGCGTTCGATTCTCCCCCCAGGTTTTTGATGTAAACCACGTCGTCAATTTCATCGTTCATCGAGACTTCCTGGCCCTTGCTGACCTTCAGCGTGTCATAATCAAACGTGGTTTTCCAGTTGCGCGGCTTGTTGTAGGTGCCCGCAGCGGCATAGCCGTTTTCGTAGTCGCAGAGGTAGTTGTCCGTCCAGTAGCCGTTGCTGAATTGCACCACGTCGCCGTGCCGGATTTCGTCGTCTTTGATATCGCACTCGCCCTTCTGCTTGTGGATTTTCCACGTGGCCGCGTCGCCAGTGTCGGAGTCATAAAAGCCGGCATTCCCCTTGGCGGTTTCGTAAAGCCACTTGCCCCCAAGGGTAATTTTATGGTCGGAGCCGTTGGTCAAATCACCGCCCCCGCCGCCGATGACGTAACCGGCTTTGGACGTGCCCACGGTCGCATAGTCGTTGCTGTTTTGGCTGAGAAACTTTTCCTGCCTTGGGCCGTCGACCTTAAGATAAAAGGCCATGCCCGCCTTGGCTCTGGGCGTCCCCTCGGCATGCGCCATGCCGAGCCCCCCAAAGTAGAACGGCCAGCAGTGCGGTGACGAAGCAGTGTTTCATCAGATTGAAGTGAGGTATTGTGGGGCCGCCTGGCGAATCGATACGGGCCACATCAGAGGACAGATGGACACAGAGCGGGTAGCAGTCCGGACCTTTTCTAGGCAGATTGCTTTTCCGCGGCAAAAATAAAGTCATGACTCTCGTCCGGGCGAGACACGATGGCTCCGAATACGCCTGAGCAGATATATGAGATGAGCAGATATATGAGACACCCACTTTATTGGGAGCAGATATATGAGACACCCACTTTTTTGGTAGGGGCAGTTATGATTAGGGCGATATATTAGACACCCACTTTTTTGGTGGAATTCTGGACACCCATTTTTTGAGCTCGGCGCTCAATTCTCGTTGTGGGGGCGCGTCGGTGCCGAGTCACGTCGGATTTGCGGGCGTGTGGAGAGTATGAAGACAATGGGGGATGTTGTAGATCCTCCATCGCTGGATCCTTAGGATTTCCGGCGATTGAATTCTGCGAATTTCGCTTGATATAATGTTCGATTGAGTACATATGGAAATATGCCCACTGCTCGCCGTCTATTAGTCGAACCCGCCGAGGGCGGGGTGTTTCACTGTTTTTCGAGGTGTGTCCGTCGCGCTTATCTGTGTGGCTGGGACAAGTATTCCGGCCGCGATTTTGAACATCGACGGGACTGGGTGAGGGATCGAGTGCTGGAATTGGCCAATGTCTTCGCCGTCGACGTGTATGCTTATTCAGTGATGCCCAACCATTTGCATGTAATTCTTGGGCTCGATTTGGCGCGCGCTCGCGGTTGGACGGATGCCGAAGTGGCGCGCCGATGGCTGACGCTTTTTCCCGGCCCCGGTGGCAAACGGGGACAACCGCCGGATGAATCGGCGATTCTGGCGCTGTGCCAGGAGCCGGGGCGGGTTGCCCAGTGCCGGGAACGGCTGGCGGACTTGAGTTGGTTCATGCGATGCCTGAACGAGCCGATTGCTCGTCGGGCCAATCGCGAGGACGAGTGCACCGGACGGTTCTGGGAAGGGCGGTTCAAGTGCCAGCGGCTTGAGGACGAGGGGGCGCTGCTGACGTGCATGGCCTATGTGGACTTGAATCCAGTGCGGGCCGGGATGGCCGCGTCACCCGAAACGAGCCCCTTCACCAGCGGTCAGGACCGGACCATCGCGGCTCGGGCACGTCGACAACTGGCCGCCGCGCCCGCGGTACCGACTCCCGCCCAGGAGCCGATCATCGCGCAAGCGCGTGCCGAAATGGGCCGTGACCGCTGGCTGGTCCGATTCAGGGCCGAGGAGGCCATTTCCGTCGATTTCGTGGCCCCAGTGGCCTCCGAACTGACGCCAGCGAAAAGCGCCTGCGGTCAACGCGCCGCCAAATGGCTCTCGGATATGAAAGTGGAGGACTATCTCAAATTGCTGGACTGGACCGGTCGGGAGCTGCGGGCCGATAAACGCGGCCGGATATCAGATGATCTGGCCCCGATTCTTCAACGCCTGGATCTCGATGTCGCGGCGTGGGTCGAGAATGTCGCCCGCTACGGCAGCCTCTTCCATCGATTGGTCGGAAAGCTTGACCGACTGCGCGCCTGGGCACGCGCCAAGAAGCGCCACTGGCTGCACGGCCATCGTGGCGCCCGCCTCCTGTACGCCGAGGCAACCTGAACATTCCCGCGCCCTCCAACAAGTAGACTCAGGGCTCGATAACCGTAGCCCGGTGAGATGGACCGAGCCACCGCGCCGCCCGCGATTCCGCCGCCGTGCCGTGAGCGCGGCGTGGATGCCCCCATGGTGACGGGCGGCACCCCATTCCCATTCCCCGCGGGGTAGGCAGCTCCGCGCCATCGTTTGGACACGAGGACCGGGCGGGAGCACAAACAAACCATCGCGCACTGACTGGAGGGAAAGAGTGGGTGTCTTCAGCTTGGGCTTGAGGCAACTCCTCGAAGCCACGACCGGCAGACCAAGGGCCACGCATCCCTTTCCACCGGGAGGCTCCCATGCGTTTGCCCACTCTGGAGAATAGGTGGTCGCGGCGGATGGATCGGTCACTGACACTCGGACAGCCCAGCGAATAGGCACATTCGCGCTGCTTGAGTGAAACAGCCAGGTTGAAGTCAATCCGAGTCACCAAATCTTTGGCGCAGGTGTACCAACCGATAAATGGGTGTCTTCGTTTTCCGCTACCGATAAGTGGGTGTCCTCGTTCTCCGCTACCGATAAGTGGGTGTCCTCGTTCTCCGCTCGTTTTCCGTCACAAGGTCTATAGATTCAAGTCATGTCGCGGCTGGGGATGGCATTGATCACGGTTATTGTGCTGCAATTGGAGGCGTGCCAAACGGAGGGGGAACGCGGGATAGATTCAGCACGCGCAGTCAACGACCTTCATTGGATTCCGCTCATTTACCCGATAGAACAGTACCGATTCTCGACGGGGGATCGGTCATTGGTGGTGTTGTCTTACAATGAATGGGGCTCGGGCGGAGTCTTGCTGCGAAACCATCTCTTGAAGGATCCGCTGCTGAAACGGCCGGCAGAACTCCATCGTCCGGTATTCCTGAAAGCGGATTTCACGAGCTTGAGCGGTGCAGGCTGGAACGAGGTGCAGGCCCGTCGAAGGTCCGCGTGCCAAGCGATTCTGATCATCTCAAGATCGAAACGCGAACGCTTGCTGCAGCCGGACTTCACTCAGCGGGATTTGCCCCACGAGATGGCCCGTCTGGCCGCCGCCATCGCGAACGGTCTCGAATAAAAAGTCGTCTCAAAACACGCAGGCAATCGGAGATTGAGTGGAAGACGGGTTTCGGTTATAAGGCTGGAAATAATACCGCGCCTGGGAGGGCACTGCCATGCACACGAAAATTTTCATCGCTGTCGCGTTTATCATCGTGGTACCGGCTTCGGCCCAGTTGGCATTGATTCGGCAAGGGAGGGAATCGAAGGGGACGGCGGAGGAAGGCGAGTGGCATGGAGCGGCGCTGGCGATGGGGGATTTTAATGGTGACGGGTACGATGATTTGGCGGCGGGGGCTCCTTTCGAGGACAGCAATCCCTCGACGCGACCGTCGGGGGCGGTGATCGTCAATCCGGGCACGCCCTGGGGGTTGTCATGGAAGGGGGCGCTTTATTTGACACCGTTGGACGCCGGATTGGAAACGGCGGAGGCGCATCAGATGGGGGCGGCGCTGGCGGCGGGTGACTTCAACAACGACGGCTTCGATGACTTGGCGCTCGGGCTGCCGGCGTCCTCGGTCAACAGTCGGTCGGCGGCGGGGCGGGTGCTAGTGTACATGGGGAGCGGCGAAGGGTTGTCGGCGTCGGCGAGCATTATTCATCAGGGCCAGCTGGGCGCGGCCATCGAGGGGAGCGATGCCTTCGGTTCGTCACTGGCGGCGGGGCGGTTGGGGGATGATGCGTATGCCGATTTGGTGGTGGGCGCGACGGGCGAAAATGAGGGTCGTGGGGCGGTTTTCGTGATCCGGGGCGGTGCGCTGGGGCTCAACACAGCCCGAAGGCAAATCCTGCTCGGCGAGGATTTGGGGCACGCCAACCAACCGAATGACCGGTTTGGCGCGGCGGTGCTCATTGCCAATATTGTCGGATTTCCCGCGGCCGAATTGATTGTGGGCGCGCCCTTCGCCGAACTGACGGCCGGCGTGCCGTCGAGCGGACTGGTCTACATCGCCAATTCATCGGACGCCGCGATTTCCACGACCAGCCCAGTCGTGGTCTCCGCCCAACAGTGGGGCGCCAACATGCTTTGGTTCAACGGTCGCTTCGGTTCGTCGCTGGCGGCCGGAGATTTCTGGGGCGACGGCAACCCGATGGATCTGGCGATCGGGGCACCCGGAAGCCATACGGGGGGCCGGGTGTTCATCGGACGGGGCTCTCCATTGGGCCTGTCGTGGCCGACTGTCCTGGCCCAACCGACTTCGTGGGGGCCTGATGAGGCCGGTGATGGCTATGGTTCGGCGGTGGCCGCGGGTGACCACGATGGCGACGGCGATGGTGATCTGGCGGTGGGCGCCCCGGGACAGGATGTGATTCTGTCCCCCTTCGAAGACAGCGGCGCCCTGCACATCCACGACGGCGGCCCCACAGGGCCTGGCGCCGCCTCCGCCAATTGGTTTGATCTCGATTTGGGAGATGAAGTGACCGGAGAAGGGCAACTCGGATATGCCGTGGCGGCCGGCCGGACCTCCGCCGCCGCGCGCCACAGTTTCTGTGTCTCTGCCCCGCGGAAATTCGACGACATGGGGCAGGTATTCGACGTCGCGCCGTGGCGTCAAGTCATGCGGCTCCTGTGCCGCTCCGCGCTCGCCGCCGACTGTGAAAACAACATCGTCTACGCCCTGCGACCGTTCCAGCGGCTCAAGATCGCGAGCACCACCAAAACCATGACGACTCTTCTCGCCTGCGAGGCGACTGAGCGCCCGGCCAATGACCCGCTGCGTGTCGGGATCGACGAAACGTACACCATCGAGTCATGGATGTTCGACGCCTATCCGCTGACCAGTTCCTGCTCGATCTTTGGATTCCCACCGGCCCCCGTCAATCTTCTCCCGCAGACGTTCACCCTGCGCGACCTGATGCATGCCATCATCTTTCCCTCCGGCAACGACGCCTGCTACGCGTTCGCCGACATGATGACCGGCGAAATCAGCCAGTGGGGAGTGGTCCCGATGCCGGCGATCCAATTCGTCGCCCTGATGAATGCCCGCGGCGCGCAACTCGGCATGAAGGACACGCTCTTCACCAATCCCGCGGGAACCGACATCAATGATCCTTATTCCTCCGCCTACGACATGTGGCTGCTCTCCCGCGCCGCCATGGCCAATCCGCTGTTCCGCAGCGTAGCCAGCGCCACCGACTACCCGATTCAACGCGTCCTCCTCGGCGCCGAAGCCGGCATGTTCAGCACCGCCATGACCAACCTCAGCTACGGATGGCTCAAGGACCTGAAAGCCATCGACAGCCGCCTGATCGGCATCAAACCCGGCGGCACCCCGGGCGCCAAAAGCACCGGAGTCGTGGCCGCCCGCTTCGACGCCGCCGGCACCAAACTCGCCTTTGCCAACGGCTTTCGCTTCAGCGACAGCGGACAGGCCAAGAAGAAACTGGTCGCCCTGGCGCAACTCGGGCTTTCCTTCTGCAACGTGGATTTGGATCCTCCGACGGGATTGGCCGGCCCCGTCTCGCAGTCGACCTGGCAGGCCAACGATGATCAGCTGCAAGCGATGCAATGGGGCGGGTTTGGCCAGCAACCCGACAACGCGGCGCCCGCCACCCGCGAATGGATTCAGATCGACAGCACCACCAGTTCCGGCGACCTGGCCCGCTACCCGCTCCACCTTCACACCAACGCCCTCTGGGAACTGCCCGCCGGCCAGCAGGTGAAAATCACCGCTGGCCCCTTGGAGCGTGTGCGGCTTGCCCTGCGCCTCCAGTCGGAATTCAGCGACCCACCGCCGTCGACCGCCGCCGTGGTTCTGACCGGCTCGCTCTTCTCGGCCCCGCAGACGCTCGTGCTTTCCAGCCTGCGCGACACCGTGCTCACCCGCGATGGCACTGGTGCCACCGACACCCTGAGCATCGAAAACGCCGGTCCAAACCCCATCTGGATCTCTGGCGCCCTGTTCGTCGAAATCGTGGCCACCTCCGCCCATCTGAGGTTCACTTTCCTCACCGACCGCGCTTCGACCCGCTGCGGGTACATTTTGGCCGAAGCACCACGACTCAGCCCGCGCGACTCGCCCACATTGATTGAGATCGTCGTCCAGGACCGCGTCAGCGGGCTGCGGTACCATCCGCCCATGGAACTGAGCAACCTCAGACGCCGCGCCGAAATCCGGCCCGATATGGATGAACTGACATTGGCCCTCGCCCCCACCGTCGCCAATCGCCTCCCCCTCACTGATTTCCTGGGCGCCGTGGATCTCTACGGCAGCCGCTCCCTCGGCAACGACGCATGGGAACATCTGGAACGAGTCACCCTCACCGGCGCTCCCCCCCACCAAATCCGCCTGCTCCTGCCCGCCTCCCCCCACCGATTCCTTCGCGCTCAGGGAGTGCCAACGGAAAAATAAGGCCGCCAGAAAGCCGGCGCTCACCATCCCTTTGGACGTCTAAAATGGACGATGGAACAACCACGAAAGTAACGGAACACACTAAAAATCATTAGTTTAGGACAACCGACCTTCTCATCCATGAGGTGGACTGGCTCCAATCCGAGACACCCACTTAATGGACGATTCAGCGGTCGTTGTGTGGGTGTCCCGGACCCTCGATCCGACGGCATAGGTTCAACGAGTTCCTCCGATGGGTGGAAAGCGCGCTGAGGGCCAACCCCTGCAAATTTCCATTGATGGCGGCGGGACTTGCCGCTTGGTGACAATTAATGGGGCGTGAGTCGGGTAATAATGGGAAAGTCCGCTTGGAGTGGCGGCGGTGGTTTGGAGTGGCTGCGGTTACCATGGCCATGGCGGTGCCATCGTGCGACCGGCCGGAGCGAGATCCGGCGACCAGGGTAATGGTTCCGCGGGGCAAGACGGCGCGCGCGCACCAGGAACGCGCGCAACGGGGTTTTGCTGAGTTGCTGGGTGGATCACCGGCGCGCGTGGTCTGGGTGGCCGACACGTCGACCGAAACCACCGACACGTTTGCGGACGGCGAGACGTTGCACTTGATGGGATGGGATACCCGCGAGGGCGGGCCGCGCCGGTTGATTGCTAATGCGGGAAATTTCGCGCGTCCGCTCCTGACCCCGGATGGGCGGCACGTCGTCTTCACCGAAAAGCGATTGCAGCGGCGTGACGGCGCCCGCCACTATCGTCCGCTCATTCATGTGGTCGACTGGGAGTTCGGCGAACCAAAACCCATGGGCAAGGGGTTTGCGGTGGCCGCCTGGGCTGACCCGGCTTCGGGCCGCGTCTGGATCTATGCTCTCGAAAAAACCCATGCCGCGAAACAGCTCAGCCTGACCGGCAGCACGCTGATTCGGTTCCCTCTGGACGCCCCGGAGCAACGGGAAACCGTCTGGACACGAACCCGCCTGAGTCTCGACAGCGTGCACGTTTCCCGTGATGGGAAGCGATTTGCCGGGTTGTTTCCCTGGCCCGATGCTGGGATCGGCGATTTTGTGACCGGCCGTTGGACGAAACTTGATTTCGGCTGCTGGCCGGCCCTGGCTCCCGACGATAGTTACGTGGCGTGGGTTTTTGACGGGTCGCATCGCAACCTGCGGCTGGTGGCCCCGGCTCCGGAACGCCGGTGGTCGGTGAATTTGTCGTCGATCTCCGATATGCGCGGGAAGGAGGCCTATCACCCGCGCTGGTCCAATCACCCTCAATTCATCGTTTTCACAGGGCCCTACACCAAAAAGAAACAGGGGAGCCGCAATGTGATCTCGAGCGGTGGGCTGAGCGCCGAGATCAACGTTGGCAAATTAGCCGCCGATGCTTCCGGCCTGGAAGCGACCGTGCGCCTCACGCATAATAAAACCGGCGATTTTTATCCGGACTTATGGGTGGGCGGGACGGAATCGACCACCCTCGCCGGCTTCCCCCAGCAACCGACCGACGCCACCCCCTCCTCTCCGGACTGGCCGTATTCCCCCCAGGGCTTGGTCTTTGTCTGGCGCGATCTTCGTGCCGCCAACGAAGTGCCAGACGATGACCGCCGCCCCGCCTGCCACGTTGAGGCGCGCGGCATCGGTCGATTTTCCGCGCATTTGGGCGCCCTGCTCGACGGTGGGTGGTTCGAAGCGGATGCCGAATCGAATGCGGCCATCGCCGGCGCCGTTCGCGCCGGACGGGGTCTGACCGTGCAGGCGCTTGTCACTGAAGCGACGCCGGCTTCGGAGGGCGCACCCCTTCCTCTCGTGACGTGGCAGGCGTCCGGCGGGACACCTTTTCTTGCGCTCGAACGCCTGGGCGGTTCTCTTAGAGCCGTCCTCGACGACGGCGGTGCCCACACCACAGGGGCGGTAACTCTCCCACCGAAAACGGGCGAAGTGGTGGCCATCGCTCTCGTGGCCGATGGGCAGACGCTGCGCTTGGCGGTCAACGGTCAGTGGACCGGCGATCCGGTTCACCTCCCAGACGGTTGGATGAACCGCTGGCCCGACGGCCGGCTGGTCATGGGGCCGACTCTCGCTGCTCCAACTTCAGACCCTGCGCACGCCGTCATCGAACGGATCACCGTGCACGCCCACGGCATTTCCATTGAGGAAATCGCCGCCCGGGCCGCCGCCGACCTCGCCGCCGTGAAGGACCGAGCGCCCTCGCCGCCGCGACTTCGCGTCCGCGCCCGCGTGGTCGAGGCCACGGACCCCGACCTCAGCACCCTCGATACCTACCACCGCCTGCTCGTCGATCACACGTATGAAGTGATCGATGTGATGGAAGGCCAGTTGGACGCAAAACGGATTGCCGTCCTCCACTGGGCGGTGCTCGACGACCGGCCGGTTCCTGGTTTCCCTCGCCGGGTCGGGGCCGATGTCGAATTGGACCTCGAACCCCATGCCGCCCACCCCGAACTCGAAGGCGAACTCACGGACCTCACCTCCGAAGAATTCGGGTTGCCCCTTTTCCTGGATGTCGCCACTCCTGCGGGGCTTTGACGCTCTTAGCGATTCCGCGTTTTCTGGCGGTCCGACTGAATGCGGCTCGCTCCCACAAGGTCTCAACCCCAAAAAAAACCGCGGCCAGCACTCTGGTGCTGGCCGCGGCCGGTGAGATTCGAGAATCTTGACGATTCAGGTTATTTCGCCGCGTGGCGACGGGCCTTGGCCAGTCCAAGCAGGGCGAGTCCAAGCAGGGCAAAAGTGCCGCCATGCTCAGGCACTCCAGGCGGCCTGACGTCCGCCTCGGCGGTAATGTTGATACCAGCGAAGAAGATGTTGTCGTCGAGTGATGGGTTTTCCGTCTCGATGACGATTTGGGTGTCACCGGCAGCCAGGAAGGGCAGCAGGGAGTACAATTCGTCGTCCGGGGAAGCGTTGTCATTCGGGTCGGCTGGGTTGCCGAGGCTGTCCCCGAGACCACCCGCTGTGATCAGCGCTCCGTTTGCCGCCTCTCCGTCATCAAAGCTACCGGCCGAGGATGTCAGACGAGTGCCGTTAATATCCACGGTTGAGAATTGACTCGAGGGTTGGAAACCGAATCCGATTCCCAGGGAGAGTTGGACTTCAAAATCAGGATCTGTCAGCTGATCCGACGTCAGGGGATCGGCCAAGTCAACGGATGTGGAGTCGCCCAAGGATGTGCTGAAGCCGTCAAGGAAGGCGATGGTGCGCTCGGATTCAGCGGGATTGCTGTAAACGATGGCGAGAACTTCGCCGTCGATGCTTTCATTGGGATCTTCACTATCAACATCGAACGAAAATGGCACGGCGCTGCCAGCGCCCACCAAACCGGAAACGATGCCCGTCACGTCAGCTCGGTACCCACCGAGGGCAAATCCAGGTCCGACAGGGTTAAAGTCTCCCAACGCGGTCCAAGCCGCACCAGAAATCACGTTGCCTGCGAAGGAAACCGTCGGGACGACTGTCGTGTCAGAAAATGCGTATTGGCTGGAGTACAGGAACGCCCTAACCACGGTGGAGCCCACGGGAACTTCGGCGGAGATGGAGCCCACCGGGGTATTATTGCTGCCCACCGCATCGATGGACCAGTTCCCCTTGCCGTTGAATTGGTAGGCCAGCGACAGCGCGGCCTCCGTGTTGCTTGCCAGTCCATAACTGGCGAGGCCGGCAAGACCGACCGCTAGGAATTGTCGAGAATTCATTTGTGTGTGTTTTTGGTGGTTGGAGAGTGTGAATGGTTATGGGGAGACTTTCGATACACCCGTCTCGAAAACCCACGAAAACATTAAGCATCATCAGTGCCAAGCCGATTTTTCAGAGCTAGTATTGTTTCTTTAACTAGATTATAGTGAAAGACATACGCATTTTTTTATAAAAAAATTTCCCGCTGTCCTTGGCCACTCCGGCCCGCGCGCCGATGTAAAGAAATCCGACGCCACCCGGGACTTTCACCCCGCGTTTATGTCGTAAGTCGTTGTTTGTCTCAAGATTAAGACGCAAATGCTAGAGTGTATAGTTTTCCGACTCGTTTTTAGCAGGTTCCAGCATGTCGCTTGGACTGGCCCATCCACTGGGTTTTCCGAGGCTTGGTAGGGGGCGACGGCGCGACGCGCTCTCCTTGTTCGGGTGGAGCGTTGGGCTCAAGGCAAAGCGGCCGGCACCCTGAAGTGCTGGGCGCGTGAGGCTGGTGCTCGAAAAACCGACGCTTTGGATTACTTCGCAGCGTGACGACGGGCTGTCGCCAGCGCGCGCTCGCACGAAGCCTCGGAGTTGTATCGGCCGCTGGGGCGGGAATCGAGGGTTGAGGCGGGAAGCGAGGGGCGAAGTGGTTTTTTGCTCAGTGTTTGGCCCGGGCCGGCGATTCCGCCTTTGCTGGCGGGACTCCAACACCAGGCATTTCGCTCACTCGGAGGATTTAAAATGCCAGCACCTGCGCGAAGCCTCGTCGTTGGCGTCTTTTTATTTCGACCTTTTCTCGTGTTCGAGGAGGAAGGCGATGAGGTCGTTGAAGTCGTTTTCCGGGATGGACTGGCCGAAGGCGGCGGGCATGAGCGAGAGGCCGGCCAGTTCGTTTTTTTCGATGACGGATTTGGGGATGCGGTGTTCCTGTCCGGAGGCGTCGACGCAGAGGAGGACTTCGCCGAGGGATCCGCGTTCGAGGCCGGCGACGACGGATCCGTCATTTTTTGAGATGAGGTGGAGGTAGAAGTTGGAATCGATGTTGCGGTTGGGATCGACGATGTCCTCGATGAGGCGGGCCGGGCCGCGGGTGCCGACGCCCTCGAGCTGGGGGCCGACGAGGGCGCCTTGGCCGCCGATGGCGTGGCAGATGGCGCAGTGGGTCTGGAAGACTTGGCGGCCGTGGGTGGTGTTGGGGGTGGCGGCGGAAAACTTGGCCAAGCGCTCGGCGATCAGGGCATCCAGCTCGGCGCGTTGTTCGGGGGTGACGACCGAGGGGGGCGCGGGGGGCGGGGGAGGCAGGAAGGCGGCGAGTTTTTCCCGGAGGTCGCGTGGCGCCGCGTGTTTCAAGAGAATGGCCAGGGCGGACAACTGCGCGCTGGCTTGGTTCTGTGACTGATAGGCCTCCACATTCATGACCTTCGGTTCGATCCGCCCGATCGCGAGCCAGGCATACGCGTCGCTGGTCTCGCCGTCGACGATCTCCAAGCGCGTGAGCGAGCCGGCTTTCCGGGGACCCAGTTCCGCGGCTGTCCAGCGCACTGGATGGCCGGAGTCGTGGCGCGGCGGGTCGGCGCGGATCAGTTCGGTTCCGGTGGCGGCGTCGACCAAGCGGACGAAGTTTCCGTCGCCGGCCGGCCGATCAGGCGGGCCGCGATGACCGCAGAGCCAGAACGTGAGCGATTCGGGCATGAGAAACGGTTTGGACCGGAGCAGTCCGGTGCGTTTTTCCCAGTCGCCGCCCGGGTGGGGCAGGCTGGAGAGTGCGACCATCTGGATTCCGTCGGTGCACGGGCGGTTTTGCACGCCCCAGGGAAGCGGCGAGGATGGCAAGGCCGACTGCAGGGTGTTGGGCAGCGATTCCCAGTCCGGGGTGCCCGAGTCACCAAGCGAGGCCAGCCGTTGA
This sequence comes from Verrucomicrobiales bacterium, assembly GCA_046155625.1. Taxonomy (GTDB): domain Bacteria; phylum Verrucomicrobiota; class Verrucomicrobiia; order Verrucomicrobiales; family V1-33; genus CAJBME01. The sequence goes on along the minus strand of JBJXFS010000359.1, from coordinate 121,346 downwards.
GCGGCGACGTCCTGAGCCCAGCCGAGGACCACGGCATCCGGTGACATGCCGCGCTCGGCCAAGCCGTTGGCGACCGCCTGGACAAGGTCGGCCTGGGTCGCCGCAGCCTGCCCGAACCGCTCCTTGACCAGTGCGACCAAGGGTGAGATTTCGTCCGCAGGCAGGGATCGGGCCAGACTGGTGAGCGACTTCATCAGCTCCGGGCCGGCCGCGTCGGTCGAGCGCAGGTGCTTGAGCAACCAGCCTGCCGCCTCGGGGGTGGGGATGGTGCGGGCGAGCGCGGCGACGGCTTGAGCCTCCAGACCCTCGACCGGCACGCTGGCAAGACCCTGCGGCGCCGTCAGGGCATGCCGCAGAGCCAATTCGAGGGCATGGCGCAACGTGACGTCGCCAGGGTCGGCATTCCGCCAAAGCGCCCGCACGGCCTCGACCGGGACGTCCGCGGCGGGGCCGCCGAACCAGCGTTCGGCCAGCAGGCGGGCCGTGATGGGTGAGACCGAGGTCGGGTCGACGGTCGGCGACTCCGTTCCAAACCGAATGGCTTGCGCTGACCGGTGCGCATCGGTGAGCCGGCGGGTATTTGATCTCACTCCCTCCTTCACCACGCGCCAGATGCGGCCGCTCGCGCGATCGCGACCCGGATGTTTGAGGTCGACCTCGTAGTGCCCGATGACTTTGTTATAAAAATCGGCGATGTAGAGCGCTCCATCTGGGCTCAGCTGGATATCGACCGGCCGGAACCAGAGATCCGTGGTGGTGAGAAAATCCGGCTGCTCGACGGCACGCGGCGTGGCGCCGGTAAATTCGATGACATCATGATTGAGGCGCGAGGTGACCGGATTGCCCACGAGCATGTGACCGTCCCACTCCGGTCCCCAGACGCCGCCATCGAGGAAGAGCGGACCGCAAATACCGGTGGAGCCATGGCTGTGCTCGCAGAGGACCGGACCGAAGCCGAGGCCGAAGTCAGGCCGTCCGAAACTCGGGTAGGCGGCGCCCCGGATGACCTGGGTGAGCGGGTTGGAATGGCAGTCGGCCGAATAGAGGTTGCCCCACGAATCCCAAGTCAGGCCAAAGGGGTTCACCTGGCCCCACGACCACACTTCCACCGCCGAGCCGTCGGGCTTGAAGCGAAAGACATTACCCGACTGGAGCTCGAGCGAATTGCCCCAGTCCAACTGGTCGCGGGGCAGGTTGGCGGTTTGGTAACTGGGGGTCGGTTGGCGCGGCGCGGCCGGATCCACGGGGGCCGCGCGGTTTTCCGGCCGCACTTCGAAGCGTGAGACATTGTTGAAGCCATGGGTGGCGTAGACCCAGCCGTCAGGGGCGAGGCGCAGGCTGGCGATGTTGCCGTGGGTGTCTCTTTCGTATCCGAGTGGACCAAAGAGGATTTTTCGCTCGTCGCATTTTCCGTCGCCGTTGTTGTCGGCGAAATACCAGATGTTGGGAATGCTCCAGGCGATACACCCGTTTTTGTAGGGCAGCACGCCGATCGGAATATTCAGCCCGTCGGCAAAATCCATCACCTTGTCTGCCCGCCCGTCTCCGTCCGTGTCCTCCAGGATTTTGATCGCGTCCTGACTGCTGCGCACCCGCGACCCCTGAGGATCCGACCATCGATCCTTGGCGGCTGGAAAAGGGTATTCGGTGTTCGAACTGACCCAGAGCCGGCCTTTTTTGTCGAATGCCAGATTGATCGGTTTATTGATCATCGGCTCTGCCGCAAACAGGTTAATCGAAAAGCCGGGCGGCAGGGAGAAGCTGGTTGCCTGCTTCTCCGGCGGTTGCCACTCGCTCGCTCGCACCAGCGAGGCGTCCGGCTCGGTGGCACCGGCTATGCCGACCGCCAATGAAGCGAGGCCGGTGACGGCGATGCGGCGCCACAGGGAGTCAGGGACGAGATTGAAGCGGCCAGGGATTCGATTCATGGCGTGCGGCGGATGGGCGGGCTGCGGTGACGTCGGGCAGCAAACGAACAACGGCCCTACGGCGCAACCTGATAAAGCCGGCCGCTTTCAAGCGATGGATTGAGGAAGAGGGCCAGGAAGCGGAGCTTTTGATGGGCACCGGTTCCGTCAGCACTCGGCATTGAGGTGGACGCGTCCTCCCGGGCCTCGTTTAGGGCGCCGGGCGGTTGGCGAACGGCTGCTGGTTCACGTCGACGGGGCGGGCGCCCGCCTGGCCGGGCGCGGTACCGGTGAAATTACCGTTGGTGCGGTTGTTGTAGTTGTGGGAATCGGCGAAGACCCGGGTGCCGGTCGGGTTGGCGAGCCGCACGCGGCTTCCGGGATCGATGGTGACCGACCTCCCGGCGATGTCGACGGCTTGGCCGTTCAGGGTGGTGTCACCGGTGAACCGCACGCCGCCCGCGCCTTCGCCGTAGAGGCGGATCAGATCGGCGGGACTGGCGCCACGTCCGAGCAGGGCGTTATTGATCAGCAAGGTGCCGCCGGTGTCGAAGACGCGGGCATTGATTTCCCGGGCCGACAGCCTCGCGCCATTGATGTTCAGGTCGCCGCGGAGGCTGGCAAGGTTGATGGCGTCGGCTTCGATGGTGGCGCCCGGTTCCAGATTCAATGATCCATTGGCAGCCTCGAGGAGGACGCTCAGGGCATCGGTCTCGGTGAGTTGCCGCAGCTGGGAAGTGCTGGCGATGGTGATCGTTTGTTGTGCTTTGACACTGAGAGATTGGGCGGCCTTGACCACGGCCGGAGCCTCGGATCGGCCGATCTGGACATCCCGGCCGGATTGCAGGGCGACCGTGCGCGCCTCTAACGACCCGCCCTCCACCCGAATGTCGCGACCGGCCACCGCCTCGAATGCGCCTTGGGGCAAGCTGAGGCGAGCCGACCCGCCCCCGAGGAGAAGGACATCCGACGTCGGGCCATCGGCCTGGAGAAGCACATTTTGAGCGCCCCCGAGTAATGAGAAGTCATCGAAGATGACCGAACCGGAAAGCGAGGTGAACGCCAGCGAGTCGATGGCATCGTCGAGGTTCCACGTATTGCCGGTGCTCAGTCCGGATTCCGCGAAGGGCGGTTGGTCGGTGAAACGGAAATCGCGTGTCGACCCCAGGATCAGACTACGGGGACCGCCCGTGGTGTCGATGACCACGTCGCCCGACAGGAAGATTTCATCGCCTTTAAATACAAACCACGAGTCCTCCGTGTCCAGGAAGGCATCGATGCCCGTGAAGACCGTCGGGTCATCGTACATGTAGACATTGAACGGCCGGTCGTCGAGCGGGGCGTACGCGGACCCTGGCAGCGGGCCAAAGCTGCCGGTTGCGCTGTTGAACGCGGTGGCGCCTGGACCGGTGCTGATGGCCGAGCGCTCGTCGAAGACGGTCGATTCCGCCACGTTGATCGGCTTGTTGGGTACAATCACCTCCGGCGACGGCGCCCGCGGCGGTTGGCTGCTGAGGACCGGCTGGTCGGTCTCTGCGGGGCGCCGCACGGGCAGGGGACGCCCTCCGACGATGTGCTGGCGCTCACCTTGAGTCAAGGTGACCTGACGGCCGCGCCCTTCGATGCGGAAGCTGGTCGCGATCAGTTCGCCATCTTGCTTGAGCCGTGCCTGCTCATTGAGCGCGTCTTGCATCTGGGTGGAATTGCCCAGCTGGGAAAATTCCGCGGCATCGAGGAGTTTCGATGTTTTCTGAAGTCGTTTGAGGTCGATCTTGACCGGAAGCGGGATGGTGGAGGCGTCGTTGGCGCGGGTGATCCAGAGGTCGCCGGGAGTCAGTGTCCGAAACACACTGCGGCGGTTGTTGAGGAAAACGTCCACCTCGCCTTCGATGACAATGATTTTGATGAATCCGTCTGGAGTGTATTCGACTAGCAGCGTGGTGCCGGTTACGGCGGCGGTTACCGCGGCGGTGCGCACTTGGGCGCCCCCGAGTTGCTTCGGCACCTGCAGCAAGATCACCCCTTTCTCCACCTCCGCGGTGCGCGTCTTTTGGTCCATCCGGAAAACCGAATTCGCTCCGAGGCGCGTCAGCGTCTGGTCGGGATACCGCAGTTCGGCTCGCGACTGAACCCCCGTGGCGACGCCGGTGCGCCCGCTGATTTTATCCCCCACTTTGGCGGGCGCGGGGGTGGCCGCCTCGGGCAGGATTTTGACGTCGTTGATCACCCGCGTGAATTCCGCCTCCCGCAGGGGGGCAGCGACGGCCTGGGCCACCACCATGGCCAGCAACGTGATTCCAAGTAAGAGTTTCATGGGAAAATTAAGTCAAGAGCGCCTGGGAAGCCGGACCTCAAAAACGAAGGCGGACACCCACCCCTCCGCCGACCGTCGCCGCTTCGTAGTCAAATACATCGACATCCGATTCGTTGAAACTATAGCTCGCCGCCATATAGACATCGATCCACTTCCGCGGCGACCAGACCATATTGACACCCACCAGGCTCAGCGCGTCCGCCCGATCGACCTCGCGATAATCGAACCAGGTAAATCGATAGGACGCACCGACCACCAAATCGCGCATGATTTTGAACGCGTAACCGAGGTCGGCGATGTACTCGAACCGGTCGAGCGCGGCTTCGTCGGTGTCGACGTCCCAGTCACCCATAAGGTTGACGTGCAAACTGTTGCGCCGATCAAAAAGGAATGACTTCTGGATTCCGGCGCGCACCGACCAGCTGTTGACTATGTCCTGACTGAAGTCATCGGCCGTCATGCGGTTGAAGTACCCCTGGACAAAGAGGATCGAATCCCAGAGGCGCGGCTCGACATAAATCAGGCCGGCGCTGACCTCGAGATACTCGTAATCGAGAAAATCGTACCGGTCGTACCGGTAGATTTGCTGGCTGACCAATATGTCACCAAACAGGTTGCGGGACAGGCGCGGCTGGGCGCCCACGCTGACCCGACCACCCCAGAAAAAATCGTCATCACCGCCCTCGGACAGGTTGGCTGGGTTGTCGGTCCAATAGAGAAATGTGTCGGCTTGGGCGCTCAGCCACCGATTTTTGGGCGCCTCTTTGAGAATCAACTGCTGTCCCATATCTTCATCTCCGGGAGAGACGGGTGCGAAGACATTCTCTTCCTCCAGGCTCAGGCCGGTGGGTTGGGTCCTCGGATCGTCCAGCAGACTGGGGACGGCCAGGGGACGAGTGGCGTCCCCCAAGCGCGACGGATCGGGCGATTGGGCCAGAACGGCCGGCACACACCACCTGGCAAGGAGGCCAATGCCCAAGAGGCAGACGAGAGGGGATTTCATAAAAGCAAGGTGTTAGCCTAACCGAGAATCAGAACTAGAAAACGAAAGTTTTTAGCATGCAGCAAGATTTAAGCCATTCGCGGACGAGCAAAGCCACGATTGACGGGCGGAGGGCGATCGGCCAGACATCCGGCTGGGATGAAGAAGCGACCGCAATCGGGAACCGCCGCGCAGCGCCGGTCGCGCATGTTTGGGACGATCGCGCTGACGGTGGGCGGGGTAGTCGGGCTGGCGCGTTTTGCGGACGACTGGACGCGTTCGTTGACGGGAGCGGAGGACGGACCGCTGCCGATGTACCGGCAACTGGCGATCGCGATGGCGCATCCGTTTCGAGCGCTGGAGTGGACGCTTTACGACTTCGTGCATGCCTACGGCCGAAAGACGCCGCCCGATCCGGATGTGGTGGTGCTCGGGATCGACGAGGCGAGCCTGGATTTGGCGAATTCCGCCTTTCCCGAAGACATCGAGGCGTCGCGCGCGCTGCAATTGATGAATCGGCCGTGGCCCTGGTCGCGAGAGGTGTATGCCGTGCTGATCGACCGGTTGGTGGAGGCTGGCGCGGAGACGATTGTGATCGATTTGATGCTGCCCTCGGCGAGCGCCGAGTTTCCGGAGGGGGACGCGCTATTGCGGGAGGCGCTCGATCGTCATGTGGGAAAAGTGGTGCTGGCGGCCGATGTGGTGGGGCGCGAGACGGGAGGTGAGGGCGAGGCCTCGACGGTGGAAACCGTGCATTTTCCGTTCGATGGACTGATTGCCCATCAGTGGCCGGCGGACGAAAGGGTTGGATATGTGACGTACTGGCCGGACTTGGACGGGGTGATTCGGCAGACGCAATTCCGGCGGCATTTGAACCCGCAATTGCCCGAATCGCTGCTGCATTCGTTCGCCGCGGCGGCCCTGCGCCAGCAAGGACGAGGCGACCGCTTGCCGGACGGTACCGGGTCTCACTTCGTGCGCTTTGGCGACCTGGCCGAGTACCGGCCGATTTCGCTGCATGAGGTGTTCTCGCCCGTGCTCTGGGACCAGACGTTTGCCAATGGCGGCGTGTTCGCCGGCAAGACGATTTTCCTAGGGCCGGTGGCGCGGGTCTTTCAGGATTTTCATCCAACCCCGGTGGGCACAACCGCGGGCGTGCGGATTCACGCGCAGGTGTATGCCGCCGCCAAGGCGCGGTCCCTGGTCACCCCACTGCCCGGGTGGGCGAACGGTACGCTGGTCGCGGCGGGCGCCCTGCTTGGATGGGCGCTGCTGAGTGTCAGCCGTCGACCCCTGCTGATCGCGCTCACTCTGCTGGGCGGACTCGCCCTTGGGGTGGTTGGCCAGCTGCTCCTCTTCAACCATGCGGGGATGTGGGTGCCCATCGGCTCACCGCTCCTGGCCTACGGGCTGGTCGGCTTCCTCACCGGGAGCGTCGATTTCCTGCTCGAACGGCGGCAGAAGCTGGCCCTCAAACGCTCGGTGATGCGGTTTCACTCGCCCGACATCGCCGAACAAATCGTCGAGCACCCCGAGCATTATTACGCCATTCGCGAAGGCGCCAACCGCACCATCGTCGTGCTCTTCTCCGACATCCGCGGCTACACCAGCCTGAGCGAAGTGCTCACCGCCCAGCAAATGGTCGCCCAGCTCAACGAATACTTCGAGCGCATGGTCGATATCGTTTTTCTGCGCCGCGGCGCCGTGGACAAGTTCATCGGCGATGCCATGATGGCCGTTTGGGGACGGTTCCGCGACAACCCTCGCGAGGACGATTTGGTCGATGACGCCTGCCAGGCCGTCGATTCCGCGCTCGCCATGCGCGCCTCCTTGATCCAGCTCAACGCCGGCTGGCGGGCTCGCGGCATGACCGAATTGGCCATCGGCATCGGTCTCCACCAGGGCGATGCCGTGGTCGGCGAACTCGGATCCCAAGCCCGCACCGAACTCACCGCCATCGGGGACACTGTGAACCTCGGATCCCGCCTCGAAGGTGCCACCAAGGAATACGGGCTGGACCTACTCATTAGCGAACCAGTCAAAGCCCGCGTCGCCGACCGCTTCCACTGCCGCTCGGTCGACCTGCTCCGCGTCAAAGGAAAACAACTCCCCGTCGAGGTCTTCGCCGTCCTCGGCCCCACCAGTGAACCACCCCCGCCCGCGCTCGCCCCCTACGAAGACGCCATGAGCGCCTACCGCCACGGCGCCTTCACGCAAGCCGTCGCCTTGTTCCAACAAGCCGCGCAGACTGGCTTCGACGATGACCTCACTCAGCTCTTCATCAATCGCTGCGAAAACCTCGCCGTGCATCCGCCTGATGCTTGGGATGGTGTTTTTACAATGACCAAGAAATGACCTATTGAAATTATAGCATCTTGACTCCGATTCCTGGATTATTAAGCCTAAGCCGGCGAGGGCGTTTTCAGGCGCTGAAACCTTCCGTGCGTGATACTGAATCGCTTTGCGCACCGAGACCCGGAGCCGCCTCGCCGGAATTGCGCACGGGTCATTTAGTGCCATATTGGCATGATAGTGAGATGATTAAGCGGGCGTAGAGCGTGCGGACGTAGGCGCGCTTTCGGTCGGGCGACTTGTAGCCCGACCGAAAGCGGCGACCTGTCGCCGCGCTCCAGATTTTGAAAACCTGCGCCTGTGCACAAACCCGCGGTGCATCGCTCCGGGTTAGCTCATTCTCAGCTTGCGTAACTAAAGAGAGAGGTTACTGATAGAGCCTGTAACCTTGACATCTCGTGCTGGCTACGTGGCACATGAGGTGCTGCTTTCCTCTCGCTCTTGTCCGCCCCCAACCTCCTCCGGCTTATGAAAACTTCGGCTTCATGGCTTTGTCTGAGTCTTGCGCTTGGATGGATGGTCCCTGTCCCGAAGGCGGCCGGGATTTTAGTCCCCTTGGACGGGAGTTGGGTGGTTGCCGACGAGCAGGGGACGGCTCAAAGTGGCTTTGTCTTCGATCAGATTTGGACCCTGGAGTCCAATACCCCGGTGATGCTCTGCGTGGCGGACATTTACGTGCCCGGCGATGTCTATCAGGTGCTCATCAACGGCGTCCCCCTGGGAGAAACCGATGAGCCCGATGCGCGATTTTCCGGCGCTTGGGCCGACAGTCCGGATCAAGCGTTGCTCGACAGCGCTTTCAGTCATGCCACATGGTTAATCGACCCAGGCAGTTATACGGTGGGCATTCGCACGCTGAGGAAGCCATCCCTCTTTAGCAACGAGGCCAGTTCACTCGGCTTCAGCGCCACCGCGCAAATCGTACCCGTTCCCGAAGGCGGCCGCACCGCCGGGATGTTCGGCATTGGGTTGCTCGGACTCGCAGCCGCCGCTCGCCGAGCTCGCCGTTATTAGTCACGGGGCAGTGAACGCCTGAGACTCCGGGTGGGACGAGGCGTTTGGACGCGTGCCGCCTCAATGTCTGGCCACACTGGCTGGAGTCTAGCCACGCCTCGCCAGGGAGGACTAAAACGCGAAGTAAATGAAGTCACTGCCGACTTCACTGCGGAGGAGGAGGATTCCGAGCAGGCAGCCGGCGAGGGCGACACCTTGGGCGAGGCTCCAGCGCCATGTGAGGAGCCGCGGGTCGTCGACCGCGGGAATGAGGCGCAGCCACTGGAGGGCGGGGAGGAGGATGAGGAGCGGGAAGGCATAGATCCAAGTTTCGACGACCAGACCAAACCCCATGCGCCAGTGCGACGTGGTGGCATCGAAGGGATTGAGCTGGAGCGCGCGGCCGATATTGGCAAGTTGATGTTCACGGAAGAGCAGCCAGCCGAAATGGACCAGTAGAAACGTCAGGGCCACGCGGATACCGACACCCAGTGGCCCGCCACCACGCTCCAGCCAGGGGACGAGACGCGAGAGCCGCGGCCAGGCGGCCACCAGGACGCCATGGAAAACTCCCCAGAGGACAAAGTTCCAGCTGGCGCCATGCCAAAGGCCCGAGAGAAAGAACGTGATGAGCACATTGCGCACGGTGGTGGCGATTCCGCGCCGCGATCCACCGAGCGGAATAAAGACATAATCGCGAAACCAGGTGCTCAGCGTCATGTGCCAGCGATGCCAAAACTCGCCGGGCGATTGGGCCAGATACGGGTGATTGAAATTGCGGAGCAGTTCAAACCCGAGCAGCCGCGCTGAACCGCGGGCAATGTCGGTGTACGCGCTGAAGTCGGCGTAGATCTGGACGCCAAAACACAGCACGCCAGCCCAGAGAATGGGAAACGACGGGTCGTCGAGGGCAAACACTTTGTTCGTCAGCACCGCGGCGCTGTCGGCGATCACCACTTTCTGTAAGAGCCCCCAGAAGAGCAGGACCAGGCCGGATCGCCACCCGGCCAGGGTGGGCCGACGCGGGATGTCCACCTGCCGCAGCAGATTTTCCGACCGCTCGATCGGGCCCGCCACCAATTGGGGGAAGAACGACACGAAGAGCGCGTAATCAATCAACGAATGGCGGCAGTCCGTCCGGCCGCGGTAGACGTCGATCACGTAGCTCGCGCTTTGAAACGTGAAGAATGAGATGCCGACCGGCAGTCCGACTTGGATCAGAAACCGGCCCACGGCATGGGTCGTCAGCCCGCCGGCGTTCAGGCCGGCCGCCTCGAGCGCCGTCGTCACGTTTTCCGCGAAAAACCCGAAGTATTTGAAGGCACAGAGGATCGAGAAATTGACGATCAGGCTGGCGGTGAGACAGAGGCGGCGGCGGTGCGGGTCGTCGGTGGCGGCGATCAGGCGGGCCGCGGTGAAATCGACCAGCGTCGTCGTCGAGATCAGGGCGAGCCACCAGGGCGTGACCCAGCCGTAAAATGTGTAACTGGCCGCGAGCAGCCAGAGGTTTTGGGAGGTGCGCGCCCAGCGCCGCCCGGTGCGCACCGGCCACTGCAGGGCGAAATACCCGGACAGCACGATGACCAGGAACCAGAAGTAGGTAACGCTCTGAAAGACCATGCGTCGTGGGCGATGGGTTCCTCACCCGATGCGGACAGGCGCCCGACCACCCCCAGGTGGCGGCGGGCCAATCTGGTCGCGGACGAGCGCCCAGAATTTTCCGGCAAACGCCTGACGGCGCTCCTTGTCGATGTGATCCCCGTCCTGAAACCACGCGAGAGTCAGTTCGGGGTCACCGGACTCATCGGAGTAGGCGCAACCGTGTCCGCGCACGTACGCCTCAAGATCGTCCAGGTATCTCCGGAACATCGGGAGGTCCGGCCGCAGACCCGCTTTGTTCGGACGCCGCTTGACGCGGTGAAAGTGCAGTCGGATGTCGTGCCGTGCGGCCAAGGCAATGAAGTGCGGGAGGAACGAGCCAGAGGGTGAAGGGTCGAAAACGGTGGGCGCCTGGGCATACATGCCTGGATCGGGCAGGCCGGCCAGACTGTCGTCGTGGGTGGTCGCCGCCGCCGGTCCGCCGCCGCCATCGTCGTCGATGTCGTCCCGCAGGCGGTCGAGCGAGAACAATTCATTCAACTCCAGCCGCCGCTGACCGCCACCCACGCCCTCGAGCGCCGTCAGGTCGAACGCCGCGTCGGTGACCCGTCGGCGGGCCCAGTCATCGTGGTCTTCCACCCCAAACAACCGTTTGGCGGCGGTGGCGGAGGCGCTGACCACGGGCGAACGTCCGGCCATCACTTGGTCCCACTCGGGCTCGTGACTCGATCGCAGCCGGCGAATCAGGATGGCATTTTTGCCGCGGACGCGGAAATCAGGCCACGTGAGATCGCTTTCCCGGAAAAAGACGGTGACCCAGAGCGGCCGGGCACCGGAGGCAATCAGGACGTTTTTGAAGAACAACCACCAAATGGCTGATTGCGTGCCGCCCTCCGCCAACTTGCGCGAGGTCCAGCCGCTCACCGCATTGAGGAATGGCGCGTAGATCCGCGAGTTGAGCATCGAATTCCCGATCAGGACCCATCCCAAGGGCTCTTCGACCAAGTCGCGCCGCTCTTCAGCCGGATCAAAATCGAGATCCGTCTCCACGTCCTCTGCGTTGCGCGGCCGCGGCAACCGGTGACCGATCACCACAGGCAATCCCATACCTACGCCGCTCATCGCGGCCAGTTGGGCCAGCGCCTGACGGCGGGACACATGAGGTGCAGGGCCAGTCGGCATGCGGGATCCTCTTATCGTACCCCTCTTCTTCGAAGCGCAACCGCTCTCATGCGGCGGTCGGCGGTCGGCGGTCGGACGAGGTGGGGTCGGGATACTCACCCTAAGAGCCGCGATGGGAACCACGAATCACACGAATATCACGAATAGCCAAGTGGTTCCTACATGGCTGGCTTCCACCGGGCGGGTGAGGGGCTGAGGGTGGTTCAACGGGCGGGGGAGCCGAGGCGGACGTCCATCCAGACGGCGAGCGCGAGGACGACGCCGCGGACGATGAATTTCCATTCGGGTGGGACGGCAAGCAAGGTCATGCCGTTGAGGAGGGTGGCCATGATAAGGGCGCCGAAGAGGGCGCCGAGCACGGAGCCGCGGCCGCCTTTCAGGCTGGTGCCGCCGATGACGCAGGCGGCGATGGCATCGAGCTCCATGAGGTCGCCGACGGTAGTGGTGCTGTAACCGGCGTAGGCGGTGGTCATGAATCCGGCGACGGCGACGATGCCGCCGAGCAGGGTGAAGGCGAGGATGACGGTTTTGGCGACTGGAATGCCAGAGACGACGGCGGCCTCCTCGTTGCCGCCGATGGCGTAGAGGTGCCGTCCGAAGGGCGTGTGCCGGGTCAGGAGATGCACGAAGGCGGCGACGGCGCAGAGGATGACGAAGGCCAGAGGTACGCCGCGATACTGGCCGCAGATGAGGACCGCCAGCGCCAGCGCCTGCGCGGCGAGAAAGAGCCGAAGCACTGGCATCTCCATCGGCTCGTTGGCCATGCCGACGGCCACCCGGCGCGCCCGGCCACGCCAGCTCAGCCATGCCAACAACGCGACGACGGCCACCGCCACGCCCCACCCGGCCCAGGGCGGCAAGTAATAGGTGGTGATGGCGGCGTAGATGTTGGATTTCCCACCCCGCACCACGGGCACGGTCGCGCTCTGGATGACGAGCCAGAAAGCGCCCTTGAACGCGAGCATGCCGCCGAGCGTGATGATGAACGCCTGGATCCGGTTGCGCACGATGAACCACCCCATGAGCGACCAGAGCAGCACGCCGCAGACGAAGGCGAGCGCGAGGGCCGCGGGGGCCGGCCAGTCGTGCCGAAATACCAGCACGCTGGCAATCCCTCCGGTGAGGCCGACGCCAGCCCCGGTCGAAAGGTCGGTGTGGCCAGGTAGCAGCACGAGGAGCACACCCACGGCCAAGGTGGCCGTGGCCGAGAGCTCAATCATGAGCATGGAGAGATTTCGCGGACTGAGGAATTGCGGCGACAGGATGGCGAACAGAATCCAGAGGCCGAGCAGCATGGCCGGCATGGTTAGAGCGCGCAGCGTGGCGGTGGTGGCGCCAGCGGCTGGCCATGGGGTCGTGTCGGACGAGGCGGTGGCGGTCGTCATGGGATTCCTGGGTTAGGGGGCGGCAAGGGTATCGTGAGCGTGGCGCATGGCCGCGGCGAGCAGGCGTTCCTGATCGAAGGGCGGGTGGTCAAACGAGCCGCCGATTTCGCCGTCGGCGAGCATGAGGATGCGGTCGCTCATACCCATGAGTTCCGGGAGCTCGCTGGAGACGAGCACCACGGCTTTTCCCTCGGCGGTGAGGCGGTTGATCAAGTGATAGACTTCCAATTTGGCCCCCACGTCGATGCCGCGCGTGGGTTCGTCGAGGAAGACGACTTTGGGATCGGTCATCAGGGCCTTGCCCAGCACCACTTTTTGCTGGTTGCCGCCGGAAAGGCCGCCCACGGAAGCCTGGAGGCCGGGTGCCTTGATGCGCAACGCCTCGAACAAACGCCGCCCCGATTGTTCTTCCGCCACCGCGTCGAGCAATCCGTAACGCGTGACTTCGCCGAGAGAGGAAAGCGACAGGTTGGCCCCGATGGGCAGATCGAGGTGCAGGCCGAAGCGTTTGCGGTCGTCCGTCACCATGACCAGCCCGCGGCCAATAGCCTCGCGTGGCGTCGGCGCATCGAATGGCTGGCCGAGCAGCGTGACGCGCCCGGCCACGCGATGCCCCCAACCGCCGAAGAGATGGAGGAGCAACTCGGATCGCCCGGCTCCCATCAGTCCGCCAATGCCGAACACCTCGCCAGTACGCACACTGAACGTGACGTCGCGCAACCGGGCTCCTCCGTGCCGCGTGGCGGCGACGCTCAGGCCTTCGACGTGGAGCAATTCTTTACCGGGCGGTCTCGAGCGATCACGGGGAAACAAATCCTCGATTTTCCGCCCCACCATGTGACGGATGAGCGTTTGCACATCGGCCTCGTCCGCCGTCAGGGTCGCCACACTGGCGCCATCGCGCAGGACCGTGATCCGGTCGGCCAGGGTCATGACCTCTCCAAGCTTGTGCGAAATATAAATGATCGACACTCCGCGAGCCCTCAGCTCGCGCAGGATGTCGAGAAGAATCCCAACCTCGGCCTCGGTGAGCGCCGCCGTCGGTTCGTCGAGAATGAGCAGGCGGGCGTCCTGGCCCAGCGCCTTCACGATTTCGACAAGCTGCTTCTGGCCAACGCCAAGCGACTCGACCATAGCCTCAGGATCGATCGCGATGCGAAAGCGAGCCAGCAGGTCGGCGGCCTCGCGGTGAGTGCGCGCCCAATCGATGCATGGCCCGTGGCGGCGTTCGCGGCCGAGGTAAATGTTTTCGGCGACCGTCATGCCTTCCACCAGCGCCAACTCTTGATAAATCACCGCCACCCCGGCCCGACTGGCTTCCCCCAGGCCATGCCACCGCGCTGCGCGCCCGTCGATGCGAATTTCACCCTCATACGTGCCATGCGGATGGAGCCCGGAGAGGGTCTTGATGAGCGTGGATTTTCCCGCCCCGTTTTCGCCGCAGAGCGCGTGAATCTCGCCAGCCCGCAGGTCAAACGACACGTCGCGCAAGGCGGTCACACCGCCAAAGCGTTTGGTCAGTCCGCGCGCCTCGAGAATCACCGGCGCGGACGCGGGAGCCCCCCGCCCACCCGGTGCTGGCGGGGGCGTGTCGTCGTCGGATGGGTTCATCGGAGCGACTCGGCGGTGTGAAATCCGTCTTTGACCACAGTTTCCGTCATGTTCGCTTTGTCGACGGCGATGATGTCGCTGAGCACGGCGGGAACCTGCTCGAAGCCGTTGTCGACGGATCCATTGGCGACGATTACCTCGCGGCGCGCCATCTTGACCGCCATGGCGGCAGCCGTGTCGGCCAGCCGCTGAAGCGGCTTGTAGACGGTCATCGTTTGGTGGCCGCGCTGGATCCGTTGACACGCGGCCAATTCGGCGTCCTGACCGGTCACCAGAACCTGACCCGCCAATCCCTCTTCAAGCAGCGCCTGCACCGCGCCGCCCGCCGTGCCGTCATTGCTGGCGAGCACTCCCTGGATGTCCTTGCCGTGCGCCGTGATGGCCGCGTTGACGATCTTCTTCGCGTTCTCAAGTTTCCAATCCAGCGCCCAATCCTCGTGGACCACCTGGATGTCGCCCTTGTCGATGAGTGGCTGCAGAATATTGTCCTGCCCCTGCTTGAACAACTTCGCGTTGTTGTCGGTCTTGCTGCCGTAAATGCGCACGAGCTTCCCTTTGCCGCCCGGAAGATGGTCGACCAGGTAGCGCGCCTGGAGCTCGCCCACCTTGATGTTGTCGAAGCTCATGTAGAGGTCGAGGTCGGCCCCGGTGATCAGGCGGTCGTAGGCGATCACCGGGATGCCGGCCTTCTTGGCCGCGGCCACGCCTCGCGCCATCGCCGCGCCATCGTGCGGCACGATCACCAGCACATCCACGCGATTGCTGATCAGCGATTCCACGTCCTGGATTTGGCGCGTGTCGTCGCTGTTGGCCGCCAAATCGCGCACCTTCGCCCCCAGCTTCTCCGCCGCCGCGACAAACCGGTCCCGATCCTTCTGCCACCGCTCCTCCTTCAACGTGTCGAGCGACAACCCGATCAGCGGTTGCGTTCGCGTCGCCCCACCCGCCACCCCCGCCGCCGCGCCACCCGACCGCGCCACGACAAAACCAATCAGCACACTCATTATCAGAGAGCCAGTCACCAGCAGGATTCGGGGATTCATGGCCGCAAAATGGAGCAGGTACCCGCCATTCTGGGAAGGGAATTTGTTCCTTGTTCCTTGTTCCTTGTTCTTGGTTGTTGGTTCTTGGTTGTTGGTTGTTGGTAGGGGAAATGGGTTTCTTACAGGGAGCAGGGGTGTCTCATGATTCCTATTATTCCCCTTCATCCTCTTTCCCTTCCCCTGGACATGGTCAGCAGGATGGGCTTACCTCAGCCTTATGGACCGCTATTTCACGACCCTGCCGAGCCCGGTCGGAGCCCTTTTGCTGACTTCGGACGGGCGGGCGTTGACCGGCCTCTATCTGGAAGAACATGCGGGAGAACCGGTGGGCGGGCCCGAAGTTGGTTGGAAGCGATCGGGAGAGCCGTTTCTCGTCGCGATCGAACAACTGAACGAGTACTTCGCCGGCCGACGCCGGGAATTTGACGTGCCGCTAGCCGCCGCGGGCACCGATTTTCAACAGCGTGTCTGGGCGGCGCTGGCCACCATCCCATTTGGAGAAACACGCTCGTATGGTGACATCGCCCGCTCCCTCGGCCAGCCCGGCGCCTCGCGTGCCGTCGGTTTGGCCAACGGCCAAAATCCAATCTCCATCATCGTCCCGTGCCATCGCGTCATCGGCGCCAACGGCACGTTGACCGGCTATGGCGGCGGGTTGGAGCGCAAACGCTGGTTGCTCGAGCACGAAGGCGCGCTCGCCGGTCAGTCGCTTTTGTCGCTCGCCACTCCACTGGCCGCTGAGTGATCAAACCGTGAGATCGGCCACTGGCACGTCGAACCCCTCGAAGACTTTCGAGTGGATAGCGCCCGCGGCGTCGGCATCGGTCTTCAGAAAGGGAGCCAAACCCCAGCTTTCCCCAAGGCCCCGGGCAAGGCGCCATTCCCGGCTGCAGTCGCCTCAGGATGCCCTGGGACGGGCGGGTGGTCTCTCTGGCGCGGGAGGCAGTGGGTCGGGATCGATTTCCGTTGGCTCAGGGGGGAGTGGTTTGACGTACGAGCCTTTGCGGGCCAGGCGACGATCGCTCCAGATGGGCACGCCAAACACGTCGTGGAGGAAATAATGGGCCACCGGAACGCCCAGCAACATGCCCCAGGCCCCGAAGGCATGGTGGCCGATGAACAGGATGATCAGGACGAGCACGGGATTGAGTTTGAGGTGCTTTCCGTAGATCATGGGGTTGAGCAGATACGCTTCCACGGCGTGCACCACGATGACCATGCCGACGCAGAGCAGGGCTAGATTCAAGCCGCCGGCGTTCAGGGCAACCAGCACGATGGGGGTGGTCGAGAGGAAGACGCCCAGGACCGGGATGAAACTGCAGAGAAAAACGATCATCGACAGCACGGCCAGCGACGGCACGCCCAGGATCATCAAGCCCACCAGCGTGAGGACAGTATTGACCATCGCGATCATTGCCTGCGCTTGAATCGCTCGTCCGACAACGTAGGCAAACCGCACCACAGGCTGCGCCACCTCCTTGTGAAAATCCCGCAGCCGTGAGGCGCGCAAATTCCGCACTTCCTGGCCGAGGCGCGAGAGATCCAGCGAGATGAGGAAGCTGAACAACAGGGCGAGCAGCACGGTGGCCGAGGCGCTCCACATCATCCGAATCAGGCCCGGCATGGCATCGGTGATCTTTTGAATTTGGTGCCCGATGAACAGGTGAATGACGGCCTCGTCCTGGCGCGCCGCCCGCCGCAATTCGAGTTCCGCCGGGTCGACGGGCGGCGTGTCCGCCGTTTCCACCGACGGATCAATGGATCCCGTGTCGGTTCCCTGGGGCGCCGCCGGGCTCAGAGGTGAACCATTCGCCGCCGCCTCGACCACCGCCAACTCCTCCAACGATTCGTCCGGGATCGTGCTGCGCAAATAGTTCATCAGGATCGGCTCGACGTTCGGGTGCCGTTCGATGAAATTTTTTCGCAGATCGAACAGCCGTTGTTCGGTCTTCGGCAAGTTGCGCACCAGACTGACCGCCTCCCGGGCCACCTGCGGCACCACAAACACCGATACCGCTGTCATGGAAAACAGGAAAATCCCGAACGTCAGACAGATCGCAATCGGTCGCCGAACGTTCAGCCGCCGAACGAAAAAATCCGCGATCGGCGAGGCGAGGAACGCGAACACAAACGTCAGGAAAATCAGGCTGAAGAACGATCGCAGCAGCCAGAGCAGAAACCCCAGGATGATCCAGATCAACACCCGGCGGTTCTGACGGTAAAAGCGATCGAAGCTAAATCCGCCGTCATTACGGCGAGCTTCATAACGATCGGGTCGGTGGCGCCGTGGATCCATAATGCGTCGGGGTGACGACACCCTAAGCGACACCAAGCCGCCGCTCCACCGATAGAAATCACCGATTTCGCCTTCCATTTGCCGGCTGGGGGACAACGCTTTCGCTGGCCTTGTGGCCCCAGCCGGCCACTCCCAATGCTCCGCGATCCTGGCTTCTTCAATCGTCACTCGCGTCCAGCGAGGCGTCGATGGACGGTGAAGGCAGCGAGGGCGGGGAGGAGCAGCCAGAAGGTCGGGCTGGATTCGGGCACGGTGCGCCGCCGGGCTTCGTGCGCAAAAACCTCGTGAACTCGTGTGGTTGGATGCACCGTGTCCCAGTAGAGGTAGGCATCCGCATCGTCAGCGGCGCCCGACAGGAGAGCCGAATCGGTCGTATTGGTGAAACCATACGCTGACGGGTTCGCACTCAGTTCCTTGCCGATGCCATAAATGTCGAGCGGAACGATGTCGACTCCGTGGGTGTTTTCCCATAGCGGAATCTGGGTCGCCAGGGCGGCGTTGAAGGCATTGATGAGGAGGCTGACTCCAGCCATCAAAGCGGGGTTGTTTGTGCGTCGCAGTTCCGGGGTGTCGGCCAAATCCGGCAAATTCGGAAGGAGGATCGTCTGAGCGCCGGCGCCGGCCAGAGTGGACACGATGCCACCGAGATTGGCCACGGGGACGGCGGGATTCGTCTGACCGCTCAGCAGAAAATCATTGGCGCCACCCCACAAGACAACAAGATCCGTCGGTTCGAAGACCCCACCTGTGGCCGCAAATTGGGCCGCTTGCTGTGAGATAGTGGGTACCGCGCCGCCGGACTGCGTGAAAGCGCCGGCCCACGCATGGTTCGTGCCGCCGAGCAGGCTCGGCGTCAGCAGGGGGAGGCTTAAGCTGGCGGCGAGCGACTCGACCCAGACCGGGCCATTCGAGTAGCGTCCATTATAGTAGGCTGGGCCTGGCAGGGCGCCTCCGGTGGCCAGGCTCGTATTGCCCACGTCGGACAGGCTGTCGCCGAAGACATAGAGCCCGCTGAATTGAGCCGCGGTGGCCGCGGGCGTGACGACGGCGAGCAGGAGCAGGCATCGGACAATGGTCGGAAGGGATGGAGTAATCATGGGATGCAGTGGTTTTGGATTGGCGGAGGCCGTTGAGTCATTTCAGCGACCCTCACTTCACTTCATCCGGATCGAGACTCCGGGGTTGCGGCGATAACGAATCAATTCATCGAAGCCGCGATTCATGACGAATGGGGAAGAACCCACTCACGGTCCCGGGGGGGGAGTCGGGGCGACTGGGGGCTGGGGAGGCAGCGGTTCAGTGGCCTTGCGAGTTGACGTTGAGCCGGGTCTGAGTTCGTCTTCGAGCCCCATCAGGTCAGCCAGCTGGGTCATTCGAGCGGCCGCGCCGGGTTTCGTGGAAGCCACCGCCAGAGTCGGCAGACTCGGGGAAACGACTTCTGGTTTGGCCGTGGATGCGGCCATTTTGGCGGCGGCTTTGGCTTCATCGCGACGGCCCAGCGCTTCCAGGCCGCGCGAGAGCGCCGACCAGAAGTCGGTTTTTTCAGGGGCCATGGCGGTGGCGTCGCGCCATTCGGCGACCGCTTCGTCGAGTCGGCCCGTGGCTTCCAGTACGAGTCCCATGGCCTGATGCGTCTCAGGGTCCTGGCGCAATTCGAGTGACCGGCGCAGGGTGATTTCCGCTTCCCGGAGGTTTTTTTGACCGGCGAGCGCTTGTCCCAGACGGAGATGGGACGAGGCGCTGTCAGGATCGTGACGCAGCGCGGCGCGGGCGGCTTTTTCCGCCAGGTCGGCGTGCCCACGGTCGAGCAGCCCGGCGCTCAGCTGCTTCCAGGCTTCTTCGTTCATGTCGATGCTCTCCAATCGATTCCACACTTCGGTGGCTTCCGCGGTTGCCCCGTCGCGCAGCCGGGACCACAAGAGCGCTTGGTAGGCGCCCGGTGCAAACAGGGTGCGGTCGGCAAACTCCGCCAGAGCCAGTGTCGTGGGGGAGGCGTCCCCCGCCGCGGGTGGCGGCTTGTAATGGCGGATGGTGGCCCGACCGCGAGCTTGAGCGAAAAACCGGCGGACGGCCGCCTGCTTGGCGTCCTTCTCCAGTCCAGCCCGGACATCCTCGGGTGATGGGGTGGTTCCCGCTCCGGTGCTTTCGTCCGTTCCGACCAGATGAAACATCATGACGGCGCCGTTGGGGGCGATGCCAGGCGGCGTGGTGCCGCCCGGCTGCAGCGCCTGCACCGCGTCCAGCCAGGGATTTGTAAAGGTGCGCGCGGCATCTTCACCCAGGCAGGCGCCGAGCAAATGCGCGCCTCCCAGCGAGCCGGAGGCCGCCTGGACCAGCGATTCGAACGGCACATCAGTCGCCACCAAATCGTAGAGCGCATCGGCCCATGCGAGTCGCTTCTCCAGCGGGGCTCCCGGCGGCAGGGCCAGCATGTGCAGGTGATAGCGCCGGCCTTGGCGTCTGGCCCAGTCGGGTTTCGCCGCTTCCACCGCCGCCTCCGTGGGAGCGGCGACGGTTGCCGCCACCTGTTGGACGACGACGGTCGAAGCGAAGTTCAACCGCATCAAGTCTAGCAACTCGCTGCGAGTCAGGCCGACCCTTTCGAGGAAGGTCTGTTCGGAGCCGCTCCCGCTCGCACCAACCTGCTTTTGGTAAAACTCGTCCACATACGACTCGTCGACGGGGATTTTCTTGTCGACGAGGAACTGTCTGGCCAGTCGCGCCAGGATCAACTGCTCCACCGTCTGGTCATCCGCGCTGACTCCGCTGCCACCATCCGTGAGGCCCTGGGATCGAAGGTGCGGGAAAAAATCTCCCATCCGGCGGACGGCAGCCACCTCTTGGCGCGTGATGACGTCGGCATTCACCGAGGCGGCGACGGTGGAAGGGTCCACCTTTGGCACCACCGGACCCAACCCGCGCAAAGCAGAGTCACGCACCCGCGTGGCCAGCACCGACTCCCACAGCGAGTCAAAGTGAGGCTCCAGCCGGTCAGCCAGCGGACGCCCGGCACTTTTGGTGAGGCCCGCCGCAGTGCCCTTCAGCCACTTGAACCAGTCATCCGGCAAGACTTGGGCGAGCGCCTCCCAATCCTTTTGATCCAGTCTTTCCAATTCATCGAGCGCGGCTTGCAGAATCTCGCGGCCGATCCATTCGCGGTCGGTGAGCAACTTCCAATCGCGACGAAAGTCGGCGGCCCGCGTCAATGAAGTGGCCCGACGCAGGAACCCGGTAGCGGCGGGATGCTTCAGGCGCTGCAAGACCTGGGCGGCGACAAGGCAGCCCACAGGTCCGATCGAGGGATCTGCCAGCAGATCGGTGAAAACGGTCTCCGAGGTCTGGGTCTGTCCGGACGTGATATAGGCCACTTCGCGAGCGAAGGTCCAAAGCCAGGAGTCGGGCGGCGTGTACTCGTCGGCGAGGGCGAAAACCGACGGGCCCACCCAACTCAGCATCGAGCCACCCTTGGCCACCGCGGCCAAGTCCACCGGAATGGAAAATGAGGGAGCGCTTCCGGGATTGGTGCCGGTGGTACCCACGGCGCCCAGAATGGCCGCCTGGACCCGCACCAGCACAGGATCGATCGCGCGGATCAGGCGCATCGCGACGGGCATGGCCTTGGAATCCGACGCCTTGAGCCATTCCAAGCCTCCGCCGGGTCCTTCCTTTGGAGGAGGAGTGCCGACACCGCGTTCCGCGTCCAACAGGTCGCTCTGGAACAACGCCCACATCCCCAATCCGGCAGCCGTGAGCAGGCTCATTTCGATTTCCCCGCTTTCCGGAATTTTTTTTCGGATCGTCGCTGTCTCGGCAACCAGCTTTTGCACCACATTAGGCTGAATGCGCCAAGTCAGGGTATTGGCCTCGGTGTCATGCGAGACCCACTCGATAAGGCGGCCGCTGGCCTGGTCGAGCCGGAGCCGGCCGAGAGTGTCGCTTACCAAGGTCATTTGACCGCGTCGCCGCGAAGTGCGCAGCTTCGAGCGCAAGCCTTTTTCCAGGAAAAACGCGGGAGGTACGGCGATTTCCAGGCGAAGCGAGGCTTCTTCCATCGCAGAACTGAAACCCGCGCCAAATTGGAGGCTTGACTCGCTGCCTGGGGTGAGGCCAGGGATCATGCCAAAGTGAATCATCCCCCCGCCAGTTTTGGGCAGCGAGGTTCTCAAGGCCAGATGCGGCTCCGGTGAGCTGGACACCAAATCGATCGAGCGATCGTGCAGGGTCAGAAGAAACCCTTGGCGCGGAGGGCCAGGCGAAGCCGCACTCAACACGATGTCTCCGCCGGATGAATAGGCGGCTTGAACCACGGTCGAGGTCACGCCTTTGCGTGTCCCGCCATTGCGCGGTTTCTCGGCTTTCGGTTTCCACTCTACAACGAGATCTCCGTTCCATTGATCGGGAGAGGAAAGAAATGCGGCGCACTTCACCAGTGCCTGCAGTTCGGGGGCCAGGGGCTCCGCCAGTGGTGGTGCCGTTTCGAGTTCGACCACGGTCAGCGAGACATCGATTTCCGGAGCTTTCGGACTGCGGTTCTGCGCCGACACTTTAAAGTCGCGAAACCGTCCGCTTTGCCACAGGGCTTTGGTGGCATCGCGGAGCGTCTGGCGTTTCATCGGACTGCCGGACACCAACCCGGCCAGTCCCGCGATCTGATCCGCGGAGTTTTTGGTGGCGCCAGTCACCGTCACGGTGCCGAGGACGCTGGCCGGCCCTTGGTCCTGGATTTCGATGATCAGGTCGACCGTCCCCGTCGTTTCGTTGACTTCGGTTTGGCAGGCGAATTCCGTCTGCGCTCGTCCGATTTCAAAAAAATGGGCACGCACGCGGCCGTGGAGACCGTCGGCCGCCCCGCGGGAGAACCGGGCCGGCCCGCCCGTCATCCACACGGGATCAAGGGTGCCGGAAAAGGGAAGTTGTTGCTTCTGCAGGGTCGCGATTTGTTCGGCGACCGCCGCCTGATCATCCGTCGGGGGCGGCTTCGATCCGGGCCCGGCGCTGATCTCGGCTTTCACCAGCGGATCCACGAATGTCGGAAGACTTTCCCCGCTGCCCAAGGCGCCCGTGCCGAGCTTGCTGAGGTTACCCGCCATGGATGATTCCAGCCGCTCAAAAGCTTTTTCCGACACGGCGGAAGCGCGAGTTGTGGTGAGGTTGGCTGTGAGCTCGTCGACATCAATGCCGGTGGCGCCTCGGATGATCACTTTTCCACACTGGTAACGCCTTCCCTCCACGAGGCGCAGGCGAATCACATTGGCGGTCGCATCGATCTCGACCGTCACTTCGGGGTTGGGGAACCCGGCGTGGCGATAGCCTTCCGACACCGCAGTTTCCAGTTGCTTGAGGTAAAGTGCCATGGGCGCTGCCGGATGCGAGGCGGCGAACACGGGTGGATGCGTGAAGACCGATTTCTGAAGTTCGCCCTGTGGAATAGTTTCGTTTCCCTCAAAGATCAGCCGATGAGGGCTTCCAAACGGCCCAACATAAAGCGGCACCACGGCCTCTCCCCGGCGACGCCGGCATTCTTCGAGCCGCCCTTGGACTTCCGAAGTCCCGGGATGCGATTCCCCGAAGAGGCGATGCGACCGGCCCAGTGCCTCGGTTAGACTGGCCTCCGCTTCCTCCACCCGGCCCAGGGCAATCAGGGATTCTCCCCGGCGGCGGTGGGCGGTGAGCAGTCGGATCTCGTCCGCGCCGTTCTGCTCACGGAACCGGCTGAGGGCATCGTCGGCGGCCGCCAGTGACTCGGCGGCCCGTCCGTCTCGATGCCAGCATTCCATGACCATTTCCGCCAGCAGGGAAGCCGCCGGCGAGGTTTTGCCCATCGCCCGGTCGACGATGGCCAGGGCGCGGGCAAAGTGGGGCACGGCTTCCTCGAATCGTTCCTGGCGGAAGAGAGCCCGCCCCAAAGCCGTCAAAGCGCTGGCCACGGCAGGATGTTCGTCGCCGTTCTCGATGATCGTCTGCTCGACCCCAAGGCGGGCCAGACGTTCCGCTTCGGCCAAGTCGTACGCATCGATGGCATGGGAAGCTTGGGTAAGGAGCGAGAAACCGTCCTCGGCGCTGGGGCCGAGTGTCGCTGGTTCTTCGCCCTCGAGGGCGGGAGTGAAAAAGCAAACGGCGAGCAGGAGCGAAATGAATCGTGGTTTCATGGCGTGCGGCGGGTGGCGGTCGGGCGCCGCGAGGCGGCGGCTTGGCGCAGGATGGCTTGCAGTTCAGGTTGATTGAGGGACTGGGCGTATTGAAGCGGCGTGGCGCTGGAGAAATCGCGGGCGTCGGGATTGGCCCCTCGTTGGCAGAGAAGCCGGACGATCTCAGGGGACCCCGCAT
This sequence comes from Verrucomicrobiales bacterium, assembly GCA_046155625.1. Classification (GTDB taxonomy): domain Bacteria; phylum Verrucomicrobiota; class Verrucomicrobiia; order Verrucomicrobiales; family V1-33; genus CAJBME01. Next base: position 97,355 of record JBJXFS010000359.1, on the reverse strand, counting down.
GCACGGCGCGGTGCAGGGGGGTCATCCATCCCCCGTCACGCTGCTCGAGATCGGCTCCCGCTTCGACCAACCACTCGACCATGCGCCGGTGACCGCCATCGATCGCGAGGTGAAGCGGCGTGGCCGTCTGTGCATTGCGTCCGTCAAGATCAGCGCCATGTCCGCGCAAAAGGGCGGCCACTTCGACGTTGCCTCGGGCGGTCGCTTCATGGAATGGCGAGGAAGCGGCCAGAAGCGGGTTGAGTTTCGCTCCACGGCTCAACAAGAGCGCCGTCACTCGGGCGGCGTTCCCGATGGCGGCATAATGCAGCGGCGTTCGAAATTCGAGATCGTGCGTTTCCTGTCCCGCCCCGCGATCGAGCAAAAGGGTAACAATCGGTTCGGCATCGTGCTGGGCCGCGAAGTGCATCGGTGCGACCCCTTCCGAAGTCCGTACGTCGACCCTGGCGCCGTGATCCAGAAGCAGGCGGACGGCAGCGAGATACTGGTCCTCCGGTGCCGCGGGAGAAGCCGGAGCCTTCGGTTCATGGAGGGGAAGCAGCGGCGCGTCTTTCCGCATTTGCGCCTGGGCGCCGGCAGGCCCGCCGGCCGCCAGGTGCAGCGCCGTGATCTGAGTCGCGCCGCCCACAGCATCGACACGCGCTCCCTGCCCGATCAGCGCCTCCACCGTCGCCCCCCATCCATAACCAGCGGCATACTGGAGGGCCGTGAGTCCATGGCGCGAAGGAGCATTCACCTCGGCTCCCGCGGCGACCAACCAAGGCACTGCTTCGGCTCGTCCCGCCACGGACGCGATGTGCAAAGGCGTGAGCCCCTCGGCGGTCAGCGTGCCGACAGCCACCTGGCGCCCCAGCAGCAGACGCACGATTTCCAGGTGGCCGCGCTCGAGCGCCGTATGCAACGGCGTGAATCCAGCGTGATCCGCGGATTGTGGGTCACATCCAGCCGCCAGCAACGCCTGCACCGCCTCCCCATCCCCCACATAGACGGCCGATTGAAACACCGTTAGGCCATTGGGCAATCGCTCCTCAATCGGTGCCCCGGCTTCGACTAGTTTCCGAATCGATTCAGCCCGGCCTCCGGATGCGCGCCGCGTGGCGACGTCATTGAGGAAGCGTTTCATCACGGCCCTCAGCATCGGTGGAACCCCTCCCCATGGTCGCTCTGCCTCCGGAGCTCCGGATGCCTGCGAGGCGGGCTCAGCCCCTCCCCCTATCAATGCCTGGCTGGCGCACGCCAGTGCCAGCGGCGTGATTTCTGAAGTGTCGACCCCACGGTCGATCAGCAACTGAATGGTCTCCGGATCGGCTCCCATCGCCGCCAAACTCAACAGCGACAGACCCATCGCCCGCGTCTCGATCGCCGCCCCCATGGAAAGCAAGCGCGCGACAACTTCGGCTTCCCCGTAAAGCGCCGCCACGGCGACCGGTGTCTGCCCGGTGCGCTGCGGGTCGGCCTGGGGGTCGGCGCCGTGGTCCAAAAGCCAAAGGGCCGCCGACGCGTGCCGCTGGCTCAAGGCCTCGACGACAGGCGAAGGGTCGGTGTCGCCCGGTGGATTCACCCGCGCGCCGGCCTCCAGCAGGGCTTCCATAACGGGAATGGAACCAGCGGCGGCGGCGGTATCCAACGGGCGCAGGCCATTCCCCCCCGCTCGGACGTCAACCCGTCCACCGTGAGCCACCAGTCGCTTGATCAGGGCGGCGTGGCCGGCCTTCGCCGCATCATGCATGGGGGTGAAGCCACTGGGGTCCTGGAGGTCGACGCGCGCGCCGGCTTCCAGCAGCATATTGACCATCGATTGGTTCGCACTCCGGACCGCCAGCGCCAGCGCGGTCCGGCCAAAGGCGTCGGTTTCGTCCAGTTTGGAATTGCCGACGGTCAGAGAGTCGCGCACGGCCGCCGCATCGCCGTCCTGCACGGCCGAGAGCAACGCCGCGGGCAAGGAGTCGACCTGCGCGCGAACGATGCGAAAACCGCACGTCGATGGCGGCAGGTCGATCCCTTCGGTCAGTCGGAAGGACGAGAGCAGAAAGTCGAAGCCACTGGCCGTATCGGGGAAGGCCCAAGACCCACCGCGCCACGTGGGCTTGGCCATCTCCGGCGAAAAGGGTGACGAGGTCAATTCCCAGACATTGCCTCCGAGATCGTGGAGACCGAGCGGATTCGCCGCGAAAGTACCGACCGGGGAAGTGAAGGGGATTCCATCGTAGTAGCCGGCGACCGCTTGGCTGGTGGGGACGCGCGCCTGCAGGGCGGAGTCTGGATAGTTGCCCGCTCCGAGCGGAATGGGGGCCAGGGTGCCCCAGGGGTATTCGTCCCGCACCTGAAGATGGCGTTGCGCCGGCGAAGCGGCCGCCGGTTCCCGAAGACCGACCGCGAGGCTCCATTCTTCATCGCTCGGCAGCCGATACTGCTGGTTTGCCGTCAGCAATCCCATTCGCCGTTCTTTCGCCGTCAACCAACGGCAAAAGGCCTCGGCCGTGTCCAGCGACACTCCGGTCAACGGATGGTCATCGCTTTGTTTGAAGGGCGGGGCGGTCAGGCCAGGTGCCTGCTCGCTGGCAAACGCATTCCAATCGCGAACGCGCGTTTCCCAAATCGAAACCAATCCCGGCACGTCCGGAACCGGTCGGAATCGCATTCCCAACGAGTTTTCCCAAACCGGCGGGAACGGGTCTGGCTCGACCGAATGCGAGTCAGTCGTCTTGAGCATCAGAGCCGCTGCTGCCGCGCTCGCCCCCACCGCCAAGCCGCCGAATGCCCAAACGCGTCCGCGAGTTCTCTTTGGCGCCAATAATTGCCTCACGTTTTCCCGAATCTCGCTGGCGTGTTGGAACCGGTGGTTCGGATCCCGTTCGAGTGCCCGCAGAACCACTCCCTCCAACCGGTTATCACGGGTGGCAGAGCGGGGGAGCGGCGTCACCGGCTCGGTCGGCAGATTGCCGGTGAGCAACTCGTAAAGCAGGACGCCCAGCGAATAAATATCGGCGCGATGATCCACCGTCACCGGCGACTCCAGTTGCTCGGGCGCCATGTAACGCGGGGTGCCCAACACGTAGCCGGCGGGCATGCCGGTATCCGTTTGCCCCAGCAATTTCGCCACACCGAAATCGGCTATTTTCACCCGCCCTCGCGAATCGAGCAGAACATTGCCAGGTTTGATGTCGCGATGCACCACGCCCTGCTCGTGCGCATACGCGAGGGCGTCGCAGACTTGGTCGATCACATGCAGGGTTTCGCGTGTGCTCGGCGAACGAGACCGGATGAGTGAGCGCAAATCGCCGCCATCCACATACTCCATCAAGAAAAAGAAGTGATGGTGGCGTTCGCCGAAATCATAAACCGTCACTATGTGAGGATGATTCAACGCCGCCAGCGTCCGCGCCTCACGCGTGAATCGATCCCGAAATCCGGGCCGGGAAGCAAAGTCCAGAGGCAGTACTTTCAGCGCCGCAAACCGTTCCAGCGCCGTTTGCCATACCTTGTACACCGACCCCATGCCTCCCTGTCCCAGCATCGAATCGATGCGAAGGTCCGGAAAGTAGGGCTGCAAATCAGCGACTTCGGGGCCGTCCGCGTCCAGTCGCGCCGTGGGCGGACCCAGCATGCCAACTCCCAGAAGACACCTTGGGCACATCTCTCCGCCCGAGCCGGCCCGAAGGCGTCGCCCGCAGGCGGGGCATATGATGGGGGGGCTCATGAGGTTGGGGGCGCTATTGGTCGGGTTGTCTGAGCGCAAAAGCGGTGATCGCCCGATCACCCCCCTTCGGGCTCCGTTTGCTTTACGCTGCCCTGGCGGGGCGGCGTGGAGGAGAAGCCAAGGTACTGAGGACAAGGGGAGCTTTTCTTATTATTCCGGATTGGTTTTCTGAGGTTGCGCCGGGACCGGAGTCCATGCCGTCCTGTCACGGCGACAGGGGATCTGAAAAGATTTCAAAGAGATGATTCAGTTCGTCTTCCACTTCCTCCTCATGAGCCACGGTATCGGCGATGTGACGTCGGAGGGCATCCCGGTAGCGATGGCGGAGCCGATGCGCGGCGGCTTTGACGGCGGAAACCGACATGTCAAGACGAGTCCCAATGGTTTCGTAGCTTGCCGGCGGGGGTTCGAACGAAATCAGGCCCCGCAATTCACCGAAAAGCGCGCCTTGCCCCGCCTCCTCAGCCGCCCGGCCCAAATCTTCCAACACCCGGTCCAACAATCGCAATGCCCACGCGCGCTCGAAGGCGATTTCGGGTGTCAGCGCGTGCCCCGGATCGCATGACGGCACGTCCCAAGCGGTCTCCGGATCGATCCGAAGATGGACGGCGCGGCCGCCCCGTTTCCAGGCCATCGATCTTTCGTGTTCGTTGGCCATGAAGCGCGTGACGGCCGTGAGCAAAAAACTGCGCAGTCGCCCCTTGGAAGGATCCACGGTGTCGAATGAGCGTCGTTCCAGCAGCGTCGCAAAGAAACCCTGCGTCAAGTCCTGGGCGTCCGCATGGTTTTGCCCGCGATGCCGGATAAAATGATACACCGGTGGCCAATAGGCCTGGCACAATGACTCGAGCGCCTCCCGGGATTTTGGGCCGTCTCCCCGAGCGGTCAGCACTTGGCTCCATCGGGTCTCTGGAAAGGCGGCCATGGCAAACTCGATAAGCCCCATCAAGATGCCCGATCCGGAAATCCAAGTCGAGATTAAAACCGTGGCCTCGAGAGATCCCAATTTCGCGCACGCCATTCCGAGCTGCGCGAAATCCGCTGTGGCACGAGTGCTACGCCCCGAGTTTTTCCTGGATGGCGGCGATCAGCGTGGGCATGCTGACAGGTTTCGCAATCATCGTGAGGTCGCCGCGCTCGGTCGGTTTGCCGCCAGTTTCCCGTTGGGCGACCAGCGCGGTGAGCATGAGGACCGGGATTTTTTTGAGCACGGGATCCTGTTTCATCTGGGCCACCAGATCGCCTCCGTCCAGATCGGGCATGACGATGTCGAGCAAAGCGAGATCAGGAGCGAATGTGTGCATGGCCTCGAGAGCCTCGGTCGAGTCGTTGATGACGCGGACGGTGTACTTACCGGTCTTTTCGAGATTGAGTTTGACGAGCCGGGTGAACCCGACTTCGTCGTCCACGAGGAGAATTTTTTTCATGGTGTTGGAGTGGCGCCGATGCGGTGGATGGTTGAGCAGGCGAAAGGTCGAACCCGTCAGCCTCTCCCGACGGCCCCACCGCGTCGGAAGACTGAAGCATTGATTCTTGGGCCTTGAAGGTCAATGTGACTTTCACGCCGCCTTCCGGCGCGTTGATCAGCTCAATCTGACCCTCGTGGAGGTCGACGATCTTGCGGGTGACGCTCAAGCCGAGGCCGGTGCCTTCCCCGGTCGGCTTGGTGGTGAAGAATGGATCGAATACTTTTCCGAGCACTTCCGGCGGGATTCCGGGTCCGTTGTCAGCGATTTCCACGATGACCACGCGGTCTCCGGCGCGAAAAGGATTGGCCGTGCGGGATCCGAAATTGCGGCGGTCCTGCTCGCCAAGCTGGCGGGACCACGTGGCGACCGAGACGCGGCCGCCTTTTTTGACGGCCTGGACGGCATTGATGAATAGATTGACGATGACCTGCTCGATGCGCGTCTTGTCGGCCCGGATCGGTGGGAGCTGGCGGTCGAAGTTTTTTTTCAGGCGAACGCTTTTGCGGGTGAACTGGTGTCGTGTGAGCAGGGCGGCCCCCTCGATGATCTGGTTGAGATGGACGGTCTGCCAGTCGAGCTGGCGGTGGCTCGAAAAATCGACCATGCCGACGATGATGCGTTCGGCGCGAGTGATGGCCTCGCGCATTTCCTTTAGAATGGCCGGCACATGCTCGTCGCCGGTCGGTACGTGGCTCTCCAGATACTCGACCCCCATGAGGAGCAGGGCCAGCGGGTTTTTCACTTCGTGGGCGACCCCGGCGGCCAAGCGTCCGATCGATTCGAGCTTTTCGGCCTGAATTAGCTGGAGCTGAGTTTTTTTGAGCTCGTCGTTGGCGCGGAGCAGGCGCTCGTTGAGCACTTTGAGGCGCGTCTCGGCGCGTTTGCGGCGGGTGATGTCGGTCGACATGCCGGCGATGGCGACGATGTCGCCTTCGAGATTGCGCAGCGGGAATTTGAGGCTGATGAACGTGCGCAGCTCGTTGCCGAAGAGCATTTCCTCCTCGAGTTGGGTTTCGCGGCCGGCCGCGATGATGGCCTGATCGTGCCGGCGGAGAACACGGGCGATCTTGGCGTCGAAGAGCTGGCGGTCGGTGCGCCCGAGCACGCTGCTGCGGACCAGGCGGTGGAGCTGCTCGAAGCGGCGATTGACCATGATGTAGCGCCCTTGCAAATCCTTGACGAAGATGACAGCGGATGAGTTGTCGAGGATGGCCTGGAGTTGCTGCTCGGATTCCCGCGCTTGTTCCGCGGTGATCTGCTCCTCGGTGCGGTCGAAAATCTGCGCCACAATCCAGCGGGGCAACCCATCCGCGTCCCGGACCAGTCGGGCGTGGCTCTCGCCCCAAAGAGTGCGCCCGTCCTTGGTCAGATACCGCTTGCGCGTGGCGAAGGCATCCGCCTTCCCGCCGCGAAATCCCTCCAGCCGCTCGCGATGCTCTGCCAGATCCAGTGGGTGTGTCACCACACTGACCCGCCCGCCGACCAGCTCCCGGCGCGAGTACCCGAACAACTGCGCGAATGCCTGATTGACCTCAACGAAATTCCCATCCGTGTCGCACACCAGTGTCGGCACCGGACTGTGGGCAAAAAGCGCCCGATACGTCTCCGCTGGCAGCGGCGGCCGTGGCGGGTCAGCCTGGGTCGCGGGAACTTGGGAGCGGCGGACGCGAGCGGACATGACGGAACTGCCGCCTGACCGGCTCTGCGGTCAAGCAGAGATTACGCCATGATGGCCGTGGGCGTCGTCCGCGGCTTGGTGTCTGTACGTTTTCCCTGGTGTTTTGTTAACGAAACGACGCCTAAGCGAATGAGAGGAGGGGGCATTGGGGTGGGACGCGACCTCCCGGGCGCGTAGGCGGTGAAGGCGTGCTGTGAGTGAAAAGTCTCCACTTCTCGGGTGATGGTCGCGTGATTCACACCCGGAGACTTCGCGATGGCCGCCTCATGGCTCATCGCCTTCTCTAGCTTGGGGCACCGCTTGAGAAGGCGAAGAACGGGCTTCGGTCACCACGCTCCCACCGCCTACGAGCCCGGGAGGTCTCGTCCCACCTCCAGCTTCAATCGTCCGCTGAAATCTGTGCTCAAAGGGTGCAAGATTTTCTTAGTCAAGGTGCTTGGACGATAGCTGACAATGCTTGCCGATGCCAGAATCCTCCTCTCCTGGCATCCCTCTTGGCGCAAATAGGGACAAACTCCAGATGGCGGGCTATGGCCGCCAAAAGAAAAAGCATTCGCGGCGCACGGCGACAAGCGAGACGGGAACATTCCCGTCACAGTGGCGCGCCGGGCCGGCGTGGCTACGCTCGCTCACATGACCGACTGGGCGACCTGGGAACCGACGATGCGTGCCACTCTGCTGTTTGTAGTGCAGGACGGCCAGGTCCTGCTCATCCGCAAGAAGCGTGGTCTCGGCGCGGGCAAAATCAACGGCCCCGGCGGACGCCTGGATCCCGGCGAGTCCTACATGCAGTGTGCGGTGCGTGAGGTGAACGAGGAGTTGGGCATCGTAGTCCATGACCCGGTGAGGCGCGGCGAACTTCACTTCCAGTTTGTCGACGGGCTCGCTCTCTATTGTCGCGTGTTCGTCGGATCACAATTCGCCGGAACACCCGTCGAAACCGATGAGGCGATTCCCCTGTGGTGGCCGGTTGACGCCCTTCCGTACGAGGAGATGTGGGCGGACGACCGCCATTGGCTCGGTCCCATGCTCGCCGGCCAGTCGTTCCGCGCTTGGTTCGATTTCGATCAGGAAATCATGCTGACTCATCGGGTGGAATGGGGAGCGAGAATTTTGATTAGGCCTTCATCCGGCATGGAGCGCTCTGATTTCCAGTAGTGTCGGACCGATACCCCCGACTTTGTTGAGTAAGCGCCGTTTTTCGAGTCGTTGGTGCGCGAGGATTGCCCAGCTGACGTCGAGGACGTGGACAGGGACGAGCGGCGCAGAGGATGGATGGTGAAAGCCGACGAACAATCCCGTGGACTGAAAAGACCTGTTCAGGATGCTTTGAATCGTCCTCGTCCTCGAAATATCCGCTTCGCTGCCCGCTTCGCCCCCTTGCTGGTTGCTCATCCTGTCTATCGCCGGTTACTCTCCATTGTGCCACGCCCGTTTGGGCCGATTACTGAAATCCGCATACTGAAAACCGCATACCGAATACTCTTCACAAACCATCTCCGACCACCCCCCATGCCGATTGCCGATTACATTCCAACCATTGGACTTGAGATCCACGTGCACTTGAAGACGCGGAGCAAGATGTTCTGCTCGTGTGCGACGAGTTATGGGGATGAGCCGAATACGCGGACGTGTCCGACATGTCTTGGGTTGCCGGGAGCGCTTCCCGTGCTCAACGAGGAGGCGATCAGGCTGACGATATTGACCGGACAGTTACTTGAGGCGACCACGCCGGCGATCTCAAAGTGGGACCGCAAGAATTATTTTTATGCCGACATGCCGAAGAACTATCAGACCAGCCAGTACGACCAACCGCTGGTGGTGGGGGGTGGCATTCCGATGTACGACCAGTATTTCCCGAAAGGCCAGCGCCCCGAGGGCGGGGAGGCCGGTGTGGTCGGGACGATTCCGCTCACGAGGATTCATTTGGAGGAGGATGCGGGCAAGAGTGTGCACTTTGGCGCGAGCAGCGGACTCGACTTCAACCGGGCCGGCACGCCGTTGATGGAAATTGTGACGGAGCCGGCGATCCGCACGGCGGACGAAGCGGCCGCGGTGTTGGCGAGCTTGCGCCAGATCCTCGTGTATGCCGGGGTTTCGGATGCCGACATGGAACGCGGGCAGATGCGGTGCGACGTGAATGTTTCGGTGCGCCGGGCCGAGGGCGATCCGCTGGGCGCGAAGATCGAGCTGAAGAATTTGAACTCGGTGGCGGCGGTGCGTCGGGCGATTCAGTTCGAAATCCTCCGCCAGACGGGTGAGCTCGACCGCGGGGTGGCGCAGCGACAGGAGACGCGGCGCTGGGATGACGAGCGAGGCGAGAGCACCGACATGCGCGGCAAGGAGGATGCACACGATTATCGTTATTTCCCCGATCCCGATTTGCTTCCGGTGAGGACCGAGGGATGGCTGGCCGAGGTGCGCCAGCGGCTGCCCGAACTGCCACATGCGAAACGGGCGCGCTTCGTCCGCGACCACGCACTCACGCCCTACGACGCGGGCGTCCTCACCAGCGAGCCGGCATTGGCCCACTATTTCGAAGAGGCGGTCGCCGGATCCGCGAAACCGAAGGCGGTGGCCAATTGGATCATCAACGAGCTGCTGGGTCGTCTCAACGACGGGCAGACGCCATTTTCCGAGAATCCCGTGACGGCATCGGCCCTGCGCGAGTTGGTGGGGTTGGTTGATCGCGGGGCGATCAGCGGCGCCCAGGCCAAGGAAGTCTTTGCCGAGATGTTCTCGACCCGCGCGGCACCCGCGGAAATCGTCAAGGCCAAAGGATACACCCAGGTCACCGATACGGGGGAGATCGACGCCTTCGTCCAGCAGGCCATTGCCGCCAGTCCGGACCTCGTGGCCCGCATCAAAGCGGGGGAATCCAAGGTGGTGAACGTGCTCGTCGGTCAGGTCATGAAAGCCAGCGGAGGCAAAGCGAATCCGAAGATCGTCAGCGAATTGCTGAGCAAAGCACTGGGTTGATTGCCGCGCCCGATTGAGCCTCAGGAACCCGCCTTCTCACGTGGTGCGATCAGGGCCCGCAACGCCGCATGGCGCTCCGTCTTGGGGAGTTTTCCCAGCGCTTCGACTTCGGCGAAAAATGCTTCGGCATCGTCCGGGTACCGGGCGAGCAGCGACTCGAATCCCGGCACGAGGTCGTAGTAGGTGGCGAGAGTGGCGAGTCGGGCATTGGTGACGGGTTCGTGGAAAAACTTGTCGACCCGACCGAGGAACGGATACCGCTGCCGCAGGCCGAGCGCATGACGCTGGAGATCGTCGAGTATTTCCTGCTTGGCGGCACGCCGGGCAGTCGTCGGTTGGCCGACCGTGGCCGCGTAGCTGGCGGCCAGACGCCTCCGCGTGTCGAGGGCCAGGGCGATGAAGGCGCGACGAGCCCGGGATTCGGCGCTGTAGCGGGCCAGATCCTTACGGCGGCCGCTGGCGGTCAGCCACCGTCGCACGCCATGCTCGGCATGCGCGGTGGCCAGCGCCTCATTAAACTCGGTGTCGCCAGCAAGGTACACCTTTTGGTGGGTGAGCTCGTGGAAGATGAGTTCGGCCACCTGCGCATCGCCACGGTGAATAAAGGTGTTCAGGACCGGATCGCGCAGCAGACCAAGAGTCGAGTAGGCATCGACCCCGCCCACATAGGTTTCTAGGTTGTCGGCCTGAAGTCGGGCGGCGAGCAAGCGGGCCGGCGGTTCGGAAAAATACCCGCGGTAGGCCACTGAGCCGACCAACGGATACCACCAGCGCTTCGGCTCAATCGAGAATTCTCCGGCTGCGAAGACCACCCATACAACGTGCGGGCGCCCGAGATCGGTGTACGTGGTGTACGATCCATTTTCAGGCAGGCCCAGCGAGTCAACGGCAAAACGCCGCATCCCCGGAACTTCGTTGAGCGCGGTCCGCGTGGCCGGGGAAATCGCCGGGTCGTCCGCCACCTCCGCAATCGGCCGCGCCTTGCGCTGGACTTCCCACTGGCCGCGCAGCGCCTGAGTGTAGAATCCAACTGTTCCGCATGCCGAAAGGCCGCTCAACATCGTCACCGCCAGGACCGCGCGAATGATCATCATGCTCCGAACAAGCGGTGGATGAGGGATCCGCGCAAGCGGCGGTCGGCGGTCGGCGGGCGGAGGGCGGTGGTCGCTGGGCGGAGGGCGGTGGTCGGTGGGCGGCGGTCGGTTGGAACGCAGTAATCAGTAATCAGTAGTCAGTAATCAGTAATAAGTAATCAGTAATCAGAGGTAATCAGCTGTCAGCCCGAAATCGGCAGGCTTCAATTGACAGGCGAGTCATCGGCGATGGACAGGGGGGCGGAACGAGGACACCCACTCATCGGTCGTTGCGGAACCAGAACGAGGACGCCCACTCATCGGTCATTGCCGATGCCCAGAGAATGGATGTCTCTGACTGAGGCCTCAGCAAGGCCGTTTCACTCAAACAGCGGGAGTGTCCGTAATCGCTTGGCTGTCAGAGTATCTGTCACGGATCCATCCGCCGCGACCACCCATTCCCCTGAGTGGGCGAACGCATGGGGGCAGGCCGGTGGTAGGGGATGCGCGGCAATCGGTTTGCCGATCGCGGCGTCGAGGAGATAAATCGTGTGCTCGCCGTCAGGCTGGTAAGAGTATGTAAGAGCCGCGAAACAGCCGGCCGATTGGACCCAAGCCACGTTCAGAGCATGAACCCCCTTGCCTGGATCGAAAGTCCATAACTCGTCTCCTGTCCTCAGGTGATAGCAGGAGACCGGACCGGTGCTATCGGATACGCACAACGGCCCCTGGGCGAAGGCATAATCGAGGAACCCGAACGTTTTCCGGCGGATTCGTGCGACTGGCGAATGCCTGGTTGTCATGACCGTGATCCTGTTGAGGGGATCCGGCCAGGGGACTCGGACACACAGCGGGTCAAATGGGCTTTCCCAATACTCCTCGACACCCCTGAGATCGGCGACTGTCGGCCTAAATCGCGCAGTCTCCCCATCAGCCTCGCGGAATTCCATCATCCGATCCTCTCCGAAATGGCAATAGACGTGTGCGTCATCCAGTGAAAAAGCAACGCCCTCCACTTTCTCCATCTCGGCGTGACGCCACGATAGTGTCTCAGTCAAAACGTTATGCAGACTCAGACTCCGGCCGTTCCAGCTGCCAACCGCGCGCCGGGAGCCGGTCTGATTGATCGCGAGCCTCCTGCCGCCCATATCAAACTCCGTCGTCAAATCAGCTTCCCGCGATCCGGTCGCCAGATTCCACAGGAAGACACGGCCTTCGAGCTCACCGCCGCCTGCGAAGGCCGCCACGGCTCCTCGGTAGGATGTGGCGATTTGGGTAATCCACTGGCTCATCGATGCGGGACCATAGCCGGACCGAGACGCTCTACAACACCCGGGCGTTGGACATGCCTTCCATCCGGACATGCCTTCTATCCCACACATCCCGTGTCTCTTGGCGACCTTGTCGCTATAAGAATGTGGGTGTCCAGGAACCACGCATCCAGGAACCACGCACCGCCTGACGGGAATTGGTTTCCGGGTGTCGGCGCTGGGAACCGGTGCGTGGGTCATGTGACGGGGGTGGGAGGGGGTGTGTTCCGTTGGAGTACTTCGCTCACGCCAACGCCCTCTCAAATCTCACGGATGACGGACGACGACCCTGGCGAATCGAGGCGACCTTCCAGTGCTGAGGGCGTCCGGAAACCGAGCGCGACGGACTTGGACGATTTCATCGGTGGCGATGATAGTTTCGGGGAGAGTGGCTGATTCCCAAGCGCTTAATCCGTCGGTGAATTCGACCCAGGTGGTCAAACCGGCGCCGATCCGCCGGGCATAAAGCAGGGCAAATCCAGGTGCTTCGGTGGTGGGCGACCGCAAGACCGGCAGGCCTCGCGCCAGCACGGTGTCGCCAACGACATGCAAAGAATTCGGGGCTCCCATCGCCTCCATGCCGAATTGGAACCGGAGCACGTGCTCGCCTTCCCCGGCGGTTGGGTCGGGAGGCAGGCCGTGTCCACGCGCCCACACCTGGAATGGGCTCTCATTCGCAACATCGATTTGCATTGTGTTCGGTGTCAGGTCGAGTCGCTCACTGGGCAGGTTGCCGTCGTCCTCGATCTGATACGTAAACGTTGCGTAAGGCGCGCCCAGCCCAGCGGGAGCCGGGGTGAAGACGAGCTGGCTGGCCGGTTCGATGGCCGAAAAGTACAGCAGGCCTCCATTCAGCCCATTGTTGACGGCCGCCACCCATCGGGATCCGTCAGCGGAAGTGGCGATGGAACTCCACGCCCGAGCGGATTCCCGACCTCGCCACGTCTGCCCGAAGTCGCTCGAAACGAAAATCTGACTATTTCCCGCTACCGCCGCCACATGTGATCCATCGGCGGAGCAGGCCACGGCGCTCCAAAGACGCGTCGCTTCCTTGGCAGTCCAGTGAGCGCCTCCATCCCACGAGACGTGGATCTGACCGTCTTCAGCTACCGCGAACCACCTTGTGCCATCGGCGGACCCGGCAATCGAACGCCAGGCACCGGTTGGCCCCGAGGGATTCCAAGTCACACCCGCGTCAGTGGAAAGATAGATCCTCCCACCCAAGTCCGCGGCGGCCAATCGCGATCCATCGTGGGACGATGCCAGGCCACGCCAATTCCGGCTCGATTCCCGCGGCGTCCAGGTCACCCCGGAATCGCCGGATGTGAACAATTGTCCGTTGCGACGACCGGCAACCAGCCGCGAGCCATCGGCCGAAGAGGCGAGCGACCGCCAACTGTGAGATTCGGCGCGCGCCGTCCACGTGACGCCGGCGTCGATTGAAACATAAATCTGTCCTTCACCGGCCGCCGCCATCGTTTCTCCGTCCGCGGACATTGTGGCAGCGTACCACGCACGGGAGGTTCCGCGAGCGGTCCAGGTTTGGCCTGAATCGGCCGAAACATAGAGGGTTCCAAAGCCCTGACTCCCTCCTATGGCGGCCAGCAATCGCGTCCCGTCAGCCGAACTCGCGATCGCGCTCCACGAGCGGCTCAGCATCCCCGGTTGCCACTCGGCGCCAACCGCGCTGGAGACGAGCCGCACAAATCCACCGGCTTCCGCGGGCTCGCCGTCAATGGTCAGCGTGCCCGCTTCCGGCAGCGTGGTCAGCCGGATGCGCGACAGTCGATCCGGCGGCGAATCCCCTGGATCTTCGAAGGAAAAGTCGGACGGATGGAAGACATGACTGCGACCTAGCGGGACAAAGATCGCTCCATCACGGCCTTCGGGAGCATCCGCTATGTTGCCAACGACGATCTCAAATTGATCCGTCACGGAGAGCGGTGGATTGCCGTTGTCAGTGGCGATGAGGTCGATCAGCAGCAATCCGGTCTGCGCCGTGCCGGGCGCACCCATGAACGTGCGCGTCGCGGAATCGAACTGAAGCCAATCCGGCAGCGGCCGTCCACCTGCCAGCGCGGCCTTTAACGAAAACGTGGTTCCGGTGTCCACGTCCTGAAAGGTCGCGGAGCTGACTTGAATTTGAAAGGGCGATCGCTCCAACGCGGTTCGATTGGCCAGCGGGCGGCTGACCGTAGGCGCGTCGTTGGCCGGCCGCACATTCACCGTCAACACATTGGGTGATGGATCGATCGTCGGCCCACCCTGCCCGTTGTCCTCCACCTGAAACGTGAAACTCGAATAGGGGGAACCAAAGGCGTTGGCGGTCGGTCGGAAAACGAACTCTGGCACGACCGCCTGCGATCGGTGCACCTCGACGTTCTGGCCCGCCGCAAAAAGGACGTCCCCATCAACGCTGCAGTCAACGCACCGCCACGCCCTCGGACGTTCCCTCGAGATCCAAGTCCGCCCGCGGTCGCGGGAAGTCCAAATCGTTCCGTTGTACGCCACCACCGCGACGTGACGCCCATCGGAGGACAGCGCGACATCCCTCCAATGCGTTCCAGCCTCAGCCGACTTCACGACACGCCAAGTCTGACCAAAGTCCGTCGACAGCGAAATGTTTTGACCATCGACGGCGGCGAGCATCGTCCCGTCGGCGGAACAGGCGACGTCATACCATTGGCTCGTTTCTCCCACGGCCACCCAAGTGACTCCAGTGGTTTCGGACACGTACAACCTTCCGTCGTCCATGGCCGCAATCCAGCGAGTCCCCCCGGCCGTGCCCGCGACCGACACCCAACCGCCAATCGGACCACGTGGCGTCCAACTCAATCCACCCGTCGTCGAGACGTAGAGCCGGTCGCCATAAGCGCCGGCCACAAGCGTTCGTCCATCGTCCGAGGACGCCACGCAATTCCACTTTTTCTCCTCCAGTCGCGGTTGCCACGTCGCTCCTTGATCTGAAGAGGTGTGAATCAGGCCATCGAAGACACAGCCGATCCACTTCAGCCCGTCGGAAGAGCACGCCACCTGCTGCCAAAGCCGGCCTTGCTCCCGCGCGGTCCAGGTTTGACCGGAATCAGAAGAAAACATCAGCCGACTATCGCCGACGGCTCCGACGACCATCCCATCCGCCGACACGGCGATCGAATCAAAGTTTTGAGGCGACCCCGATCGCGTCCATCGAAGCAGAGCCTCCTTCACCACTGGCACAACATCCCCAGCCGCCAGCGGTTGACCATCCTCCAGCAAAGAGCCCGCCGTGGGGATCGACGCCACCCGGACCCGGGTAAACGAGTTCGGCGGCGTATCTCCCTGATCCGTAAAACCAAACAAATGAGCCGTGAGCGCCAAGACGCCATCCTCATCCATCGCCACGTCCCCGTCCGTTCCGGAGGGGGCCGCACTGCCGACCCGAAGTGCGAAATCAATGGACGTCGATAACGCTGGGACGCCATCATCTCTCGCAGTCAGCCGTAGCGGCACCAGGCCGCGAGCGGTCTCGGGCGGGACCCCCGAAAAAATTCGGGTGGCTGGATCGAACGCCAGCCAAGCGGGCAGGACACTGCCGTCAGTCTGTGTTGCGATCAACGTGATCACGCTTCCTTCATCCACGTCGGCAAACGCATTGGAAGGTACGACCCAGGAAAAACCGGTGCCTACCGGGGCGAACTGCTCTTCCAACTCCAGCTCGGGCGTCGGTGCATCATTAACGGATTCAACGTCAAAGGTGAGCTGATTTGGTGGCTCCGAGAGGTTCTCGGGTGCCGGGCCGCTGTCTTCCACTTGAAAACGCAAGCTCGCGTATGGACGCCCGTGATCGTCCGCGCCGGGAGAGAAACTGATCCGCGGAATGCTTGGTTCCGAAACGACCAACGGGCTGGCGCCCCCCGCGACCAATCGCCGTCCATCGGCCGAAACCGCCACGGTGTGCAACCGCCCCTCGCTGCCGCGTGACACCCACGTGGCGCCAAAGTCCCAGGACACGTGGACGGTCCCTGGGCTTGCGGCCGTCGCCAAAACCCGGCCATCGGCGGAGGAAGTGACCGATGTCCAATAGGTGGCGCTCGGCTCCACCATCCAACTCCCACCGCCATCGCTCGAGAGACAGCGGTAGCCCGTGAGCTCAGCTCCCACGCTGGTGTAAGTAACCGTGGCCAGACGCATCCCATCGGCCGAGGCGGCGATCGAAAGACAGCTGCCTGGTAACTGGCCCCGCAGTTCCCAGGAGGCCCCGCCATCCTTGGAAACCTGCACACCTTCTGGCGTGACCACGGTCAGCCGCAAGCCGTCCTGGGAAACCGACAACCGAATTCCGGTAGGCGCGTCGACCAGCCGTTCCCAAGTCAGTCCAAAATCGACAGACCTAAATAGGCCCCGATTCGCGCTGACCGCGTACAGGCGTCGGCCGTCAGCGGATGACGTCACTTTACTCCAAGTCGTGTCGTCGCTTCGCGCGCTCCAATTCATTCCAGTGTCATCGGAAACATACAGACGGCCCAGATAGTCAGCGGCGAGCCAGCGCGTCCCGTCCGCGGAACAGGCCACATCCGACCACCCGGCCTGCTCCGATCGCGGTTGCCAGGTCAGCCCGCCATCCACGGAAAAAAACAGGCGTGCACCCCAACGGGTGTAGCCGATGGCAGCCATCGTCATCCCATCGGCGGAAATCGCCATCCCCTGCCACTGGAGAGGTTCTTCACTGTTGACCGACTGATCCCGGATTGCCCACTCGATCCCAGGCATCGGAGTCACCCCGATATACTGCCCGCGCGTTATCGGTTTGCCGTCGACACTCAACACCCCGCTCGTCGGCAACTCAGTGATTCTTACCCTGGTGAAGGTATGTGGCTGAACGTCACCCGCATCCGAGAACCCGAAAACAGCCGGGGCCAATGTGGTCGTCCCATCCTCGAGAAGCGTCACCACCCGATCCATCCCGGTCGGACGATTCGCCCCGCGCACCCAGCCCAGTCCGATCCCAAGGGCGAATACTCCACAAACGGACATCCGAAATTGTCTCTGCCATCGGCAGCCAAGGTGCATGGGGAGTACAATCATAAATCGAATCAACCCCGCGATAGATGGAGCGCCTGGTTTATACGGGCCGCCCGGGAGAAGCGCAAGGGCGTGGAGGGTGTCCTTCTTCGATGGTGAAAAAGCCGCTCCTTCTGATAGGAATTTGGTGCTGAGAGTCGGCGCTGGCAACGGGTGCGTGGGTCATGTGAGGGGGGTGGCAAGGGGGCAGATTGCACCTATTCCGGTAAAGCGATCCGCACCGGAAGTGTCGAGGACCGAACGATGACGTCTTTTCGACAACCATCGACGGCAAAGATTTACAGGCGGGCTGGAGTGGATAGAGGAGGGGTAAGAGGATGGTTGAGTCCACGACACATTTAGCTGGCTGGCGGCTTGAGCGGACGTATGCGCGGCTGCCCGAATCGCTTTTTGTGCGGCTGGCGCCGGAGCCGGTGGGGAGGCCTGAATTGGTGGTGTTGAACGAGCGGCTGGCGGTGTGGCTGGGGTTGTCGGCGGAGTTGATGGCGGGCGAGGCGGGGGCGGCGATTTTTGCGGGCAATGTTCTGCCGCCCGGAGCGGAGCCGATTGCCCAGGCGTATGCGGGGCATCAGTTTGGGCATTTTACGGGGTTGGGCGACGGGCGTGCGATTTTGCTGGGCGAGCAGATCACGCCGCGGGGCGAGCGATTTGACATTCAGCTGAAAGGGTCGGGGCGCACTCCGTTTTCGCGCGGCGGCGATGGTCGTGCGGCGCTCGGACCGATGCTGCGCGAATATCTCGTGAGCGAGGCCATGCACGCGCTGGGGATTCCGACGACTCGGAGTTTGGCGGTGGTGGCGACGGGTGAGGAAGTGAGGCGACGCGAAACACTGCCTGGCGCCGTGCTCACGCGGGTTGCCGCCAGTCACCTCCGCGTCGGCACGATCGAATGGGCCGCGGCTACGGGCGACCGAGACGCGCTTGCCGCGCTGGTCGGGTACACGGTCGGGCGGCATTACGCGCAGCAGGTGGATGCTGAATTCCCGGCACTGGCCTTGCTGGAGGGGGTGATCGAGCGGCAGGCGGCGCTCATCGCTCGGTGGCAGGCCGTCGGGTTTATTCATGGTGTGATGAACACGGACAACATGACGCTTTCCGGCGAAACGATCGACTACGGTCCCTGTGCTTTCATGGATGCCTACGATCCCGCCACGGTATTCAGTTCGATCGACCACCACGGGAGGTACGCGTACCGAAACCAACCGATGATCGCGCATTGGAACCTCGCTCGTCTCGGTGAGGCCCTGCTTCCGTTGATTCATCCTGACCCGGCGCAAGCACTCGATCGGGCCGCGGAAGCCGTCTATCGATTTCCAGGGTGCTTTCAGGAACACTGGCTCGCCGCTTTCACCGAGAAGCTTGGGCTTTTCTCCGTGGAATCCGGGGACGAATCATTGATCAACGAGCTGCTGGACTGGATGCAACAAGCGAGAGCCGACTTCACGAATACGTTTGCCGCGCTCGCCACCACGGGAGATCCGGAAGTCGCCAACGATGCTGTCTTCGAAGCCTGGAAAACGCGGTGGCTCGCCCGGCGCGTCCGGCAGAGCCAATCCCTCGACGAATCATCCGCGCTCATGCGCCAGCGCAATCCAGCCGTCATCCCGCGCAACCACCTGGTCGAAGCCGCCCTCAATGCGGCCTCGCGCGATCAAGACTTATCCCACTTTCACCGCCTGCTCGAGGTGTTGGTTCATCCTTTTGACCACGAGCGTCACGCACCGGAATTCCGAGCGCCGGCCCCCGCCGACGCGCCGACCTACCGCACGTTTTGTGGGACGTGATTTCTGTTTCAACTCTATGATGACACCCGCCGATCTCAAAGCCTCCGCCGACGCCGACTCCGAGCCACCGGCCCACTTGGGCGACGAGGCCCGTGCTTTGTGGCTCTGCCGCGCCGGGCGCTGGGACGAGGCGCACGCCGTGGCCCAGGAGATCCACACGCCTATGGGATCTTGGATTCATGCGCTCCTCCACTTGATCGAAGGAGACGAAGGAAACGCCCGCTATTGGTACGCTCGGGCCGCCCGCCCGCCATCGGCCCTGGACGCGATCGAGGCGGAGTGGGAGCGGATCGCGGCCAGTGTGCAGAAGGCGCACGGAAACTGAGCTGGGCGGCGGTCGGCGGAGGGAGTTTCAACTCGGAAAGCGGAAGGCTGTAATCAGTAATCAGTCATCAGTGTTTAGCGCGAAACGGGCTTTGCCCGATGGACGGGGGAGTAACGGGCGTGGGGGGCAGGTGAGCGAGCGGAGCGGCCACTTCGAGGACGAGGACGCTACAGACTGAGGAGCAATTCCTCCGCGACCGGCGCAGGAGACTTTGGCCCGGAGCGGGACGGAATAACCGAACGGCCATTCGATCGGCTTGGTGGCGACTCCGCGGGATCCGGGAAAAGGAGCCACTCGTCGCTCGACGAGGAGGGAGGCGGAGAATCGGTCTTCAGTCCGCCCACGGTATGAGCGGGCTGGGGCTGAGGCGGGGCCACGGCGGCGGCCACCACTTCGGCCTCGGCGTGATCGGGAATGGTCGCCTCGGGCGTGTCATCGGTCGCCCCATTGGCAATCGCGATGGCGGGTTCGAGTTCGGTGAGGGCGGGCGCTTGGCCCATGGCCGCCGTGGAAAGTGGGGAGTCAGCGGCTGGTTCGGCGTCCCCCATGGGTGCCTGCTCCGCGAAATCTGAAACGACGGCCTCAGCCGCCGTCGAATCGTCCGAAGTCATCGCGTCCGTGTTGACCCTTTTCACCGCCATGATGGTTTCGGAATTCTCGCTGTCCGCGGGTGGCGTTCCAGCCGAGGTCCGAAACGCCTGGGCAGGGCTTTCAACCGCGGCGGAGGCTTTCCGTTTGGAGGCTCGTCGCAAACGGGCGCCGGCAGCTGGCGGTGCGGGCGGTGGCAGAGTGGCGCCCGCGACGAGGAAACTGATGCGCATCAGACCGGAGACAGTGCTCAGGTCACGTTTCACTGGTGCCTGCAGAAGCCTCGCCATCATCGATTCCTCCATGCGCGCGACCGACGGGTATTCCCGCATCACTTCGGCCAGTGGATTGTGATATTCGGTGAGTCGCAGCCCGTGTTGGGCGTCGACCTCGACTTGAGCACAATATCCCTCGGCCTCCCGCAGTTTGGCGAGAGCGGTCACCCGCTCGATCAGGGAATTCCCCCTCAGTCTTTTGGCATACGCCTCGGATTTTTTCAGGAAAAACTGAAACAGGATCTTTTCGACAGAGGTCGGCCCATGCAGTTGCCGTATGGCAGCCAGCACCTCCATCGTCAACTCCGTGCTCAGTTGAGGAAACAGGGCCTGCGCCTTCGGGGTCAACCGATAGGTCAGTTCCGGCCGGCCAGTCACTCGCGGTTGTCGCCACGTATCCACGTATCCACGCTTTTCCAATTCGAGGCAGTACTGCTTCACTCCCATGTAGCTCATCTGGAGAGCATCGGCGATTTCGCCGACCGGCAGGCCGTCGGACCGCTTGAGGATGTCGATAACGGCCACCACCTGTGGCCTCGCCAAATCACGCAATAGTTTAAAAAACATGACGAACCTCCTGGAAATGATTGGATTAATGAAGTGTCGCAGAGGTACGCAAAAGGTACGGATTGGTCAATAATTAAGATCACAAAAATGAGCCGCGTCTTGGTGGATTTTTGCAGGGATTGGGTGAACTCGGTACACCAACTGGAAGCGTTGGGTCGGTACCGTCGTTCGGGCGGTCGGGAGCAGGGGGAGGGGACGTGGGGGCGGAACGTTGGTGTACGGACCGGCTTCGCGCTCCGGGTAATCTCGGTACACCGACTGGTAGATCGGCGGCGTAGTCAGGCAATGGCCGATGGGGTGATCGGTTGACGCCTGCCAACCGAACCGGGCGGCTTGTGGTAGGCAGCAGGCGGGGTTGTGGCATGATGAAGGAATGTGGTATTCGTCCAATGGCCGACGACGACTGGACTGGCGCGATGCGGTCCAGTTGCAGTGTCGGTGGCCCGCGCTTCGGTGCGGGGGAGTGGCGGCGCGGGTGGCGGCCGTTGGGGCGGGGGTGTTGGTAATGGCGGGATCCGGGGTGGCAGGTGAGCTGACTTCGCGAGTGGGCGGGGCTCGACAGTTATTAAAGGTGAGCTGTGTGTCGTGCCACAATCCGGAAAAACGGAAAGGGGGGCTGGACATGACGACACGGGAGGCGGTGTTACGAGGCGGCGAGGGCGGACCCGCGGTGGTGGAGGGGAAGCCGGAGGAAAGCCGGTTGATCGGGTTGCTGGCGCCCGATGCCGATCCGCATATGCCGCCGAAGAAGCAATTGTCGGAGGCGCACATCGCACTGTTGGCTGAATGGGTGCGTGATGGGATGGCGTGGGACGACGGGGGCGGCGCTGGCGGTGGGATGAGTCTGCGTCCGGTGGCCCTCGGCGCGCTTCCCGCGGAGTATCGTCCGGTGATGGCGATGGCGTTGTCGCCGGACGGGCGGCGACTGGCGGCCGGGTGCGGGTCGGAATTGACGGTGTTTGAGGTTGAGGGGGACTTGCTCGTGTTGAAGGCGCGAGCGAAGGCGCACCTGGACGCGGTGCAATCGATCGCGTGGACGCCGGACGGCCGGCGGCTCGTGACGGGCGCGTTTCGTCGGATTCTTGTGTGGGATGCCGCCACTCTGTCACCCGAACGCGAAATCATCAGCGGTCTCACCGACCGGATCACGGCTCTTCAGGCCCTTGCCGATGGTACCCAGGCGATTGCCGCGGACGGACTGACCGGAGAGCAGGGAGTGGTCAGGGTGCTGGACTGGGCAACGGGGGCGATCGTGAGGTCCTGGACGGCTCATTCCGACACCATTTTTGCCCTGGCGAGCCGTCAGAACGGCGGAAACGTGGCCACCGCCGGGGGTGATGGGTTTGTAAAAGTCTGGGAGTTGGCGAGTGGCCGCGAAGTGGCGCGGTTCGAAGGCCATGCGACCCAGGTGCTTGGCTTGGCCTTCAATGGGGATGGATCGCAATTGGTCACGGCGGGCGCGGACCGGCAGCTCAAGGTCTGGGATGTGGCCACCCGGGAGAACATCGTGGCGCTGGCCAACAAGCCTGCCGCCATCAACGCGGTGGCTTGGGGAGCGGAGGGCGCGGTGGTCGCGGTGACCGACGAGGGCGCGGCTTATCGCTACACTGATCTCAAGGCGCATTCGGGAGCTCAAAGTTCGGAGACCGGGAACGAGCGCCGCCTCGGCGGCGTCGACGTGCCGCTGCTGTGTGTGGTGGTGGCGCCGGACGGCGGTCGCCTCTTCGCCGGCACCAGCGATGGGCGGGTCGTCGGGTGGACGGCCGATGGCAAGGCGTTTGAGCCGGTTGACATTGAGTCAGCCACTGTCCCGGCGGCGGCCGCGAGCGTTACGAAAGATCCCGATCCCCAATGAAACTCCCGTCGATTGTGACCATCGTCGCTGTCTCCCTGGCCGGGCTTGGGCCAAGCTGGGGTGCTTCGGAGACGGAGGTGGTGGCACCAACCGCCGTGCCCGCACCCGCGGCGGCCACCGCTTTGCCTGAGTCGTTGGGACTGGCCGACGCGATCGTGGCGTTGGTGGGCGAGCCGGCATCGCTCGCCGTGCCAGAAGGTGGGCGCGTGAGTTTTCTCATCACGGCCCGGAACGCGGATGGCACCGAGAGCGATGTGACCGAGCTGGCGACTCTAACACCCAGCGCCGCGGATCTCATTGCCATCGAGGGACTGGGTATCATGCGCGGCCGCGCGGCGGGCTCGATGGTTCTGACCGCCGAGTGGCGCGGCCGGCGTGTCGAGATCCCGGTGACGGTCAGCCCGCAGCCGGCCCAACCCTCGACTTTCGTGCGCGACGTGCTCCCGGTGCTGGGACGAAGCGGATGCAACGCGGGCGCCTGTCACGCCAAGCCGGAAGGCCAAAATGGTTTTCGGCTCAGTGTGTTTTCCTTCGACCCTCAGGCCGATTATCGGGAAATCGTCACGGCGGCCCGCGGTCGGCGCCTCTTCCCCGCGGCCCCCGAGGAAAGCTTGCTCCTGCTTAAAGCCACCCAGGAAGTGGCCCACGAGGGCGGCGAGCGTTTCACGCGAGATT
The DNA here is from genome assembly GCA_046155625.1 of Verrucomicrobiales bacterium. Lineage (GTDB taxonomy): Bacteria > Verrucomicrobiota > Verrucomicrobiia > Verrucomicrobiales > V1-33 > CAJBME01. The sequence continues at coordinate 74,016 of JBJXFS010000359.1, read as the reverse complement.
CGGATGCCTATCGCACGCTGGTCCGCTGGATCGGCGGCGGCTTGATGTTTCGCGACCCGCAGGAGCCGGCCCTGACCCGTCTCGAAGTCATCCCCAAGTCACGGCGCTACCGCAAAGGCGCACGCCAGCGCCTGGTCGTGCACGCTCATCATGCCGATGGCTCGGTCCGGGACGTCACGCATTTGGCGGCGTTCTCGGCCAACGACAAACAGATCGCCGAGGTCGACGCGAATGGCGTGATTCGCATCGACCAAGCCAGTGGCCAGGCCGTGGTGGTGGCGCGGTTCATGGGTGTCGTGGGCGATTCGACGATCATCGTTCCCGCTGATCGTATGCTGCCCGAGGCGGCCTATGCCTCGCTGCCCGTCCACAATGCGATCGACGCCCACGCCTACGACACGTTTCGCCAGCTCGGATTATTGCCCTCGGACCCATGCAGTGATGGCGAATTCCTGCGCCGTACCTCGCTCGACACCATCGGCCTGCTCCCCAGCCCGGACGAGGCCCGCGCTTTCCTCGCCGACCCCAGCCCCGCTAAACGTCGCGCCGCCATCGACCGCGTGCTCGACCATCCCGCATTTGCCGACCACTGGGCCACGCAGTGGGCCGACCTGCTCCGGCCCAACCCCGATCGGGTGGGCGTCAAAAGTGTCTATGTCCTCGACCAATGGCTGCGTGACCACTTTCAGCGCAACACGCCGGTCGACCAGTTGGTCCGGGAGATCGTGCTCGCCCAAGGAAACACGCATCGCCTGGGCCCCGCGGTGATCTATCGAGACCGCCGCGAGCCGGCCGAACTGACAACCATGTTCAGTCAGTTGTTTCTCGGCGTGCGGCTCGACTGCGCCAAATGCCACCACCACCCGAACGAAAAGTGGAGCCAGGACGACTTCCACCAGTTCGCGGCCTATTTCGCCCCGCTACAGCAAAAGGGCGGGGGCATCTCGGCCCCGATCTCCGGGGGAAACGAAACATTCTTCGTGGTCGCCGGCCGCCAGCACAAACACCCGGTCACCGGAGAGCCACTCGCCCCGAAGCCGCCCGATGGGCCTCCCGCTGCCGTGGGGGAAAACGACGACCCGCGGCGCGCACTGGCCGACTGGCTGCTCGATCCAGCCAACCCGTTCTTCGCGCGCGCCATGGCCAACCGCGTCTGGAGCCGGTTCTTCGGCAAGGGCATTGTCGACCCGGTCGACGATTTTCGGCTTTCCAACCCGCCCAGTCATCCCGCCCTGCTCGATGCGCTGGCCGCGGAATTGGTGCGCGCCAATTACGATCTGAAGGCGCTCATGCGCTTCATCATGAACTCGCATCTCTACCAGTTGCGCAGCGAGCCGAACGCCACCAACACCGCCGACACGCGCCACTTCTCGCGGGCGTATCGCCGCCGGCTCGGCGCGGAGGCCATGGCCGACGCCTTGGCCGATGTCACCGGCGTACCCACCCACTATCCCGGCCTCCCACCTGCTAGTCGGGCCGCTCAAGCGTGGACGTACAAAATCGAGTCGCGCACGATGGACGCGTTCGGCCGCCCGAACTCGAGCAGCGACTGCCCGTGCGAGCGAAATCTCCGGCCAGCCATGAGCCAGTCGCTCCACCTCATGAATTCAGACCAGCTGCATGCGAAATTGACCAGCACCGAGCCCGGAGCCCGCGTCCATCGCCTGGCCTCCAGCAGCGCCACCCCAGCGGAAATCGTGACAGAGTTGTACTTGGCGTGCTACACTCGCTTGCCGACCGACGACGAAATGGCCGCCGCTATCGCCCCGTTCTCGGACGACCCGACCGTCCGCCGACAAGCGACCGAGGACGTGCTCTGGTCGTTGGTCAATTCGGCTGAATTTGTCTTCAACCACTGACTTATGATCCATCGTCACTATTGCGACGGCTTGGCCCGCCGGGACTTCCTCCAATTCGGTCTGCGCGGGCTGCTGGGTTACGGCCTTTGCGATCTTCTCAGACTCAAGGCCATGGCCGCGGACGGGGTCGCGGGTGGCGCCTCGACCCGCCCAGTCAACTGCATCATGATCTGGCTCGATGGCGGGCCGTCCCACTTTGAAACCTTCGATCCGAAGCCGGAGGCGCCGGAGGACATCCGAGGGGTTTTCAAGACCGTGGCCACGTCGGTGCCCGGGGTGCACTTCAGTGAACCGGTGACGAAACTCGCTGGGATTTTCGACAAATTCACGGTCGTCCGATCGATCAGCCATCGGGATCCCAATCACGGGGGCGGCAACCATTACATGATGACCGGCGCGCCCACCCCGGTGCCGGTCGGATGCGGAGCCTTCGTGACGTTCCACCCGTCCATGGGGTCGATGGTGTCGCAGTCGCGCGGAGTTCGCGATGGATTGCCGCCTTATATGGCGACCCCCTCGAACACGCGCTCGGGCGGGCCCAATTTCCTCGGTGGCGAGCACGCCCCGTTTATCGTCAGTGGCTATCCCAACACCGACTCTTTCCGCGTTCACGACGTGGTGCTGCCCGGGGAGTTGGCGGAAGGACGGGTGAAGTCTCGACGAGACCTGCGCGCCGCGCTCGACCGGATGAAACGCGCCAATGATCGCGCGGTCGAAGATCCGGCAGTGGAATTCGATCGTTTTTACGAGCAGGGGTTTGAACTGGTGTCCTCGGCGGCGGCCCAGGCGGCCTTTGACCTGAAGCAGGAGGATCCGCAGGTGCGCGAGCGCTATGGACGCACCGACATGGGCCAGCGAATGCTTTTAGCCCGGCGGTTGGTCGAGGTTGGCGTGTCCTGGGTGACGGTGAACTGGGGAGGATGGGATCATCACTCCGGGATTGAGGCCGCGTACAAGGGGGACCAACTCAAGACGCTCGACCAGGGCGTCTCGGCCTTGATCGGAGACCTCGACGAGCGCGGGCTGTTGGCAAGCACACTGGTGCTCGTCCTGGGCGAGTTCGGGCGCACGCCGAAGATCAACAAGGATGGAGGCCGCGATCACTGGCCGCATGCCATGTCAGTGCTCATGGCGGGCGCGGGCATTCCAGGCGGCCAGATCGTCGGAGCCACCGACGCCAAAGGGTATTACGCTTCGGAAAACGTGCATCGGCCTGAGGATTTCGCAGCGTCGGTCTACACCAAGATGGGCATCGACCCGCACCAAACGCTTTACACCGCGGTGGGCCGTCCTGTGCCGCTGGTGAATGACGGTCGTCTCATCAAGGAGCTTTTCGTCTGAATCCATGCGGCGGACGACGACTCTCATGACCGGCGTGGCAGCGGCGGCGCTGCCGGGGTGGACGATCGTGGCCTCTGAGCCGGTGCTCACGCACGTGCATCCGGCGGCGGTCGAGCGCGGCGCCACCACCGAAGTCAAGCTGGTGGGCAAGTTCGACCCGTGGCCGTGCCACATCTGGTCGACAGTGCCCGGATTGTCCTTCAGCCCGGGCGAGTCAGCGGGAACGGGCAGTCTGCAGGTGCCGGCCGACGCTCCCGCGGGTCCGTGCCTGATCCGGGCGTTCAATGCCGAGGGGGCCTCGGCGCCGATCGCCGTGGTCATTGCCGACCAACCGCAGACGCTCGAGGTCGAGCCCAATGACGACTTCCGCGCCCCGCAGGTCCTGACCGGGCCGGTGGCAATCGTGAACGGCAGACACGAAAAAGCGGGTGACGTCGATTCGTTCGCCATTCGTGCGCGGAAAGGCGAAGTGCTGGTCGCCCGGGTCGAGGCGCATGTGCTGGCCGCTGGATACGACGCGCTCCTGCAAGTGAGAGACGAGGCGGGGCGGACGCTGGCTTTCAATCACGATCACGTCACGATGGACCCGTTTCTCGCGTGCACGGCGCCGGAAGACGGCACGTACATCGTGCAGACCATGGGGCACGCCTACCCAGCCTCGACTGAGATTCGTTTCGCCGGCGGCGAGACGTGCGTGTATCGGCTGCACCTGTCAACGGGGCCGGTCGTGCGCCACACCTGGCCGTTGGCCGCCACCCGCGGCCAGCCGGCACACCTCAGGCTCGAGGGATGGAATCTCACCGAACGGGAAGTGAAGATCGATCGCGCCGAGTGCGAAACCCCGGTTCCCGTGGTCCTCAGTGAGAACCCCGAGTCAGTCGAGTCCGCGGTTGGAAAGCCATTGCCCATCCCATCCGCCGTGAGCGGGCGGTTGAGTGCACCCGGCGAGGTGGACCGGTATGGCGTGCGTCTGACCAAGGACTCGGTGGTGGAGATTTCGGTGACCGGCCGGGGTCAGGGATCCGAAATTGATCCTTGGGTCAAAGTGTTCGACTTCACCGGAAAAGAACTGGCGACCAACGATGACGACGGTGGCTCGCTCGAAGCGCGCCTCCTTTGGACGGCGCCCGCCGACGGCGACTACGAGGTGGCTGTGGGTGACGTGGCGCAACGCGGGGGCCATGAGGTTTATTACCGCTTGGCGTTGGCGCCCCCGGCCCCCTCAGTGCAGGCGACCATCACCGCTCATACGATCAAACTCGACGCCGGTAAATCGGCGGAGGTGAAGGTGAATATCGCACTACGACACGGGTTCAAACCAATACTGAAGCTGATCGCTGTCGATTTGCCAGCCGGCGTGAGTGCGGCCCAGGTCGACGTGCCCGAGACTGGCGGTGAGGTCACGCTGATGCTGACAGCCGATCCGGCGGCGGTGGCTGGCGGAACGCCGATGCGCCTGAGGTTGCGAGAGGTCGAAGGCGACCGCGAGCACACCGTTGTCTACCGCATGGCCACCACATCGGAGAACAACGGCGTCCCTCAGGGATACCAGCAACTGCTGATCAACGAGACAGACCAGGCATGGCTCACCGTGGGAGTCGCGAAGCCGTAGTCTGGGGGGGCGCAATCTTGGACACCCACATTTGGAAGCGATGGAGAACCGATTGAGTGGGTGTCCACGATTGACGACCAATGACGATGACGGTAGTTCGCTTGAGGCGCGTATCCTATGGACGGCACCAGCGGACGGCGACTACCAAGTCGCCTTAGGTGACGTCGCGCAGCGCGGGGAGCAGGACATTTATTACCGCTTGGCGTTGGCGCCCTCGGCTCCTTCGGTGCAGGCGACCATCGCGGCACATTCGCTCCAACTCGAGGCTGGGGGGCCATCGTGGACACCCACTTTTCGAGCAGGGGCCATTGTGGACACCTAATTTTAGAGTGGATGTCGTAGACGTGGAGAATTCATCTATTATTGAATCGTTAAAAATTACAATGATGTGAAAATGCCAGGGCGCAGGGCACCCGTTGTCGCGGCGGCACACTGATCGAGTGGGTGTCTTCGATTTGCTGGATGAGCCACCGGTCTCCGAGAATCCGGATGCGGGGGATCCGATTTGGCGCTTATTGGCGTACCCATTGCGCCTTATGCCAGCCACGATTCATGCCTTTGCCGCTCCGGCCGCTGGTCAGCCCCTGGTGCCCCACGAATTCACTCTGGGTCCGCTGGGTGGGGAGCAGGTGGAGATCGCCGTGGAATCCTGCGGCATCTGCCACAGCGACTTGTCGATGATCGACAATGCCTGGGGAATGTCGGCGTATCCGCTGGTTCCGGGCCACGAGATCGTCGGGCGGGTGGTGGATGTCGGCCTGCAGGTGAAGCGGATCAAGCTGGGTGACCGCGTCGGGGTGGGCTGGAATTCCTCCAGTTGCGGTTGCTGCCCGTCCTGCATGAGCGGAGCCCACAACCTGTGTCAGACAACGGAAGGAACCATAGTCGGCCGCCCGGGGGGCTTCGCCACCCGCGTGCGGGCTCAGTGGACTTGGGCCGCACCACTGCCCGAGGCCTTGACCCCCTCGACGGCCGGCCCGCTTTTCTGCGGTGGCATCACGGTTTTCAGTCCGATGGTCGAGTTCGGCGTGCGCCCGACCGACCGCGTCGGCGTGATCGGGATCGGCGGGCTCGGCCACCTGGCGCTCAAATTCCTGCGCGCTTGGGGCTGCGAAGTCACCGGGTTTACCAGCAGCGCCGGCAAGCGCGACGAGGCGCTGGGCCTCGGCGCGCACCGGACAGTGGATTCACGCGATCCGAAAGCATTGGCCGCCGAAGCCGGATCCTTCGACTTCATTCTCAATACAACCAACGTGGCGCTCGACTGGAATGCCTATGTCGCGGCACTCAAGCCGAAAGGCCGACTGCACATAGTGGGAGCTGTGCTCGAGCCGCTTGGCGTGGCGGCATTTCCCCTCATCTCGGGCCAAAAATCGATCTCTGGATCCCCGCTGGGCAGTCCGGCAACCGTCGATACTATGCTCGCGTTTTGCGCACGCCACGGGATTGCCCCGGTCACCGAATCATTCCCCATGAGCCGCGTGAACGAGGCACTCGAACATCTCCGGCACGGGCGCGCCCGCTACCGGATCGTTCTCGAAAACGATCTGGGTGGATGAGCCGAAGGATTGACCTCGCCTTCGATGCGCCCGCCCGCATTTCTATCATGCTCCTTGGGACTCAATGAGCGCCACATCCGACACTCGCGCCCCAGTGGCGGGGCGCCGCGTCCCACGCCGCCGCTTTCTGCGATGGATGCTCGGCGGCACGCTGGGATGGGGCGGCGTTACGGTTGGCAAAAACCAGTGGCTTTCGGCCGGTCCCGGCTGGCAGGGCCCGGTCACGGACCATTTCGATGGACGGGTTTTCTTTAACCCTGGCCTCCCGCGCGACGATAAATCATGGCTCGACTTGTGGCGCTGGCGACTCAGTGGCGGACGCGTGCCGTGGCCGGAGTCGGTGGACGACGGCTCACCCTTGCCGTTAGGCGCCGCGCCGCCACCGCCGACGGCCGAAGGCGAGGTGACTGCGACGTTTATTGGCCACGCCACCTTTCTCTTGCAATGGCATGGGCTGACGGTCCTCACCGACCCGATATGGTCGGACCGGTGCAGCCCGGTGAGTTGGGCGGGTCCGAGGCGGGTGCGGCCGCCCGCGCTGGCTTGGGATCAGCTGCCGCCCATCGATCTGGTCCTGGTGAGCCACAACCACTACGACCACTTGGACGTGCCCACGCTGCAACGACTGCAAGCCCACAGCCGTCCCCTCATGCTCACTGGTCTCGGGAACCGCGCGTTCCTCGCGGGTCACGGCCTGAACCATGTGATGGAACTCGATTGGTGGCAGTCGCACTCAGCCAGTGGCGCGACGGTGACGTTTGCCCCGGCGGTCCATTGGTCGAATCGGGGTGGTCATGGTCGCAACGCCACACTCTGGGGGGCTTTCATGATCGAGCGCGCGGGCACTCGTGTTTATTTCGGTGGCGACACCGGCTATGGCCCGCATTTTGCCGAGACCCGGCGGCGGCTCGGGGCGCCCGATCTGGCCCTTCTCCCGATCGGCGCCTATGAACCTCGGTGGTTCATGAAGACGATGCACATGAACCCCGAAGAAGCCGTGCTGGCCCACCGCGACCTGGGTGCCCGCCGCAGCCTCGGTCTGCACTTTGGCACGTGGCAGCTGACCGACGAGGGCATCGATGCACCCGTCGTCGCGCTGCACGAAGCCCGAAGCCGCGAAGGACTGGGCGAAGGGGAGTTTCGGGCGCCCGCCTTCGGCGAGACGGTGCGCGCAGCGCTGGCGTGAGCGCGCAGCGGGGGCGCGCAGCGGGGGCGGGCTTCGTCCGCCGCAGCCGGCGTCCCGGCCGGCTGCCCGCGCGTCCAGCGCCAGGCTCCGGCGAGTGGGTCCGAACCCGTTGAATCGCACGCAGGGCGTTTCGCCCACCACAAGGATCCTCACAATAATCCATTCGCGCGAAGCCCCGGAGTTGGAGTACCGGCCGCTGGGGCCGGAATCGACGGCTGAGGCGCAAAGCCGTTGGCGAAACGTCCTGTCGCCCACCGCTTCGCCCTACCCCGTCGATCCCGCCTTTTTCTGGCGGTACTACCTACCTCAACCGAAGCGTCCGCTGATGTATTCCTCGGTGCGTTTTTCGCGCGGGGCGCTGAAGATCGTGCCGGTCGGGCCTTCCTCGATCAGCTCGCCGAGGTAGAAAAACGCGGTGCGGTCGCTGCATCGGGTGGCCTGCTGCATGTTGTGGGTCACGATCACGATGGTGAACTCGGCTTTGAGTTCCTCGATGAGTTCCTCGATTTTGAGCGTGGCGATCGGGTCAAGCGCCGAGCATGGCTCGTCCATGAGCAGGACTTCGGGTCGCACGGCGATGGCGCGGGCGATACACAACCGCTGTTGCTGGCCACCGGACAAGCCGAACCCGCTTTGGTCGAGTCGGTCTTTGCATTCGTCCCACAGGGCGGCGGCGCGCAAGCTGCGCTCAACGGCTTCGTCGAGTACCGATTTGCGCGACTCACCGGCGATGCGCAGGCCGTAGGCGACGTTGTCGAAAATGGACTTCGGGAAAGGGTTGGACTTTTGAAACACCATGCCGACGCGCCTCCGGAGGTCGATGACATCGAGGTCGCGGTCGTAAATATCCTGGCCGCCAATGCGGATCGCGCCGCTCGTAATGCGGGCGTCGGGGATGACCTCGTTCATGCGGTTCAGGCAGCGCAGCAGGGTGCTTTTGCCGCAGCCGGACGGACCGATGAGCGCCGTGACCTGCCGGGCCGGCACGTTGAAATGGACGCCGCGCAGGGCCGGCTTGGACCCGTAGGAAAAATCGACATGGTCGATTTCGATCTCGACCTCGGCGGGAGCGGAGCCGGCGCCAGAAGTTGCCCCGGGGTCGAATTGCGGCCGGGGCTCAACTGAAGAGTCCACTGATGTAGGCCTCGGTTTGCTTCTGGCTGGGGGTGGAGAACAAGGTGTCGGTGCGGTCATACTCGATGAGGTGGCCCAGGTAAAAGAAGGCGGTGCGATCCGAGACCCGCGTCGCCTGGTGCATGTTATGCGTGACGATGACGATGGTGAATTCCTTCTTCAATTCATGCATGAGTTCCTCGATCTTGAGCGTGGCGATCGGGTCGAGGGCGGCGCACGGTTCGTCCATGAGGAGGATCTGCGGCCGGTTGGCGATGGCCCGGGCGATACACAACCGCTGCTGCTGGCCACCGGACAGACCGTAGGCGCTTTCGTGCAGCCGATCCTTCACCTCATCCCACAGTGCGGCCCCGCGCAGGCTGCGCTCGACCACCTCGTCGAGCTCCGATTTTTTGTTGCGGCCGGCGACCCGGAGCGAAAACACGATGTTTTCGTAGATCGACTTCGGGAACGGGTTGTATTTTTGGAATACCATGCCGACCCGCTTGCGCAGCGAGATGACCTCGACGGCCGGATCGTAGAGGCTGGTGCCGTCAAGCAGGATATCGCCCTCATGGCGGATGCCGTCGATGAGGTCGTTCATGCGGTTCAGGTTTCGGAGCAGCGTGGTCTTGCCGCACCCGGAAGGACCGATGAACGCGGTCACCTCCTTTTCGGGAATGCGCAGATTGATGCCATGAAGCGCCTGTTTGGCGCCGTAGTAGAATGAAAAATCGCGCACCTCGACCATGATGGATTCGGTGTCTGCGCAGGGGACGGGAGGGCGTGTCGAGGCGTCGTCGTCGGGCGTCGTCGGCATGGGCGGCGTGCGGTCGATGACCGCGGAGGTGCTAGAAGGTGCTGGCGGCATACTTCCTGCGCAAATGGTTGCGAATAACAATGGCCGCGAGGTTCATGACGACGACCAGGGCGATGAGCAGGAGGGTGGTGGCGAAGACCATCGGTTTGGCGGCCTCGGAATCGGGCGATTGGAATCCAAGGTCGTAGATGTGAAACCCCAAGTGCATGAACTTTCGCTCGGGATGAATGAACGGGAAGATGCCGTCGATGGGCAGGCTTGGAGCGAGTTTGACGACACCGACCAACATGAGCGGAGCCACTTCGCCCGCGCCGCGGGCCATCGACAGGATCACGCCGGTGAGCACGCCGGGGGCCGCGCTGGGCAGCACGACGCGCTGAATCATCTGCCATTTGCTGGCGCCACAGGCCAGGGCGGCCTCCCTCACTCCGCGGGGGACGGCGGCGAGCGCCTCCTCAGTGGCGACGATAATGACGGGGAGTGTGAGCAGGGCGAGAGTGAGCGAGGCCCAGAGGATGCCGCCGGTGCCGAAGGTCGGGGTGGGCAGGGACGCCGAAAAGAACGTGGAATCGACCTTGCTACCGAGCGTATAGACGAAGAACCCCAGACCGAACACGCCAAAGACAATGGACGGCACGCCAGCGAGATTGTTGACGCAGATGCGCACGGTGCGCACGAGCAGTCCTTGTTTGGCGTACTCCCGCAGGTAGATGGCGGCGATGACGCCGAGCGGCGTGACGAGCAGGCTCATGAGGACCGTCATGACGAAAGTGCCGAAGATGGCGGGGAAGATGCCCCCTTCGGTATTGGCTTCGCGGGGCTCCTCGCTGAGAAATTCCCAAATCCGGCTGAAGAAAATGCCGAGGCGCTCGCCGAAACTCAATTCGTTTGGGTGGTAAAACCGGACGATTTCGCCGACAGCCAGTGTTTTTTCATCACCGGTGGCCGTGCGATATTGCAGGGAAGAGTGGGCCAGCGTGGCTCGCAGCTCGCGCGCTTCGGCGGCGAGTTTTTCGTAATCGGCCTGGAGAACGGCCTTGCGTTGCTCGTAGGCGGTGCGGGCTTCTTCGGCGAGGTTTTCGTATTCGACCGAACGTGCGGCAGTTTCCGGATTCTGAGCTTCGAGTGGGCGGGTTTTGAACTCGAGTTCGAGCTTGGCCAGTTGGCGGTTAACGGCGCCGATCTGGTGTTTTTCGATGTTTTCGATGCGGTCGCGGGTGTGTTCGGCTCGGGCGACGGCTTCGGCGAGTCGGGAACGGAAGGCGGGGTTGGTGGCGGAGAGGACGGGGGAATTCTCCGCCTCGAGGGCAATCGGTCGGGCGAACGCATCGCCGTATTCGAGGCGTTCCAGCGCCATGAGGTCAGCTGGCTGCGAACGGCTGGCGATGTCGGCCGACTGGATCCAGTGGAAATTGAATCCATGGACATCCTTGTTGCCGATGTGGACCTGGATTTCTTCGCCTCCGCCGTCGCGGCGCAGTTGAGTGCGGACGATCTCGCCGGCGACGGTCGTTTTCCCCTGGACGGCGGAGCCGGCGTCCGGGTGCAGGGTGAACTCGGTGACTCGCTCGGGCCAGAAGACGGCCACGCCGCGGACGAGGATGAGGAGGAGCAGGCCGACGATCATGCACACGCCCATGGTCAGGCCGAGCGCGGTCAGCCAGACCTGCGCCTCGCCGGGCGGGCATTTTCGTCGGGATTGGCCGGTGGTGGGGGCGGGAGCGTGCATGCGGGTCAGACGAGCTTGAATTTTTCGCGCAGGTGCTGGCGGAGCAGTTCGGCGATGGTATTCAGGACGAAGGTGAGGCCGAACAAGACGAGGGCGCCGAGGAACAGAGTTCGGTAGTGGGTCGACGCGACGGGTGCTTCGGGCAGTTCGACGGCGATGTTGGCGGCGAGCGTGCGCATGCCGTTAAAGATATTCCATTCCATGATCGGGGTGTTGCCGGTGGCCATGACCACGATCATCGTTTCGCCCACGGCGCGCCCGAGACCCACCATGAGGGCGGAGAAGATGCCCGCGCTGGCGACGGGAAGCACCACCGTTCGCACCGTCTGCCAGCGGCTCGCACCCAGGGCCGCCGAGGCCGCCGTGAGCGAGGGCGGCACCGCGGCCAACGCGTCTTCCGAGATGGTAAAAATGATCGGGATCACGGCAAATCCCATCATGAAGCCGACGACCAGCGAGTTGCGCTGGTCGAAGCTGGCGCCGGTCACCCGCGGCCACCATTGCCGGAAATCGCCATCGAACGCGACGCGATCGAGGGAGGGTCCGAGATTCCAGAGCAGCGCAATCGCGGCAATCAAGATGGGGGCGAATGCGAGCCACTCGAGGCCGGGCGGCAGCAGGCCGCGTCGTCGGGCTGGTTGGCGGCTCCAGAGCCAGCCCGTAAGCATGGCGACGGCCGGGATGCCGAGCACGCAGAGCAGTACGGATGGGACGCGCGTTTCGAGCAGTGGGGCGAGCCAGAGAGCGGCGAGGAAGCCAAGGACGACCGAGGGCAGGGAGGCCATGATTTCCATGGCGGGTTTGACGATGCGTTTGATGCCGGCGGGGAGGAAATGGGCAGTGTAAATGGCGGCGAGCAGGGCGATCGGGACCGCGAAGACCATGGCCCAGAGCGTTCCCTTGAGGGTGCCGAAGATGAGCGGCACCAGCGATAGTTTGGGCTCGAAATCGTCATTGCCGCTGGTGCTTTGCCAGACGTAGTCGGGACCGGTGGCACCCTCGTACCAAATCTTTCCGAAGAAGGCAGGCATGCCGGCCTCCGGGTGCGGGTCATGAATTTCGTAGAGATGCAGGGCGCCCTGATCGTCGAGGAAGCCGGCGTGCTCGAATTTCCCATCCACGGCCACGGCCGTTGGGGCGAACGGCAGAGACTCGCTCCAGCGAGTGGTGGCCGTGGTGGCGTGGCGCAGGGTCACATGGCGACCGTTTCCCGTGAGGAACGATTTGTTCCGTTGGCTTGCGGCGAAGAGTGAGGCGCCGGCCGGGAGTGGGTCGAAAACCTTGGTCTGGACGAAGATGCGCTGGTCGCCCCCGGCAGGGATGTTAAGGCTCCAAAGGTTCATGGCTCCGGCGGCGTTCGTAAAGACCAGAGACACGTCGCCGAAAACAAAATCCATCGAGGCGATATCCTCGTCGCCCGGCGAGACGCCACCCATGGGCGTGAACTCCTGTCGGAGCGACAGGGTGTCATCGGTGCGGAAGAAATACTCCACAGTGTGCGTCGTGGTCGCCACGATCACTGCGTCTCCCGTGCGCGGGACGAGCAAGCGCGTCGGCTGTCCCCTGAGTTGCGGGGTCAGGTCAATGCGGGCCACCTCCTCGATCCCGCCGCTGCCGAGCAGGCTGCGTTTTTCTCGCAGGAGAAGGGCATGCAATTCAAGTCGGCCGTCGCGCTCCTGCCTGGCCGCAATCAGCTGCTGCTCGCCGGCGCCGCCGAAGTCGAGGTCGACAATGGCGCGACCCGGCTCCCCCAGCGGGTAAAAGGGTCCCATCTCGATTTCGCCGGTCACGATGCGGCGTCCGTCCGCCGCCAGTTCGGTCGTGTATTGGATAGTGAACGAGCCGACCTGACCGTCCGACAATCCGATCATCACTTTTTGATCAACGGCATCCAGGCGCGAGGCGGTCACGATGGCGCCTTCCGGCAACTCGAGTTTTGTCTCGACCGTCGGCTCCCGCCCGGTCGCATCGACGAATCGCACGGTGTCGCGGCCGTCGAACGTGAATGGGAGCAGCGACCATTCATCCAGTCCGAAGATTGCCGGCCGGTCGGCCAAGGCAGCCGAGGGCGCCAGCGCGACAGTGCGGGCCGGTTGGACCCGGGCGCCCCGAAAGAGGGGCACGACTTCCAGGAGAATGAACAGGCACATCCCGAATACGGCGAGCACGATCGCGATGCCACCGAACCGGATGAGGAAGGTCATCAGGCGGTCGAAACGCAGCGTGGCCTTGGCCACCAGGAATCGTTCGGGAACGGGTGCCGACATGGGGATGGCGCTGTACTCGGCTCATCAAGGACCGGACCATTACGGAGGCCCATTGTCCCTGGATCGCGTGGCGGGATAGAGGCGCTGGGGTCACTTCTTGCCGATCGCCGCCTGGACTTCGGTGGCGACCTTCGCCGGGATCGGGAAGTAACCATCCTTGACCACGATTTCCTGACCCGCCTTGGAAACCACAAACTTCAGGAACTCAGCGGTGAGTTTGTCCATCGGAGCGCCAGGCTTTTTGTTGATGTAAATATACAGGAATCGTGCGAGTGGATAATCGCCGCTCAGGCAGTTTTCGTAGGTCGCTTCGACCAACTTGCCGTTGGGCTTTTCTGATAACGGTAGCGCGCGGACGCTGGAGGTGACGTATCCGATGCCGGAGTACCCGATCCCGTATTGGTCGGCGGAGATGCCCTGGACCACGGCGCTGGATCCAGGTTGCTCTTTCACCGTGGATTTGAAGTCACCTTTTTTGAGGGCGACTTCTTTGAAGTAGGCGTAAGTGCCGGAAGCGCTGTTGCGGCCGTAGAGCGAGAGCGCCTTGCCGGCCCAGGGCGCGAGCCCAACTTGATCCCAGGCGGTCACGTCCTTGCCGCCCGCTTTGAAAGTTGAGGAGAAAATGCTGTCAACTTGTTGCATCGACAACCCTTTGATCGGGTTGTCTTTGTGGACGAAGACGGCGAGAGCGTCGATCGCGACTTTCACTTCGGTCGGCTTGTAGCCAAATTTTTTCTCGAACGCGTCGAGTTCTTCCTTCTTCATTTCGCGGCTCATCGGGCCGAGTTGGGCGGTGCCTTCGATGAGGGCGGGAGGGGCGGTCGCCGACCCCTTGCCTTCGATTTGAATGTTGACGTTCGGGTAGGCTTTTTTGAAACCTTCGGCCCAAAACGTCATCAGGTTGTTCAAGGTGTCCGAGCCTATCGAGTTCAGATTGCCCGACACGCCGCTGACCGGCTTGTAAGGCTTGATGGCGGGATCGACGACGACTGGGGCGGCATTCGCGGTCAGGACCAGCGCGGTGAACAGCGTGCCTCCGGCCAGGGAGCGCAGGAATCGATGGAGTGTGGTTTTGGTCATGGTGGTTTGTGGCGGATGGAGTGTGTTTCGGAGGGTAAACCAGGGGGCGGTCGGCCGGCATGAGGATGGGCGCGCGCTCCAAAGAATGATTTCCCGTCAAGACCGTCACTCACAATGGGATTGAGGTTACGGTTTCGTCACACGTCCGAGGTTGGGTCGTTCGCCATGTCTTTATCGTTCGTTTTCAACGGCCGCAGCATGAACCGCCTGGAGTTATATGACGAAATTGTCACCGATCGCCCGTGGACGCGGCCCGCCGCGCGACGGATTGTCTCTAAAAGTGACAACTTCGTCATATTGGCCTACGTCCACTGACGAGGTGACAGCAGCGAAGGAGTCACGGTCTCACTTTGCCTTTTCGGTCCCCCGTCATGAACGCTCGCCCCCTTGAAGTTAGCGCCGACACTCCAGCCATGTCCCATCATATTCTGCAGGCCTTCGAGGAATCGCTGCGCTCGTTGAAGCAGGACGTGATCCGCATGGCCAGCTTGGCCCAGCGGAATGTGACGAGTGCCGTGCATGGATTGCTCGAACGGGACAATGTTCAGTGCAACAGCGTGATCGCAGACGATGATGCGGTGGACCGTCTGGAGGTGGCCATCGACCAGGCGGGGCTGGACATCATCATGAAGTTCAGTCCGGTGGCGACCGATCTGCGCCGGGTTTTTGTGGCCATGAAGATCGGTCAGCAGTTGGAGCGGGTTTCCGATGAAGCGGTGTCGATCGCGCGCCGGGCGCGGAAAATCAATGGCCACTCGCCGGTGCCCGAGGCGCAATTTATTCAAGGCGTCTACGATCTGGCGGCAGCCATGCTGCGCGATGCGGTGGCCGCCTTCAACGTGAGCGACCTGAAATTGGCGTTGTCACTGGAGGCGAGAGACCGGGAGCTCGACCAGATCTACTCGGAAGCCATCCGCCGGATGATCCGGCGGTCACAGGAAGACGTGACGCACATTGATGACTATGTCGATCTAATGTTCATCGTCCGCGGTCTTGAGCGCGTCGGGGATCACGCGGTGAATATCGCTGAGGACATCGTCTACGCCGAAACCGCACACGATATCCGCCACGGTGGCGAGCGGCCCGCGGTGCCTTAAGGCGCGGCTCCGCCTTAGGATGCGGCTCCGCCTTAGGGTGCGGCGGTCAGCGTGGGCTCAGCGTCGGCGAGTTCCACCAACAACCAATGGCCGGCCCGGCCTTGGGCCGGGTTGGGCGCCTCCCAACGGAGCCGGACGTGCACGCGCCGTTCCCTGCCCCAAGGCAGCAGGGAGTCCGCGAGCGATCCAGAGTCACCGGATCGCAAAACATAAGCTCGCAATCCCGGTGCCGTCTGGTCGGGATCAGTGAGTTTCAAGCACAGATGAGTTTCCTCTGGAGGCGCCGACCGCGCAAAATCGTGAGTTCGGCTTGCCCGCACCACGATCGGACCGTGCTCGGTCCCGGGAGACTGAGGGAGATCCGCCAGGGCGAGGCGGGGAACATGGGGCTTATCCGGCTCATAGGTCCTGTTGGGCCCACGAACCAGGCCATCGGGGACCGGCTCGGAATTCAGCGGAAAGGGACGGGCCTCGGCAGTGCGCGAGCGAGCCGGAGCGGAGGAGGGTGAAGGAGGAACGCTGGGCAATGAATGAAGCAACGAATCGATGAGAGTCTGCGCCGCCGGCACCGGTCGGTTCAGGTTGGCCCAAGCCATCCATCCCGCCGCTGCCACCAGTGTCGACGCCAGCGCCCAAGGCGTCCAATGCCGCCAGCGCGGTTTCATGGGACCTGAGGTCGCTCGGCCCGAAGGCAATTCCAGGCGTGGCCCCCGGGTATCGCCCGCGACAACGCGCTCCGCCGAGCGCGGCTTCTCCAACTCCCAGTCGATCTGTTGCAGTCGCAACCAATCGCGATAGGGCATGGCGCGACATCCGTACTCCGGC
This sequence comes from Verrucomicrobiales bacterium, assembly GCA_046155625.1. Lineage (GTDB taxonomy): Bacteria > Verrucomicrobiota > Verrucomicrobiia > Verrucomicrobiales > V1-33 > CAJBME01. The sequence continues at coordinate 57,528 of JBJXFS010000359.1, read as the reverse complement.
TGGGGCGCCACCACCCCAGAACCACATGCCGTGCATTCCACAAATATCTCGCCCGTCCCCACGGGCCTCGTCAGCCATTCGCCGCACACCGGACACTCAAAGCGCGAGCCGACCGGCGTCGGCACATCCACTCCGTTGAGTAGCCACTCTGACCGATGCCTCAACTCCGGATCCGCTTGAGCCGTGGGATCACATGTTTTCACTGGATTATTAAGAAATCATGATAATCACTCATGCCGCACAATCAAGCATGATTTCAGTCGTTTGGCCGAAAGGCCAGGGCATTTTCATTCTCGAGCAAGCCATTCGTACTGTCGAGGCGTGAGGCTCACGCGCTTCTCGGAGATAACTGGGTCGGCGGGGAAGTTTCTGGACGACCCGTCTTACGCCGAAATCGTTGATATTCGTGGACTTCGGCAAGCATTGCCGCTCTTTCGGGCGAAAGTTCCTTCGCAGAGAGGGCGCTCCGCCCCGAAGCGCTGGGATGCTCCCAGTCCGAAAGCCTTCGGCTCCCTTAGGTTTTCGCGATGTTGATTTGTCGTTTAAGATCAAGCCACTGCTTCAATAGATGAAAACGCCCTGGCCGAGAGGCCGAGAGGTAGCGCGGGTTTTGGTGCAGGCGATGGAGCGGAAGCCACCGTAGGCCATGCGATGGCAATCGAAGCGCCCTTTGGTTTGCTCGGACATGCTGGCGATGCGGGTGTCAGCCATCATTTTCTTGTTAGCGGTGTCGCGTACCTCCCGCGAGGGAAATCCGGCCCACGCGAGGACAACCGATTCTTATTTGGGGATGACACCAGGCATGAGGTAGGCTTGGGCGAGGACGAGGAGGCCCATGAGGAGGGCGAGGGCGATGCTGTGCCAGAAGACGGAGCGGAGGATGGCGCCTGGGTGGGGGCTCTCCGGGTGGCCGCTGGTGGCGACGCTGGCGACGACGATGCTTTGGGCATCGATCATTTTGCCCATGACGCCGCCGGAGCTATTGGAGGCGGCCATGAGGACCGGGGAGAGGCCGAGTTGGTTGGCGGTAACTTGCTGGAGGTTGCCGAAGATGACGTTGGACGAGGTGTCGCTGCCGGTGAGGGCGACGCCGAGCCAGCCGATGAGCGGAGAGAAGAACGGGAAAAGCACGCCGGTGGAGGCCATCATGAGGCCGAGGGTGGTGTCGGTGCCGGAGAAGCGAGTGACATAGCCGAGGGCGAGCATGAGGGCGATGGTGGCGAGCGGGATGCGCAGTTTCCAAACGGTGGTGAGGTAGAGGCGGGCGAGGCGGGCTGGGGACAATCCGAGACAGAGGCCGGCAGCCAGACCGGCGATGAGGGCGGCGGTACCGGTGGCGGAGAGGAGGTTGAACCGGAAGACGGCTTTTTCGGGTTCAGGGTGGGGGACGACCGGCGGGACGCGCTCGACGGCGCGATGGAGCAGTGGGACTTCGAAGTCGGGGCTAAAGACGGCATTCAGTCCACTCTTGATCGCGGGCAGCCCCCACAAGAAAACCGCCAAAGTCAAAAAAGCCCAAGGCAGCCAAGCTTTCCAGGCCAGGGGAGGGCGGGTAGGAGGGGCCGGATCATGGGACCTGGCGGTGGAGGGACGGAAGGGACCAGAGGGACTTAAGGGACTCAGCTCATTGGCCCCAGAAGCCTCATAAGCCCCATCCGGCCCCGGCCTCCAAACTCGCATCAGCCCGACCAGTGCCCCCATGGCGACGACCGCACTGACGATGTCCACCAACCAGGGGCCGTGCCAATTGCTGACGACGAATTGCATGACGCCGAAGCTGAAGCCGGTGACGAAGCAGGCGGGCCAGATGGCGACCATGCCGCGCCATCCGACTTGGGCGGCGACCAACCAGAACGGAACGATAAGCGAAAAGACTGGAAGTTGACGACCGACCATGGCGCTGAGCTGCATGAGGTCGAGTCCGGTGATGTCGGCAAGCGTCGTGAGCGGGGTGCCGAGCGATCCGAAGGCGACGGGTGCGGTGTTGCCGATGAGGGCGAGTTTCGCGGCCTCAAGTGGTTTGAATCCCAAGCCGATCATGAGGGCGCCGGTGATGGCGACCGGGGCGCCGAATCCGGCGGCCCCTTCGATGAAGGCGCCGAAGCTGAAAGCGATGAGGAGTGCCTGGATTCGGCGGTCCCCGGACACAGCGGCAATCTGGCGCTGCAGCACCGCGAATTGGCCGGTCTCGACGCTCAGGGTGTATACAAAGATCGCGTTCAGTACGATCCAACCGATCGGGAACAACCCGAAGCACGCGCCCTGCACGGCCGCCATGCCGGCCAGCGGAGCGGGCATTCGGTACACGAGCACCGCGATCAAAAACGCGACGCCCAATCCGACAAGCGCGGCCACGTGGGCTCGCGCATGGGCAAACGCGAGCAGTCCGAGCAGGGCGACGACCGGCAGCGCGGCCACCAGGGCGGACAGCCAGAGCTGGCCGAGCGGGTTGTATTGCTGGGACCAGACCATGGCGATCGGTGATTAGGCCAGCACGGCGCGGAGGGCGGCGAGGACCAGGTCCACGTTGCGCACGGTGGCTCCATGTCCCATCAGCCCGATGCGCCACGCTTTGCCGGCCATGACGCCGAGGCCGGCGCCGATTTCAATGCCGTAATCATCGAGCAGCCGCCGGCGGATGGGGGCGTCCTCCACGCCGTCCGGAATGTGGATGCAGTTGAGCGTATACAGTGAGCGGGCGGGCACGTACCGGATGCCGAGCGATTCCAATCCGGACCGCAGGCGCCGGTGCATCCGCGAGTGGCGCTCGATCCGGGCGTCCAGCCCTTCCTCCAGGACCATGGCCAGCGCCTCGCGCAAGGCATAGGTCATGTTGATGGGCGCGGTGTGATGATAGACGCGGCCGCCGCCGCCGGACGTGTAGTACTTGCGCAGCATCGAGACGTCCAGGTACCAAGACTGGACTTTCGTCTTTCGCGCCTCCATCGCGGCCAGCGCGCGCTCGCCGAAACTCACCGGGGCCAGACCGGGGGGACAGCTTAGACACTTTTGAGTGCCGCTGTAAACCGCGTCGATCCCCCAGTCGTCCACCCGCAAGTCGTGCCCGCCCAGACTGGTCACGGCATCGACCACCAGGAGCGCGCCAGTTTGATGCACCATGTCGGCCATCCCCTCGAGCGGTTGATGAGCTCCGGTGCTGGTTTCCGCGTGGACCAGCCCGACCAGCTTGGCCTTGGGATGCCGGTCGAGGGCGGCGGCGAACTTGTCGGACCCGATGACTTCGCCCCAGGGCGCCTCGACGGCATGGACGGTGGCGCCGCAGCGTTCCATGACGTCCTTCATGCGCCCGCCGAAAACGCCGTTCACGCCCACAATGGCCTCGTCACCGGGTTCCAGCAGGTTGACCGCCAGGCATTCCATGCCGGCCATACCGGTGCCGCTGACCGGAAAAGTCAGGGCGTTCCGGGTGCGGAAGACTTGGCGCAGCATCTCGCACACTTCGTCCATGATCGCGACATACTGGGGATCGAGGTGGCCGAGAGTGGGAGCGCCGAGAGCGCGCAGGACGCGCGCGGGGACTGGACTCGGGCCGGGTCCCAGGAGGAGGCGTTCTTCGGGAAAAGCGGTGTTCATGAGGCGCGCGAGTATGTCCGGAGCCGGCGGCGGCGGCAATGGTTGTTTCCCGCCGTGTCGGGTGACATTTCCGCGACGGCTTGCCAACGGTCTCGTCCTGGCCACACTCGCTGACGGGCGCGTTGCCGGCGCCCATCAAAACCACCTTGTCCGCTCATGACCGCCAACCGATTGATGGCCAACCGCCGTGCCTCCACAACCACCCGCCGCCGGTTTCTCCAGTCCGTCGCCACTGCCCTGGCCGCCCCGACCATTCTCCCGGCCCGTCTGCGCGGAGCCAACGCGCCCAGTAAACAGATTGCCGTCGGTTTCATCGGCATGGGTGACCACGGCGTTTCGCGCAATCTGATGACTTTCCTCGAGCAACCGGATGCCCGGGCCGTGGCCGTGTGCGACGTCTTTCGCAGCCGCCGGGAGGATGCGAAGCGGATCGTCGATGTCACCTATCAAAACAAGGACTGTCGCGTGTACGCCGACTTTCGCGAAATGCTGGCCCGTCCCGACATCGACGCGATCATGATCTCCACTCCCGATCACTGGCACGCTGTCATGAGCGCCATGGCCCTTCGCGCCGGCAAGGATGTCATTTGCGAAAAACCCACGCTTACCATCGCGGATGGACGCTTCATCGCCGACCTCGTCAAAAAATCCGGCCGGGTCTTCCAGACGTCCACTGAAGATCGAAGCCTGCGGGTTTATCACCAACTCGCCGAAATCGTCCGCGATGGACGCATCGGCCGCCTCCAGCGCATCGAGGTCTCGCTGCCCACCGGCACGGACTATCCCGATGAATCCGAAGTCCCCGTCCCCGAGGACCTCGACTACGATCTCTGGCTCGGTCCCGCCTCCGTCGCCCCGTTCACCCCTGAACGAACCGAACGCATGCGCTGGCGACACATCCTCGATTACTCCGGGGGCATGCTCAGCGATTGGGGTATGCACCAACTCGATACCGCCCAGTGGGCCAACGACACCGAGCGCACCGGACCCGTGGAGGTCAAGGGGACAGGGAGGGCCAAGGAGAACAGTCAGTATAACGCCTACCGGACCTTCGACCTCGAGTACCGCTATGCCAACGGTGTCGTCCTGCACGTCAAGGACGGCGGCACTGGCATCCAGTGTCACGGAAGCGACGGCTGGGTGGGCAGCCCGTCCTGGAACACCGACCTGACGGCCAGTCGCCCCGAAATCATCAAGGAGCCATTCGGCGCCAATGACCAGCGCCTTTTCACCTGCCCTCAGGGCGAACACCGCAACTTCCTCGACTGCATCAAGTCGCGCGGCGAGCCGTACTTCCCGGCGGAAATCGGTCACCGCTGCGCCACGCTCTGCCACCTCGGTAACATCGCGCTCCAGACCGGTCGCACCCTCCGGTGGGATCCGGAGAAAGAAGTCTTCCCCGATGACCCGGAAGCCAATGCCAGCCGCTTTCGCTCGCGCCCGCTCCGCGCCCCGTGGTCGCGCGAAATGACGTGAACGCCAGAAAAGGCGGAATCGTCCTCGGTGGAGGAACGATGGGCGGAGAGGGACTATCGCACAAGGCTTCGCGACTCAGCCGACAATTCCGCCTCTCCCGGCGGTACTCAACTCAATGCATTTCATCGATCAGGAGGCTTAAAGAATCCCACTCCCACGCTGCAGCGCCCGTCGCGCCCGCGGCACGCGGTAGTGGACCCGGCGGTTCTTCCGACTGGCGGCTTGACCGGCGGGACTTTTGCCCGATGGCTTGAGGAGGTGACGGCATTCTCCCGCAAGGGGAGCCGGCGAGCCACCGTCATTTCTTTACCTGATCGTGCCATGCCCAAAAAAACCATTCGCGACATCGACCTGGCCGGCAAACGCGCCCTGGTTCGCGTCGATTTCAATGTGCCGCTTGACCATCAATCGGGAACCGCGGTCGTGACGGATGATACGCGCATCCGCGAGAGTTTGCCGACGATCAACTATCTGCGCGAACACGGCGCGAAAGTGATCCTCATGTCGCACCTCGGACGGCCGAAGGGGAAACCGTCGCCAGAATTCTCCCTGCGTCCGGTCGGCGATTACCTCCACACACTCATCGGTCATCCGGTGGCCTTCAGCCACGATGTTGTTGGGGAGATTCCGGCGCAAATTGTCGAGCACATGAAAAATGGGGATGTCACACTGCTCGAGAACGTCCGTTTCGAACCGGGCGAAGAAAAGAACGATCCAGAGCTGGCTCGGCAAATCGCCTGGCTCGGCGATGTGTTTGTCAATGACGCGTTCGGCTCGGCCCACCGCGCGCACAGCTCGACCGCTGGAGTGGCTGCTCACTTGCCGGCTGTGTCCGGATTCCTCATGGAAAAGGAACTGGCGTTCATGCACGATGCGCTCCAGTCACCCGCCCGCCCGTTTGTCGTCATTCTGGGGGGCGCAAAAGTCAGCGACAAAATCAAGGTGATCGACCGCCTGCTCGACCAGGCAGACACCATCCTCATCGGCGGCGGCATGGCGTACACGTTCAAACTCGCGCTCGGCCAGAGCATCGGGAAATCGCTGTGCGAACCCGAACACGTCCCGACCGCCAAGGCCGCCTTGGAGAAAGCCAAGGCGCGGGGCGTGAAATTCCTCCTTCCCGTGGACAACCTGATCGTCGAACACCTTGACTTCGCGGCCAAGACAGTGAGCCCACCGCGCTACACTGAACTCGGCTGCGGCATTCCCGATGGCTGGGAAGGCGTGGACATCGGGCCCGAAACCATCCGGCAATACAGCGCGGAAGTGGCCACGGCACGAACCATCGTCTGGAACGGACCGATGGGCGTTTTCGAAATCAAAGAATGTGCCCACGGGACCTTCGCCATCGCCGAGTCCATCGCCGCCAACCCCGCCTGCAAATCCATCATCGGCGGCGGAGACAGCGTCAAGGCCGTGAAACGCGCCGGTGTCGCCGACAAGGTGACATTTATCTCAACCGGCGGCGGCGCCAGCCTGGAATTGCTCGAAGGTAAAACGCTGCCGGGCGTCGCCGCCCTGCTCGACGCGTGATCGTCGTCGATGGTTGGTGCCTTAATGGTAATCCATGAATTACCCGTCCCATCGTCGATCCGCGTCCATGCCAAGATCGATGTCCTCGGTAAAGCGCACGTAACGATGAGCCGCCAGAGCGACCGCACCAATTACCACGGACGCCGCGCCGTGGTCGGCCAGCAGGGAAACGACCCGCTCAGCGGCCCGAAGATTGCTTTCTGCTTCGGGCTGAACGGACTGTGACATCCGGGGTCGGGATTTTGGGGGGAGGGTCGACCCATAGAGTGACAGGCAAAATACGTGCGCCAACTCACCGCCCTTCTCTCGTGACGCCAAATCAAGCTCCCTCCATGCTCAAAAATCGGCGTGCCCGCTCAACGGTTCCGTAAGCCGATTAGCGTCGAGCTTGCTCCACCACCCCCAGACTCCGGGCGGCTTCTTCGGCGGTGGCCGGGTCGCTGGCGGCTTGTTTCAGCGCCGCCACGACGGGCGCTTCAGGCGCGAAAATGCGGGGGAGCCCCCAAGCAGCGGCGCGGCGCACAGCGGGGGTTTCGTGTTTGAGCAGGGCGACCAAGTCGTCCAGAAAGACGGTGGCCTCAGGTCCGTGGACGACGATCGTATAAATGATTCGCATCGGATCGCTGCCGTCCTCCGGGGCGGACGCTTTGAGTCGCTTCAGCTGATGACGGATCAGCGGGCCGGATGGTTCGCCCAAATTCTGGAGATGTTCAGCCGCGGCGTCAGCGAGGCGCGGGTTATCAAGAGCCCGGCGCAGGACGGGCAGGACTTGCTCCGGAGCGTGGCAAGCCAAGCCGGCCAATGTGTACAAAACGCCGAGATGCTCATATTTCTCGAGCGCCGCAATGACAGCAGGTAGCACCGGCACCGCGTCGGGCCCGAGCAGCGCCAGCGTGTGGACGGCGCCATTGCATTCGAGCCCGCCCTTCAAATCGAGCAGCGGAATGGCGCGCTCCCGGACAAACACAGCGTCCCCGTCGATACGCCACTTCGCCTCAATGGCGGCGCACTGGACCGCTACGGTGTCCGATTCCATGCGTCGCAGCAGCGCCGGTACCGCCTCCCTGGCCTGAGGCCCCATCCGACCCAGGGTCATCACGACCCAATCGCTATTCGTGTAGCCAGGATTCTCCATGGCCTTGACTAAAGCGGGCACGGCTGGAGCTCCCAGCTTCACTAAGGCAGACAGCGACGTCAGCGCCGGATCCGGACCGTTCAGATACCGGTTGCGCACTCGGCGCTCCATCCCAGAGATCAATTCATCAATGACAGCTGTCTCGCTCACTCCCAGCGCTGCCAGGGCTTGGCCCGCACGTTGACGGGATTCCCGGTCCGAATCGCGGAGACGCTCCCGAAGCTCGGGCACACGGTCGCCCGCAGCGTCCCGCTGCGCGCTCAAGCCGTCTAAGGCCCGCTCGCGCTCGCCAAAATCCACGCTTTCAAGCGACTTGAGCAGAGCCTCAATCGACGGCGGCGGCACCGGCTCCGCAGCCGACACGGCTCCCGCAAGCGCCGCCGAGCCAATCCACAAGGCCCATCGATTTGACCGATGGGAACACGCGATACCACGGAACGGAGGACGTATGTGTTGGCCAAAGGATTCGGTCATGAGGTCGGATGAGATTGGAGAATAATCACCCATGTCCCGCGGCGGGCGGGCTCCATCGGGATTCCGGGATTGTGTCGAAGACTATCCAGTAAAGCGACTCCACGGAACCCATTTGTTCAAGAACTCGCCTCATCCCAGGGCGGACTTCTTTTTGCACGCATCTGGAGTGGTACCGATGCACCACACGGTGCGCCTCACGGCGATACAGGTCTGTGAGGTGGCATTCTAATTGCCTTCTAATTGCCCGTCCCATTGTCGGCATTCTAATTACCCGTCCCATTGTCGCTTTCAAGGTGGTCGTGCCACGGGTGATCGTGTTTTTTCTGGCGACTAGGGTCAGAGTGTTCAGGATGGGTGCGGGGGTGCGGTTCGTCATTCGAAGCATTGAGGTCTGGCGGCATTCCGCTTACTTGACTTAAACAGACGTCTCCGCAGTTGCGCATAGTCTATTTTGGCATTGTGGCGGCGGTCGAGTGGCAGCGCGCGGACGATCCGCACGTCGTCGACTTGGGTGCGGATTGGGTCTGGTATGATGGGTGGATGGCCTGGGCGGGTCGGCTCGACGGCGAGGATGCGGCGGCCGTCGATGGCGACGAGGGCGGCGTGGCGAATGGAGTCATTCATGAGGGCGGCGGTTTCGATTTCAAAGGGATAGAGCGTGCCGCGCGGGTCATCGAGGCGGGCCGACGAACGCCCGAGCAGCCACAGGCGGCCGTCCGCTTCCAGGCGACCGACGTCCCCCGTGCGATGCCAGACGGTCTTGCCAACGAACAATTTGGTTGGTTCGGCGGCCGGATTGTCGGTGTCGCCTGGATGGACATGGGGACCATGGACGACGATTTCCCCTGGTTGGCCGGGACTGACGCTCAGGGCCTCGAATTCGTCCGCGCTCAATCGGCGGGCTGGCGGTTCGAGTCTCACTCGGAACATGCGGATTTCGATGTCCGGCACGGGGCGACCGGCGAGCAACCCGGCTCCCGATGCCATGCGCTGGCGGTCGGTGGCGGTGATGGATTCCGCCGGCAGGAGGGCGATCGGTTCGGCTTCGGTCGACCCGTAGACCGCGGTGACCGTGGCATTCGGGGCGAATGGCTGGAGGTGGTCGAGCAATCGTGGATGGACGGGCGCGCCCCCGGTATCGATGCGGCGCAGTGAGCTGGCCGATTGGGTATGGGTATGGGCAAATTCCACCAACCGCTGGAGGAGCGCGGGAGAGGCGGTGAGGCGGTCGGGGCGGCGCTCGTGGATCTGCCGGATGAACGACTTGGCGTCGATGCGTCCCGGGGCTCGGATGTCGGCGGCGGGGAGGACGGACGTGATGCCAGCGGCCAGGTTTGGCAGCATGAACATGGGCATGGTGATGAGGTCGGTCTGGCCGTGCTCAAGGTGAAGGTGGACTTTGATGGCCCGCAGTTGAGCCAGCAGGAATCCGTGGGAACGGACAGCGGCTTTGGGCACGCCGGTGCTGCCACTGGTGAACCGGACCAGCGCGGGAGCGGTTGCGGGTAAATCGGGACGCGTGAACGATTCCGGATCGCCACCCGATTCCGTGAGGGCTCGGTGGACGAGAGAGTCACCGCGCCATTTCATCGGGATGCGTCGCAGGCCCGGGGAAAGCAACCGCAGCAGGTGGGCCCGTCTGGATCCGATGAAAGCGCGCGGTTGAGATGTTCGACAGCAGGAGTCGAGATGGCTGAGCCCCGCCGATGGGTCGACGAACACCGCCACCAGACCGGCGCGCAGAATGGCGACGAGGATGAGACACAGCTCTAGTGAGAGCGGTTGCAGGACCAGCACACGGTCACCGGTACGAAGTCTCAGGGTATGGAGGTAAGCGGCGATGCGGGTCGCGGCCCGCTCAAACTGGCCAAATGTCAGGCTGTGGTGCGCGGCGTCCGTGTCGTCGATGACCGCCAGCGAGTCGCCGTCGGTTGAGGCGCGGGCGGTGAGCAGGTCGGCGATGTTCACAGGGTGCGGGCGAAAAGCGTGTATTCGCGCAGCCATCGGGTCGACTCGCGGTGGATATTGAGCGAATAGTTCGACTCGTGCATGAGGGCGTGGATGACCCGGCGAAACCCGAGCGCCTTGGCCGACCGATGCAACTGGCGGACCAGCCAGACGCCGAGCCCGGCATTCTCGCGTCCCGGGAGGACGGCGAGCGTTTTGATGATCACCGTGTCGATCGGCTTCGCTTGGGCCGCCTGACGGTGGTCGGGAATGGCAAAGAGAAAGCCGACCACCGAGCCCTGCCTCTCGGCCACGAGGACGAGGTCCGGTCGAAGCAGTGGGCCGATCCGAGTCTGTTCGGCCACAAACGCGTCCCGCGGCATCGGCTGGTACAGCAAGGCGCCGGCAAAAGCGGCCAAAATGACGCCGTGGACCGCCTCGAGTTCCTGCGTCAGCCGGGACGACTCGAGCGTGCGAATCCGACAACCGCCGGCAAGCAGTCGAGTTGCCGCGCGATCCCCCTTAGGATTGGCGACGTCCAATTTTTCTGTGGCGGTGGAATAATAGCGCGCCAGAGGCCAAAAACCGGCGTCGACGAAAAACGCAGGCCATTCAGGCGGGTGATCCGGTTCGAATAGAAAGGGTGGCTCGCCGGAGCTGGCTGTGACGAATCGATAGTTTCCCCAGGTACTGCCATCCACTGGCCCGATGGCGAGCTCACACCTATCAGCGGCCAATCGCCGGCAGGCATCGCGCAAGAGAGCTGCCGCCGCGGTCTCCGACCCGGAGGTAAAGTGCCCGATGAACCCCGGTCGTCGTCCATCGACGCGGGGCAGGTCGCGCCACCAGAGCGAACACCGCGCCAGTACGCCTCCCGCTGGATCCCGAACATCGAGATGCGCTTGCGGTGGAGGACCCGGCTGGCGATTCGGATCAAACGGCGATGGTATCGGCGCCACCGGCCCGGCGATGGAGGGAGGGCCGTTCACGGCAGTGAAGGAGAATCAACTGTCTGACCGACGACCTCCTCGACATGAAACGCACAGTAAAAAAATGCCTTGTCCTGCGCGAGCAGCCGGCGGCTCAAGTCTGGGAGAGGTCGCAGTGCATCGGCCATGGACTCGGGTCGCCGTCGGTCGGCCAGCGTGTTCCAGTAGGCGAGCCGGGCGCCGGGACGCGCGGACTGCACGATTTGCCCGAGGAGCCGGTGGAAGCTCGGTTCGGAAATGTATTCGAAAATATCGCTGAGGTTGCAGGCGTCGAATGTCGCGGGCGGTGTGCGTTTGAGAAATGCCTCGAGCGGTTCGCGGTGCCATTCGAGACGGTCGAGATGCGAGCGGATGGCATCGAAGTTTTCCTCGCGCAGGGCAAACGGCAGGGCAGTCAGGTGGCGACCCGTCAGGATCCATTGGAGGTAGGGATTTGCGGCCGTGTCGAGCGCGGTGAGGGCGTGCTCGGCCCGCGTCAGGATCCGGCTGGCCACGCTTCCCTCGACGAAACGAAAGAAGCTCGGGTCGCGCCCCATCCGGCCCATGACAAATCGCGAGAAGAACAGGCGGAACATCAGCTGCCATCGCCACGTGTTCCATTCGTCGCGGTAAAATGACGACCGCGCCTCGACCGTGCCGCCCGCCAGCAAGCGATCGACCTGAGCTCTCGAATGAACCAGTGGAAGGACGCGATCGCGGAACGTCTGGAAGTAGTGCTCGAATTTTCCCGCTCCGCCGATGCCCCGATCGATGTCCGCGACGCGGCCATCCCAGAAGGCGCGGGTGGCGGGCGCGAGAGAAGGCCGGCAGCGGGCGTACAATTCACGGCGCCGCGCGCTCGGGCGGGATCCGACGAGCTCCAGCAAGCCGGCATGGTCGAGGCAGCGAAAGGCGGACACCCGCAGTTCCAGGCATGCCAATTGTGCTGGGCTCAGGTCAACGGCCACGACGCGGGCCGGTTGGCGGGCGAGCAGGGCGAGCGCGTTGTCACCCGCGGAGGCGATCGACAGGCAGACGGCGCCCGGGCGCACATCGAGCGCCTCGAGCAGGATATCGGCATCCTCCCAGCACTGGGCGTAGCGCAGGATCGAAAAATCCGCGCGTGTCGCGGCCTCGCTGGCGGTCGCGTCTATTGGCGGCAAATCCTGAGCGACGGAATTCATCGGTGGCGATCGAGGGGGGCCGGTGGCCGGCGACCGGCGGCGGTTTACGCGGCACGGCGCCTGCGTCCGAGAATGAAACCGACCGCCAGTCCAACGACCAGTGTGGCGCCCGCCACGCCATAGAGCGATCCTTTGGCCGCGGCGAGGATCGGGTTGTCGAGCACATTCATGGAGATGTGGTAGCCGGCGAGCAGCCAACGGTCGCCTTCTTTGACCAGGGTGGCGGTCCACCGGCTTTTAAGTTCGTACGATCCGCCGAGCAGGTTGTAGGCGGCGACGGTTTCGCCGACCGAGATTCCCGTATCGCCGTCGTGAAGCAGGGTCAGGTCGTCCGGGGTGGGTGGCACCTTGTACCCCTTGAACGCATCCTTGCCCATGCGATTGAAAAAATCGCGAAGCCCGTCGCGACCACGGCAGACTTCGTTGTTCTGCCAGGTGACCACGACATTTGGAGTGACCGAGTTGAGCACACGATCCATGTCTCCCTTGGTGATGGCGTCGATGATTTCCGTGCGCAACGCGCGCAGCGCCTCGTGCGCCGCTTCGGCGTCTGGGCTAGTGTCGCCGGGACTGGTAATAGCCGGTGCCTCGGGGGCCGCGGCGTCGGGCGCCTGGCCGAGGCCGGGCGTCGGCATTAAAGTGAAAGCGAGGGCGGCGGCGTAGGCGGCGAGTCGGTGGTTCATGAGGCGGTGGCGGATTGTTGTGATGTGACTGGGGTGTGAACGGGGCATTCGACCCTCAGCGAGGGGGCCGCGCTTTCGATCGTGACGACTCCGGACTGGCCGTCAACGACCACGGTGGCTCCCTGAGGGATGCGGGAAGTGGCGTCGGGCACGCCGAGCACGGCGGGCAGGGCGAATTCACGGCAGATGACTGCGGCGTGCGAGAGCAACCCGCCGGTTTCGGTGACCACGGCGGCCACACGATCGAGGACCGGCGTCCAGCCGGGGTCGGTAAAGGGGCATATCAGCACGGCGCCGCGCTCAACCGTCATCGCCTCTTCGATCGAACGCGCGATGCGGGCCGTCCCACGCACGACTCCCCGGCTCGCCGCAGTGCCTGTCAGCTCGCCGTTTTGGCGTGCCACGCGGCTGGCCATGCCGGACCTGATTTCGTTGGGCGCCTTGAAATTTCGGAATGCCTCGTAAGTCTCGCGCGCTCGCGGTATGCCCGATCTGTTGTCGGCGAGGATTTCCCCGAAGGTCATGAAGAAAATGTCATCACCGAGTCGGCGTTGGCGGGCCACGGCGAGCACGTGGCGACGGATCAGGTGGTACATCCGGCTCGAGAGATCGCGCATTTCCTCGCGCAGCCAAAGGAAAGTGCGCAGGCGGTCGAGCTTGCGTTCGAACGAGCGGCGCTTCCGCCGGGGCAGGGCGGCCATCGCCTTGACCCTCGCGCGGAGGTACGCCGGCTGTGGATCGGCGGGGGGTTCGGTCCCGGCGTGCTCGATCATCTGCCGCACCCACTCGGGATCTTCGTCCCAGCGCGGCGCACGGATATCCAGCTCGCGGCGGCTGCGGTGGGCAAACGCCTGCTGAAAGGAGGCCGGATCGCACTCGCCCCGGCGAACCATCGCGCGCATGGCCCGCGTGGGGTCGAGATGCCTCATTTCCGGAAGCGCCGAAACCAGCGCGGGGTAGTCGGCATCGGGAAACGACTCCAGGAACGCGAGCTTGGCCAGCGATGCGCAATAGATCGTGCGGAAGTACTCAGTTTCCACCGTGCGGTAAGCGAATTCGACCAGTTGCTGCAAGGCGGGCACCGGATCATCGGGGATGGTGCGGAAGCCGGAGGTCAACCGGTCGAAGCCGCCGTCCAGCAGTTCGCGGGCCACGCGTTCCTGTCGTCTCCAAACTGCCGGGATGGCAGCGATGGTCGGCAGTGCGCGCAGCACGCCGCGCAGGGTGACCGGCGTCACCTTGCCGTCGCCGTCGTAGGCGGGCTCCACGCCGAGGTCGCGGTCGAACTCGCGCTCCACGAAGCCAGGGAGTCGGGCGAGGCAGTGTTTCACGGCGCCGAGGTTCCAGTACGGCCGGCCGAAAAAGACGCGTCCCGCCGGGAAATCGCCGCGGAACAGCCGGATGTCGCGGAGAAACCCCTTGAGCGCGTCCTCCCAAATGAAGTCGTACAACGACCACATGAGCGGCGTGCAGACACCGGACGAGACGCCGCCGTCACGAAAGTCCGCATTGGTCCACTCGCCTGTGCCGGGGGCAAATTGGATGCGCGTCACGGGTCGCGCCTGTAAAATGAACACGCGCTCGTCTTGCACGGCGAACTCAATGTCCTGCGGCGTTCCAAAATGTCTTTGGATGTCACGAGCCAGCCGAGTGATTTCCGCCGCGTGTCGGCGGAGGATCGGGTGGTCGGGCGGCAGAGCGGCCGCGTGCCCGGCCATCAACGCCTCGCCCACGCCTTCGCACGCCTCAACCACTACTTCCTCGCTCCCCGTGGCCGGATTGACGGTAAAGGCAACCCCCGATAACTCTGGCTGGATCATCCGCTGCACGATCACCGTCATGCGGAGCGAACGCGGATCGAGTCCATGGTGGCGGCAATAATTCGCGACGGCCTCAGCTCCCAGCGAGGCGAGACAGCGGCCGATGGCCGTTTGAACTTCATCCACCGACTGGAGATTGAGGAAGCTGCGGAATTGACCGGCGAATGACGCCTGGCGCCCGTCCTCGGCCGAGGCCGAGGATCGCACGGCGAGCGGCAACCCGAGCGTGGCGACCGCGGATGAAGCGTCGGTTGTGCACAGGAACTCAGGCACCTGGAAGCCGGCGAGTTGCAAGTCGACCAACGTCGCCGCCTTGCCGCCGATTTCGTGGTGGGACGTTTTAACGGGCGATGGCGAAGGCGGGTTCATGGTGAGGGGATCCGAGCACGGAGCTCTCCTTGTAGGCGGCCAACTTGAATCCATGATGATTGGCCAGGCGGGCGATGTGCGTGACATGGTCCGGGCTCAGCGAACCGGTGAACCAACGATCGCGCCGATCTTCGAAGCCGAGGATCATGGCTTCGGCCATGCAGGCGTAGATTTGTCCGGCGGGTCGAGGGAACCCGGTGATACGCAGGTCTTCCGCGAAAGGCAGAGCGGCCAAGCCGCCGAGGATGATGCGGACATCCGGTCGGTGCGCGTTCAAGTCCGGGAGCACGCTGGCAGGGATCGAGAGATCGCAGACCACCGCCCCTGGAGCGAGGTGAGCGCTTTCGATCGGGGCCTCGACCGAGTTCATCGCGGCCACCACCACTTCAGCCCTGGCGGCGGCGCTCAAGTCAGTGGCCACCACGGCATCGGGCAAAGAAGCGGCGAGTGTTTTAAGGCGCGCCAATGACCCACTCCGTGAGGATCCGATCAGGATGATCCGGCGAAAGTGGCGGGCCAGAATCTGAGCACAGGTGCGCCCGATATTGCCGGTGGCGCCGGCGACCGCCACAGTGCTGGCCGACGGTTCAATTCCGCCATCCCGGCAGGCTCGTGCCACGGCTTGCATCGCCAGCGCGATCGCATAACTGTTGCCTGTGGTGATGCCGAGACCGCGGGGATCGAGTCGCGTACCGTTCATCGTCACCATCGACGTATACTGGCCGAGCGAGACGAGGCGGCATCCCAGTGCTTCAGCCGTTTCCACGCCGCGCTGGACGAGTTCCTGGGCGGCATCGAGGCTGCGCGCATCCATCGCTTCCTTCACCCAACGGGATGTAAACGGCAGCATGATCGGCAGAAACTCGACAACCGTGCCCCGAGTGGACCTGACGGCCACCCGGCTCATCACGACCGGGGACGCGCGGGGCAGCCAGCGGTTCAGCAGGGCGTTCCGGTCGAGTCGGGACAATTCGGAAAACGATGAATCAAGCGAGATGAAGTCCTGGTCGTCGATCATGTGGCACAGCCAGGCGACTTTGACGGGGGGGGCGTCGGCGCTTGGCTTGAGATCCCGCGGTTCATTGAAGAACACGAGGCGATGGTCATCGCGGAGGCATCGCGGGTAGCCAGATTCGGGGGCGCGTCCGTTGCCGAGATGTCTCATGAGGTTCACGGCATCACCCGCTTCGAGGAGCTGGCAGACCGAGTCGAGCGCCTGCACGGTGCGATCGATTTCCTGGTCGTCGATCAACGCAGAGGGTTCGAGGCGAAGGACGAACGGATCGCTCAAGGTGGGAGCGACGCGCAGCCGGTGGCGCGCCAAAAGATGGCTGGTCAGGGCATAAGTCAGATCCTCCTGAGCGCTCAGCAACCGCAGGACGAAGCTGGGCGATTGGCGCAACCGGCGGAACTGAATGGCAGCGAGTAACCCCTGGCCGCGCACCTCCGAGACGACGGACGGGTAGCGGGCGGCCAACGTCGCCAATCCGCGCATGAGCCTATCGCCCTTTTCGCGGCACGCGGTCATCAACTCGGGTCTGACGAGATCCAGGACTTTGAGGGCGATGGCGCACGAGAAGGCATCTCCCGCGAAGGTGCTGGTGTGTTTGAGATCAAACGCATCGCAATAGCGATCGCGCCGGACGAGGAGTGCGGAAATTTTGGCCAGCCCGCCGCCCAGTGCCTTCGAGAGCACGATGTAATCCGGCCGCACGCCGAGTTGTTCGCTGGCGAGAAACGTACCGGTTCGGCCGAGGCCAGTCTGGCATTCATCGGCAATGAGGGGGGCTCCAGTGGCGCGACACAAGCCGGCGGCGCGTTGCGCAAAGGCCGGATCCATGGCATGCACGCCGCCTTCGCCTTGCACCGGCTCATAAATGAACCCGGCGGGACGCCCAGCCTCGGCGAAGGCGCGGTCGAGCGCCTGCCCATCATTCAAGGGAACGCGGATCACTGAAAGCCCGGGTGTTTCCCAGCCGCCGCGATGGTTGAGGTGAGCCGTCAATTGCAGGGCGCCCAGGGTTTTCCCGTGGAAGCCGCGTTCGAGGGCGATGAACGTGCGGGCGCCGGTTTCGAGCATGGCATGCTTGACGGCCGCCTCGATCGCTTCCGTGCCCGAGTTTCCAAAGACAACGCAATAGTCACCCTGCGCGCGGCGGGACAAGGCACTCGCCAGGCGCTCCGCCATCGCGGAGCGCGTTCCCTGCGCGTGGATGGGTATGCCCGAGGCGAGCAACCGCTGGGCCTCCGCCACCAACTCAGGATGCGCGTGCCCAAGCAAGAGAGATCCATAGCCGCCGACCAAGTCCAACACCTCAACCTCGGCGCCCTGTTCGTCGCGACCATATAAATAGCATCCGTCGCCCCGCTCGTAATCAACATCGAGCCTCAGCGATTCGAGGAGTTCCGTGAGCCGCGGCTTGTGATGGGGCGGCGGCGGCACTGACTCCTGAGTGGCACCGTGTCGCAGTTCGAGAGTGGGGGGCAAGATCATTGAGGAAAGTGCTCTGATGAGACGAAAATGATCCAATATATTAATCGGCCACAAGTATCGACGAAATCGATGGCGGGCCGGCGGAAATCGTTCGGGCCGAAGAAAGCCGGCGCACCACGCCGGAGGCGCCGTCGAATTCCACGTGATCACCGTCGCGGAGCCACGACATCAGGCCGATGATGGACACGATGGCGGGCAGGCGGAGTTCGCGGGCGACAATGGCGGAGTGCGAGAGCAGGCTGCCGCGCTCGACCAGCAGGCCGGCCGCACAAGGAAACAAGAGCACCCAGCCGGGGTCGGTACGCTCGGCCACCAGAATGTCGCCCGGCCGCACGCCGGTCTGGGCCGGATCGGTCACCACACAGACTCGGCCGCGCACCTTTCCCGGGCAGCATCCGAGACCGCGGCGCTCATCGCTGGTCGTGGCGGACGACTCTGCCGCGGAGTGGGTCGCAGATGCGCCCGTGGATTCGACATCGCTGACCGGCCGATGAGCGCTTGGGATGCCATGGGTGGTGAAGCGGTTGGGCGGCGGGGCCGCGCGACGATAAGCCTGGAATTCCTTGCGGCGCAGGTCAGCGAGGGCGCGGAGTTGCACGGAGGAGCCGGTACCGGAGACGTGATTGAGCACTTCATCGATCTCGAGAAAAAACACATCGTCCGGGTGATCGAGCGCTCCCGCCTCATGAAAGCGCCGACCCAGGGCGCGCAGGAGATGGCGCACGCGACCGAAAAGGCGTGTGCGTTCGAGGCGCAGGTTCTCACGATCGCGCACGCCGGTGCGGGCTCGATGCAGGACCCAGCGAAAGACGAGGGTCCGTATTGGGTGGCCGGCCAGTGTGCGGGCCATGCGTTTTTCCGCGGTGGTGCGCGGGGTGGCGGAAGTGGGAGTCGGCGTGTAGTCGGCTGTGGACGCTGGTTTGGACGCCAGTCTTCCGATGGCGCGGTAGAGCGGCAATGGGTTGTCGAGCAAGGTGGAGCTTTCGAGCTTGAGTTCGTCGAAGCATCGTTCGCCGAAGCGCGCGAGATACGCGTCAATCCCGGTTCGGAGCGTTGGCGCGTGGTCAATTGCGGCATCAATGGCGGCGCGATCGCCGTGCATGAGGAGCGCCGGTAATTCGGAAATAGCAGTGGCCAGCCCAGCCAGGTTGGCGATGAGGCGTGCGGGTTCAGCGCTCAGCATGCCGCCGCCGTCGCTCAGCAGGTCGTTGTGGAGCATCGCGTCTGTCTGGCCACTCCACCGGGCGGTCAGATCGCGCAGCACCCCGAAGAAGATCATCGTTAGGAAATCGTTGATCAGGGGAGCGTCCCAGCGGCGGAGCAGTCGACGTTCGAGGTCGAGAAACGATGAGGCCAGAGTTCCGGAGTGTTGCTGGTCCAAGGCGGTGTCTTGAGAGCTGAGAGCCTCGTCCAAGCGGGTCCGGAACCGCCGGATCATCGCAGGCAGGCGCCAGTGGTGGACGACGAGGGTGACGGTGCTCAGAGCGAGCCGAAGGCCGTCCCGGATGCGCGCTCCGGATCCCGCCGATTCCAGTGTGGCGACGACATCCGTCGGCATCGGTTCTTTCACTCCCATCATTTGCTCCATGAACCGTCGGTTCACGGTGAACCCCGGTAGCAGAGCGAGAACGCGGTACCAGTTCAACAGGTTGTAGTAGATCCGTCCTTGGTGCAGCCCAAGCATGCCTCGGAATACCTGGTCACTGGCCTCGATCCGGGCGGCCGGCACGGCCAGCAACCGGCAGAACTGACGGTAAACGCCTTCATAGGCGCGTTGTGCAAACGAGAAGGTCAGTGGCGTCGTCACACCCGAGTAACTTTCGACGATGTTGCTGTTATCCCAGATTGCGACCGGGGCGTCATCGATGGGCCGGTTGCTCAGCGTGGTGATGGGCCGCGATTGGACGATATGGATGGTTCCGTTCTCGATGGCCCACTCGACATCCTGCGGGCTTCCAAAATGGCGCCCCGCGGTCCGGGTCACGCCGGCCAGTTCGGCGAGTTGGGTGTCGGTGAGCGTGGCTCGTCCACCGTCCTTTTCGCTCAACGGTTGCTGACTCAGGGCGCCGTCACCGAGTCGCCAAGCGGCCGGTTTGCGGGCGATCTTCCGGCTGAGCACATGCCCGTCCGCATCGAGGTGCCACGTATCCGCATCGGTCTCGCCTTGGACTAGTCCGATCCCAAATCCGGGAACTGCCGACACCACTAACCGGTCGCGTCGGCCGCTCACCGGATCCGCGCCAAAAACGACACCTGAGGAGTCGGCCCGGACCAACCGTTGCACCAAAACCGCCGGTACCGACAACTTGGCCGGGAGACCGCGCGCCCTGCGATACGCGCTGACGCGGCTCGAGAATGCCGAGCGCCACACCGTGGCCACGGCCTCCAGGACCTGGTCTGGCCGCACCGCCAAGAGGGATTCGTACTGGCCGGCGAACGAGGTCGCAATCCCATCTTCGTCCACCGCCGATGAACGCACCGCCAGCCACTCGCCGGCTGGCGCCCGCCGCGCCACTGCTGCCGCAAGCTCGACGGCGACCTCCCGGCTTGGGGTCACGCCGGTCAAATCGTCACCCAATAAGTCCGCCTCCGCGTCGGCCAGGTCGCGGTGGAGGGACTGCCTCAAAGAATCCGGCACACTGGCGGCAAAGGCCGACGGCAACACCGCAAACCATGCCGGAACGGAGAGACCACTATCTCTCAAACTCCATAACGCCAACGCCTTGCCGCCGATATCACCGGCGGTGGAGGCATTTTCTGGCCAGAATACGAATGTCATCAAGGCGGCGCCGCACCCTGGCGGCCATCCCGACCATGCCCGTCTCCAATCAGATTGCCATCCGCCATTGGGCGGAGATCCGCGCCAAGCCCTGGCAGGATCACCCGTCCCACCTGATGCCTCGAAGGAGCAGAGGGATGATCCCCAAGGTTAAATACAGTGCGACTGTCCAAAGGGCGGAGAACTGGTCGAGGCGCCGGGCGCGTGGCATGATCGGACTGGCGACAAACGCGCGCGCGATCAGAATGGCGGTAACGAAGAAGCTGCCCAGTACGACGGTGGCGGGCGCGAGGAAGTCGATGCGCTGGGCGGCCGGCAGCGCGCAGGCGGCGGTCGCGGCGAGGGCGGCGAGCCAGACGGTGGTGGCGGTCTTGGGCCCCCAGAGGGACGAGTAGGTTCGGACGCCGGGTTCCTCGCCGTCGGGGGATCGGATTTTGCGACCGATTTCCAAGGCGACGCCGTTGGTGAAACTGGCGGCGATGAACCAAAAGAGTCCGGGTGGCGCGGCCTGGCCCGCCCGCAGCCAATCGCAGGCGGTCGCGTAAAAGTCCGCCAACGGAATGATCAGCATGTGAGTCCAAAGGTACGTGACCGGACGGGCGACGAGCCAATCACGAACGAAGAACTCCTTGGTCATGAGGGCCAGGTATGTCCAGGTGAGGAGAAGCAGGCCGACCAGGTGCCACGAGACCGCCGCCGCCAAAACAAGCTGGGCGAAAGCCCCGGCCGCGGCGAGCGCGGCCAACTCTCGCAGGGTGACGAGGCCGCGAGGGACTGGCCGATACGGTCGGTGCGCTCGGTCTTCGTCAAAGTCTTTGTGCTCGTCGGCGATGCGAAGCTGCAGAAAGAGCAGGAATGAGGTGACGAAGGCCGTCAGATACGAAGCGATCGCTGGCGGAGGCGAACCGCCGCGCAGAAGGGCCGAGAAGCTGACGGCCGAGGCGCTGAAAGCGGCGATGAGCAGTCCGTGGGCAAAAATGGGAAACCGCTCTCGCTGGTAAATCCACCAACGTGAGTTGTTCAGAGTCTGATGAAGCGTGAGGCGAGGCATTTCAGATCGCAATTGGAGCCGTTACGCTGACTTTTACATTTGTGCGGTTAACCTCCAATAGATCAGTCCTTACCTGCTTCGTCTTGGTGGCGCTGGCGGTGGCTCAGGTATTTGGGGTGGTCAAGGGATATTGGTGTTCCTGCTCGGAGGCCGCGGAGGTGGTGACGGCGGCTGTCTGCGATGCCTCGATCTGCCATCCGGGCGAGCGACACGTACATGCGGGTTCTGAGCGTGGAGCTGGGGAGGAGGGCGAGACTGACCCTTGCGGACCAAGACGGCCGTCAGACGACCACTCGCACGAGCACCCAGAGGTGCGGGATGATCTGATTACGGGGTCGGCCGCACCCGGCTTGTCCGTGCTGCCGCCCGATTGCTGGGACTGGGCGCCGTCATTGATGTCACCCTTCCTGGGACATGAGGTGGAAGCGCTCGTGGCGACGGCGCCGCCGAGATCGGTATGGCTGGAGGACGGCAGCCCGCCGACACCCCTGCTCGTGGCGCAAACGGTGGTGCGATTGGTTTGAGCGAAGCGTGAGCCGGCGCTTCCGTCCCCGTGGGCGGGGAGAAACGGGAGTGTCCGCATTTTGGTCCGCCTTGGGGCGTGGCCGTTCACCTCAAGCCACTCGCCTGCCATGCTCAGAATATTCGTTTCCGCTGCTTTTCTCACCACCTCCGCCATGCTCACAGCCGCCACTTTCACCGAGGAATCGGCTGCGGCGCACGCACCTCGGTGCAATCCGGAGTTACTGGCGGCGCGCCACCGGATCGACGAGGCCGCCGCTCAGCTCATGCACTCTGGGCGACTTGCCCATCGAGGTGGCGGGTGGTCGTCGGCTACCGCTGGCCGAACTGGCGACGATCACGGAGGCTCGAGGCCCCCACCTGATCAATCGCGAAGGGGCGCTACGTCGGATTGTCATTGGGGCCAATACCAGTGTGCGCGACCTGGGGGCACTGGTCGATCACTGGAAACGCAAAGTGGCGGCCAACATCACCCTTCCCGAAGGTTATTTCATCAGTTTCGAAGGAGAATATCTGGCGCGGCAGGCCGCGGCCCGGCGCCTCACAATATTTTTTGCCATGGTGTTGGGAGTCATCCTGCTTCTGTTGTACGGCTATTTCTGCAGCATTTCGTTGGCGCTGCAGGTGATGCTCAACATCCCGCTGGCACTGATGGGGGGACTCGTGTTGACCTGGCGACTGGTCGACAACATCAGCATCGCCACGTTGGTCGGGTTCATGGCGGTGGGTGGCGTGGCCGCGCGCAACGGCATCTTGATGATCTCCCATTACCTGCACCTCATGCGCCACGAAGGCGAGGGATTTACCGAGCGCATTATCATCCGCGGCACGCCCAACGCCTCGACGCACCGGCCGCCTCATGACGGCCACCACAAGTCTCCCTCGCTCAATAAAAAAACATCCAACCACCATGAAACATAAACTAATCGCATTCGCCGCCGCCCTGCTCCTGACCACGCATCTGGCCTTGGGCCACGGCGGGGTGGAAATCGGACCGAACGGAGGCCGGATCCTCGAATTGGGGAAAAATGGATCCGTTCATGGAGAAGTGACACTGAAGGACGGCAAGTTCCATATTGCCCTGCTCGACAAGGACATGAAACCAGTGGCTGTCAAGGACCAGTCGATCACGGCCACTGGTGGCACGCGCCAGAAACCGGAAAAACTGGCAGTCGAGAAGACCGAAGCCGGATTCGTGGTTCCCGCGGTCCAGCCGGGTCAGTGGCTGATCGTGCAGTTCAAGGAGAATGCCAAGGCCAAGGCGGTGACAGCTCGGATGGAATACAACACGGAGAATTGCGATGCCTGCGACTCTCCGGAGTGGCTGTGCCAATGCGAGTTGAAGAAGAAAAAGGAAGCGGCCGAGAAGAAGGCAAAACCCTGAGCGAGGATCCCGATTGCACCGGCCGCGCGCTGGGTAGGATGACAGCATGACAGCGTCCCACAGGCTCGTGATGATTCTGGCCACTCTGGGCGGCCTGGTCCCAGCGGCTTTGGCCGAGGAGGGCGCGCCTCCGGCCACCTCGGCGGTTCCGAGTTGCCCGGTGTGACCGGGCGAGGGAATCGCCGTGAGCGGTTCAAGCGAAGAAACTGGCACGCTGTGGAATTTCACATACGGCGTGCGCCTGATTCCGGACATCATTGAGCGGGCACGGTGGCGCAACACGCTGATGTGGCACCCGCATCCGCGAGCCACCGTGGGAGTGGAGTACAATCCACTGGCCGATGACGTCCACCTGCTGGCCAACTTTATGCTGCTGCAGGAAACCGAAACGCTCCCAGCCGTAATGCTCGGCACCAGCAGCGACCGTATCGGGACACCCGAGGGTCAGGCGTTTTACCTGACCGTGGCCAAAGATCTACAACATTGGTCAGGAGTCCCCGTCGCGCCCTACGTCGGGGTCGCCTATGGCACCTATGACGGCGAATTCGTCTTCGTCGGCGGCGTGAATATCCGTATCACGAAAAACCTCAGCGCCATGGGTATCTTCGACGGGCATAAGGTGCACCCGACCCTCACATGGTCCCAGGACAACTGGTCCGTCGGACTCATCCTCGCATTCGGCGAAAATCTCGGCATGAACGCAACCTGGCGGTTCTGATCCGCATTCGCGCGAATGCCCTGGCGTTGGACCGGCTGGGCGGGCCGGAATCGGGGTCGAGGCGGGAAGCGATGAGCGTAATGGTTTTACGCGCAGGGTGCCGCCCGGGCCGGCGATTCCGTCTTTTCTGGCGGTACTCCAACTCCAGGCATTGCGCTCACCAGGAGGATTCAGAATCTCGCATTCCCGGGAAGCCTAGGCTGGGAGTCCCGTCCGCGGAAGTGGTCGATGGTGCGGCGGAGGCCGTCGTCGAGTGCGACATTGGGTTCCCATCCGAGCAGGGATTGGGCGAGGGTGATGTCGGGCCGGCGCAATTTGGGGTCATCGACCGGGCGCGGGTGGTGTTCGAGCGGCGACCGGCTGCCGGTGAGTGACTGGATTTTTTCCGCGAACTCGAGGATGGTGAGTTCATTGGGGTTGCCGACGTTGACAGGCTCGTGGTAGTCGGCCTGCATGAGGCGCCAGAATCCCTCGATGAGGTCATCGACGTAGCAGAACGACCGGGATTGCGACCCGTCCCCGTGAATGGTGAGCGGCTGGTTGGCCATGGCCTGGGCGATGAAATTCGGGACGACACGTCCATCGCGCAGCCGCATGCGTGGGCCGTAGGTGTTAAAAATGCGGACGATGCGGGTGTCGATGCCGTGGGTGCGGTGGTAGGCCATGGTCATGGCCTCGGCGAAGCGTTTGGCTTCGTCGTAGCACCCGCGTGGGCCGACCGGGTTGACATTGCCCCAATAGTCTTCGCGCTGCGGGTGGACGAGCGGATCGCCGTAGCACTCGCTGGTGCTGGCGAGAAAGAATCGGGCCTGTTTGGCGCGGGCCAGGCCGAGGGCGTTGTGAGTGCCGAGCGAGCCGACCTTGAGTGTTTGGATTGGGTATTCGAGGTAATCGATCGGGCTGGCGGGGGAGGCGAGGTGCCAGATGAAGTCGACCGGCCCTGGGACGAAGAGGTGGTTGGTGACATCCTGTTTGAAGAACCGGAAGCGGTCGTGACCGGCGAGGTGTTCGATATTGGCCTCGCTGCCGGTGATGAGGTTGTCGAGACCGACGACCGAGTGGCCTTCGGCGAGCAGGCGGTCGGTGAGGTGGGATCCGAGGAATCCGGCGGCCCCGGTGACGATGGAAATGGGCATGAGCGGCTGGCGGATCAGGCGGCCGATTTGACCAGTTCGTTGCCGGTGGCGGCGTCGGCGATGACGATTTTTTCGCGATGGAACCCGGCATCGGCGCGGAACGTGAGGCGGCAGAGGTGGCGGCGTTCGATTTCCATGAGGTGTTCGGCGTCCTCCTTGCGCAGCCGCTGCATGACTTCCGGGTGCACGATGATGAGGACATCGCGCTGGTTCTCGGGCAGGGTGGGCAGCAGCGAGTGGAGTTTGCGCTGAAGTTCGACCGACATGCTGGTCGGTGTCTTGATGCGGCCGGTGCCGTGGCAATACGGGCAGGGGTCGAAGATCGAAGTGCTCAGGCTTTCATGGAGCCGCTGGCGGGTCATTTCCATCAGGCCGAAGGGCGAGATCGGGAGCACCTGAGTCTTGGCCTTGTCGCGTTTCAGACCATCCTTCATGACCTTGTAGACCGCCTTGCGGTCGCGTTCGGCCTTCATGTCGATGAAGTCGACGACAATGAGGCCGCCAATGTTCCGAAGCCGTACCTGGCGGGCGACTTCGGCGGCGGCTTCGAGGTTTGTTTGAAGGATGGTCTTGTCGAGGTCCTTGGCGCCCTTGTTGCGGCCGGTATTCACGTCGACGGCGATCATGGCCTCGGTTTCGTCGATGACGAGGTAGCCGCCGCAGGGCAACCAGACTTGGCGGAAGAACGCGTTGTCGATCTGCTTTTGGATGCCGAAGTGATCGAAGATCGACTGGCCGCCGGTGTGGAGCCGGATGCGGCGTTTCGACCGACGGCTGATCTGGCCGGCCAAGGTGCGCATGCGTTCGGTGGTTGCCTGGTCATCGCAGATCACCTCGTCGACTTCCTCGGTGAGAAAGTCGCGCACGGTGCGCTCGACGAGATCGGGCTCGTTGAAGACGCGCGCGGGCGATTTCATGGTGGCGTTGTTGTGTTCGACCTTCTGCCACTGTTCGACCAGCATGGCGAGGTCGCGGACGAAGTAGCGGGCCTTCATGCCCAGGGCGGCGGTGCGGAGAATGATGCCCATGCCTTCGGGCACGCTGAGCCGTTCCATGATGCGTCGCAGGCGCAGCCGCTCCTTGGGGTCCTCGATTTTTTTGCTGATGCCGAACTGGTCGTTGCGCGGCATGAGGACCATGTAGCGGCCAGCCAGCGAGATATTGGTCGTGACGCGGGGTCCTTTGTTGCCGATCGGGCCTTTGGTGACCTGCACCATGACTTCCGATCCGACGGGGTAAATCGACGGGATGTCCTTGCTGGTGATTTTCGGCTTGCGCGAGTGTTTGCCTCCGCGCTCGATGGCCTCAAGCTCTTCGTCCAAGGCGGCCGGGATGGCGTCCCAATAGTGGAGAAACGCGTTTTTTTCGAACCCGAGGTCGACGAACATGGCCTTGAGGCCGGGCTCCAGATTGCGCACCTTGCCCTTGAAGATGCTGCCGACCACGTTGTCGGAATCGCTGCGCTCGATGGTGTATTCTTCGAGCATGCCGTTTTCGACGAGGGCGACGCGGGTCTCGAGTTTCTCTTTGTTGACGACGATCTTGATGCCGGAGCGGAAGTCGCTTCCGACGCCGAAGAATTTTTTGATGGCGCGAATCATCGCTTTCAATGGGGTAATGGGGATGAGATGAAGTGTTGGGGTGGCGGGAGGGCCGGTCTATTGGGACCGGTCGCGTTTGAGAAGCTTGTCCATGAGAGTGCGGGGGGGCGGGGCGGCCGTTGGGGCCTGGCGAGGGGTGGGTTGAGTGGAGGTCGGGCGGCGGGACCGTCGGCCTTCGTCGTCCGGGGCGGTTTTGATTTTCGGTTTGGCGGCGGGGCGGTTCTTGCGGGCGGGCGCTGGGCGGCGGCTGGCCGGCGGTTCCGCGTCGGCCACGGGATCTTCTTCGCCCGCGGCGGCGGCGGCGGCGGCGAGCAGGGCGGCGTCGACCGGATCGTCCGCATAGACGGTCCGTTCGAGGCGGTCGAAATGTCCTTTGGCTTCGGCAAGCGGATGGCGGGGTGGGTGATACGTTCCCCGCTCATGGGCAATGGCCTGCTTCAGGATGCGGGCGGCGATCGGGGCGGAAGTGCCGCCACCCGAAAGCCCGTTCGAAACGAAGACGCAGACGGCAAACTTGGGAGCGTCGTACGGAGCGAAGGCAATGAACCAGGTCTTGTAATCCTTGTTCTTGTCATCCTTGCGGGATTTCCCCTCGAGCCAATCCTGAGCGGTGCCGGTCTTGCCGGCGATTTCGTAATCTTTGGATCGGATGCTGCGGGCGGTGCCGGCGTCCCCATGGACGACCTTCCACATCCCCTTGCGCACCAGTTCGAGTTCAGGCGGGATGCCACCCGATTCGGTGGCGAATTCTTTTTTTGGACGAGGCGGGTGGCGCGTCTCCAAGCCCTCGGCGTGATCGAACGTGCGATCGATGATTTTCGGTCGGAAGGCTGTCCGGCCATTGGCCACCGCGGCGGCCACCGCGCACATTTGCAGCGGCGTGGCCAACACCTGACCCTGGCCGATGGCGGTGAAGGCCGTCTCGGCATCGCGCCAGTTTTCACCCCCGGGCAGGCCATCCGGTCCCGGGAGCAGACCGCCGTCTTCGTGCGGCAGTTCGATGCCGGTGGGTTCGCCGAGGCTGAACCACTCGCCGACGGAGTCGATCCCCTTGATGCCGGTGGCGATGCCGTACCTGTAGAAGAACCCGTTGCATGAGCGCATGAGGGCATCGCTTAAATTGATCATGCCGTGGCGGCCGGTGCATTTGGCGAAGTGGGATCCGAACTGCATGCCGCCGCCGCACATGAAGATGCGGCGCGACTGGCCGCGAAAGCAGCCGGCGAGGGCGATCGGCACCTTGTAGACACTGCCCGGCGGAAAGGCGGACAGCGCGCGGTTGGTCAGCGGCAGGCTCTTGTCATCCTCGTACGCCTTCCAGTCCTTGATATCGATCTCCGGAATGAATTTGTTCGGATCGTAACTTGGCACGGACACCATGGCGAGCACATCACCGGTATTCGGGTCGATGACGACGGCCGCGCCCCGGCCGACCTTGGCTTCGCGCAGGGCCAGTTCGGCGATGATTTGGATGTCCAAGTCGATGGTCAGGAACACGTCATGCCCTTTGATGGGGTCGATGCGTCGATCGATCAGTTCCTCGTGGACGATCCTGTGGTGTTCGTTCTTGGGAAAGACCCGCTGGCCGGGGCGGGCGCGCAGAAGGTTGTCCATGGTTTTTTCGATACCGGCGATGCCCTCGTCGTCCCCTTCGTAGAAGTCGTATTTCCCGGCATCCTCCGGCGGGATGTAGAGTTCGCCCTGCTGTTTGACGTACCCGAGGACATGGCCGAGCAGGGCGCCGTACGGGTAGTGGCGGACGGTGCGCTTGGAAATGGTCACGCCCTCGAGGAACTGGCTCTGTTCGGCGACCACGGCAATGTGATCGAATTCGACATTTTTCAGGTAGGTAAACGGAATGATGCCGCGGTTGGTGCGGTAGTGGCGGCGCATGTCCTCGGCATTGAGGTCGGTGGCCAGATTGAGTCGTTCGAGAAGTGGTTCGACGTCCGCTTTGTACATGGCGAAGACATCAGATTCTTCGCGCGGACGCGGGGTGCCGTACTGATCGGGGTGCCAGTACTGATGTTTGGGAACATCCTTGTGGCGGGACTTGTAGCGGCGTTCGATTTCCCTCAGGTCGAGTTTGATCTCGTAGCTCACCCTGTTGGTGGCGAGCGGGATGCCGGTGCGGTCCCGGATCTCGCCACGGATGCCCGGTATGCGCTGGACGGTGAGGGCGGCCTGGGGCAGTTGGGCGAGGTATTTTTTATGGTCTTCAATCTGAACGACCCAGAGGCGCCAGAGGAGCATGGCGAAACCGGCGGCCATGATCAGGCCGAAGAGGTAGAGGCGAATGACGTAGCGGGTCACCATGGGCGTCGAAGGTCAAGTCCGTCGTAGCGGATCTGGTAGCCGGAAAGGCGTGAGAGCGTGTGGACGAGGAAAAAGATGACGGGTGAAATCATCATGGAAAGCAGGGCGGTGGTGCCGATGTGAAGCCAGAGTTGATCGGAGAAGAAGAACCGACCACGGAGGAAGCAGAACCAGAGGTGTTCGATGGTGAGGAGGAGGGCGGTGCCCAGGCCGCACATCAGAACGGGCAGTTCCCATCGGCCCCGGCGGAACAATGGCCGAATCCCCTGCATGAGCGAGCCAAGCAAGCCGTACAGCACGATCGAGTACCCGAAGGCCGGGCTGGCGGTATCGGGCACCGCGGTCGAAGCGATCACCTGTTCGGCCATGGGGGCGCCATCGATGACGAGGTGACGGGCGTCCCACAGGAAACCGGTGGAGAACGCGAAGAGGAGCATGAGGGGGAAGGGGACCGCCACGGCACAGGCGAAAAACACCACGGGCACCAGGTGCAGGCGCGCCTCGTACGCCCAAGGAACCGCGGGAATGAATTCCTGAGCCAGAAAGGAAAGGGCCAGCAGGATGGCCAAGGACATGCAGAACATCATGGCCCTTCCTCCCGGTCGATGACAAAGACATATTTGATCCTATCGAAGTCGACGGCGGGTCGGACGATCGCCTCGCCGCCATCGTCGAGTTTGCGGAAGCGGGTGACTTCGCCGACCAGGATGCCGGAGGGAAAGACGCCACCCTTGCCGGAAGTGTAGACTTTGGCGCCGATGGGGATGGCGGCTTCGGGCGGGAGGTAGGTGATGCGCAGTTCTGGAGCGCGCCCGATCGGGCCGCGTACGCCGCTGAGGATGCCCTGTTCATTGGTGCCTTCGATGCGCACCGAGACCTTGCAGGTTTCGTCGGTGATGAAGAGGACTTCGGATTCGCGTTGAAAGAGGTGGACAGTTTTGCCGACCAGACCGTCGGCCGTGCGCACGGGGAGGTCGGCCGCCAGATTGTCTTCCAGGCCGCGGTCGATGACGGCGGTGCTCCAGTAGGTGGCGGTATTGCGGGTGAGGATGCGGGCGGTGGTGAGGCGGAGCGGGTGGTTTTTCGAGAAGTCGAGCATCGTGCGCAGCTCGTTGTTTTCCCGCAGCACCGCATCGTATTCCTCGAGAACGATCTGCTGGCGGCCGACCTGCTGGCGCAGGTCGGCGATTTCTGCGGCCATTTCCGACGGCGAGCGGGGCGGGGCGCCGAGCCGGGCCGCGCCCTCTTGAACGGCCGCTCCAGTCCGCATGAACGGGGAAAACACCTGCATCACACGTTCCTTGACCGCCAGGGCGGTTGCCCCCGGCCATGAGAACACCCAACCGACTGCACCGAGAAAGATCAGCAGGGCCACGATGTTCAATTGCCTCATGATGCTTCGAATGATGGTGGGCGGAACCGATCAAGCGCGAGTCCGGGGGAGGAGTCTGTGGGGCGGGCCGGGAGGTCCTGTCACGCCTGCCGCGATCATGGTCATCCAGTGACCGGCGCCGTCGAACCTACTCATGCCTCCATGCTGGCCACGCGCTGGAGGAAGGCCAGTTCGTTGAGCACCATTCCCGTCCCCACGCCGACGGCACTCAGCGGGTCGTCGGCGATGTGAAC
This sequence comes from Verrucomicrobiales bacterium, assembly GCA_046155625.1. Lineage (GTDB taxonomy): Bacteria > Verrucomicrobiota > Verrucomicrobiia > Verrucomicrobiales > V1-33 > CAJBME01. Next base: position 26,718 of record JBJXFS010000359.1, on the reverse strand, counting down.
CGGGAGGCCAGTTTCCTCCTGCAGGAGTTTATCAAACCCGCGCAGCAGCGCTCCGCCGCCAGCGAGCATGATGCCGCGATCAACCAGGTCAGCGGACAATTCGGGCGGGCACCGTTCCAGGGTGACGCGGACGGCATCGACGATGGTGTTGAGGGGCTCGACGAGCGCCTCGCGAACCTCCTGACTGGTGATGGTGATGGTTTTCGGCAGGCCGGCGACCATGTCGCGCCCCTTCACTTCCATGGTCATTTCCTTTTCGATGGGATAGGCCGAGCCGATGCGAATCTTGATTTCCTCGGCGGTGCGCTCGCCGATCATGAGCGAGTACGCCCGCTTCATGTACTGGACGATCGATTCGTCCAATTCGTCCCCGGCGACGCGCACGCTCCGGCTGTAAACGATGCCGGAAAGCGAGATCAGGGCGACTTCGGTGGTGCCGCCGCCGATGTCCACGATCATGTTGCCACTGGCCTCCTGGACCGGCAGGCCGACGCCGATGGCCGCCGCCATCGGCTCCTCGATCATATACACTTCGCGCGCCCCGGCTTGCAGAGCGCTTTCCTTAACCGCACGCTTTTCCACCTCGGTGATACCCGAAGGCACCGCGATGACGACGCGCGGCCGCACCAACCCGCGCCGGCTGTGCACCTTCCGAATGAAATGGCGCAACATGGCCTCGGTGACGTCGAAATCGGCAATCACTCCGTCCCGCAACGGGCGGATGGCCACGATGTTGCCCGGGGTGCGGCCGAGCATTCGCTTCGCGTCGTCCCCTACGGCGAGCACTTCGTTGGTGCCGCATTTGACGGCAACCACCGATGGCTCGCGGAGGACGATGCCGCGGTCCTTGACATAAACGAGAGTGTTGGCGGTGCCGAGATCGATGCCGATGTCACTGGATATAAATCCGAAAAGTTTACCAAACATGCGTGGGAATTGGGGGGCGTAGAGATGTGGAAAGGTGTCGAATGATGGCGGCCCGTTCCCGACCAAGGAAGCCGGTCCGCCCCGATAAAATTGTGCGCATCCCCTCCAGCACGCACACCCACCTTGGGCGGCGGTTCTCCACCACCCGCAGCGTCCCCCCGGAAAGACCGGACCTCCGGTCACCCCGGTTCACCACTACGGCGCGAACCGGAAAGAATCTCTGGCATCCTGAAATGATTCCCCCCACGGTCAAGGGGAGATTCGGCGGTCGGTCGGTCGGTCGGTCGGCGGTCGGCGGTCGGCGGTCGGCGGTCGGCGGTCGAAGGGCGAAGGTCAGTCAATCGGTTTTTAAAATTCAGCCCAAAACGGGCGGGGCACGATGGACAGTTGACCGGCGATAGACCGGATGAGCATCCCGCGAGAGGCTCGAGGTGCTCGGTTTCACGAGTGTGTCATGCGAAGGATTCGAAGGGTGCGAAGGGAGGGTGGGGTGGGTCCCACTTTCGCGGCGATCGCGGTCTTCGCGAGAGACCCTGGGTGCTTGGTGGCCGGGTTGGAGTGCTTTGAGTGGGTGGTCAAACGAACCGGAATGGTAATCGGATGCGCAGAAAAATTTTCGGGAGGCGGATTGATCGATTGCCAGGCGGGTGGGGGGAGGGGAGAATCGCCGGGTCATTGAATCTGTTGTGCCATCCCTGCCCGTTGAGTTGAAAGAGTGTTCGGATGCAGACTTGCTGCGCCTGGTGGCGGAGCGCGACTCTGCGGCCATGGGCGCGCTGTATGACCGGCACAGCCGGATGCTTTACGCTACGATTCTGCGCATTGCTGGGGAACCTGCCGAAGCCCAGGATATCTTGCATGATGCCTTCGTTCAAATTGGTCGCAAGGCGGGAGGGTATGATCCTGCTGGCGGGAGGCCTGTGGGTTGGTTGGTCACGCTGGCGCGCAATCTGGCGTTGGACCGGGTGCGGGTGGCCAAGCGTCGGCGGGAGTTACTGGAGACCGCTCTGGAGCCCGATCCCCGGGTGGTCTCGGGCGACGCGGTGGTCGACCAGAAGGACGAAGCGCATTATTGGGCCAATGCCGTGGCCAACCTGCCGTCCCCGCAGCGGGAGGCACTCGAACTGGCTTTTTTTGCGGGTTATACTCAGGAGGAGATTTCCGAACGGCTGCAGCAGCCGCTGGGGACGATCAAAGCCCGCATTCGGCGCGGCCTGCTGAAACTCCGCGATTCGATTGAAGCCGCCTCATGAAAAGCGAAGACGCCAACGAAGAACTGGCCTGCCTTTATGCGATTGGTGCGCTAAAGGCCGAGGAGGCCCGTGCTTTCGAACAGCGTCTACGGGAGGAGCCGGCACTGCAGGCCATAGCCGGCGGTTTTCGGGACAGCGCGGCCTTGCTCGCCCAGACGCTACCGCAGGTTGCCCCACCTGCCGACGTGCGGGCGCGGGTATTGGAGAGTTTCGCTGCGTACAAGGAGAATCCCGACGGAATTCCGGGGCCGCTCGCGAGCGTTGGGGCGTCCGTACTCGAGGCTCAACGCGAGCGATCGCTGGCGGCGCGATCGCGTTCGAGCCTTGCTTCATTGGTGCCGTGGGCCGCGGCCGCGGTGTTTGCGGCGATGGCCTATTGGCAATGGCAGCAGGCGGCTGATGTGCGGCATCAGCTGGATGCGGCGGTGCAGGATGCTTCGGTGTGGGCGGCGAGTGCCCAGCAGGCCGCCGATGAGAATGCCGCGCTCAACCTGGCCATCCAGAAGGCGGAGGCCGAGATGCAGACGCTGACGGGCGAGCGCGAGCACGCGCTGGCCCAGGCGCGGAGCATCGAGAACGAGTCCGAGTCGCTGCGTCGGCAGGTCGCCGAGTTGAAAGACCAAAATAATTTGTCCAACGCCCGGGTGGCGGTGCTGGGGTCATTGATCAAGCGGAAGCCGGAGGCGCGGGCGGCAAGTGTTTGGAGCAGCGAGCGGCAGAGCGGAGTGCTGGTAGTCGAGAATTTGCCGGCACTGCCTCCGGGCCGCGACTATCAGTTGTGGGTGCTGGACCCGACGAAGGGGGCACCCATCAGTGCCGGAGTTTTCCAGGTCGATGGCAATGGGGCTGCCCGCGTGGAGTTCACGGCGGTGGATCAGGTTAACGATCCCGCGCAGTTCGCGGTCACCGAAGAAAAAAAAGGCGGCGTTCCGTCGCCGACGCTGGAGAAACTGGTGCTGTCGGGAAAATAAACGGAAAGCATTCCCCAAGCTTCCCAAGATGTGGCGGATGCCTCCACGGCTTTGGCACCGGAGTTTGGAGAGTAGGGTGCACCCCGCGAGAGGCCTCTTGATAGAGGCGATTCCTCCGGTCCGTCGATCCCGCCTCTCCCGGCGGCCCAACGTCGGGGCTTTGCTCAATGCGCGGAATTGAATCTTATCCGAGCGCCAACGTCGTTGAGTTGGAGTCCCGTCTTGAGACGGAACGCGAAGCCTTGTTCGGATGGCCCCTCGCCCTGGAACAATTGTTTGGTTGAGGCGTGGTAGGAGGCGGGTCAGCGCGCCCGATGCGGCCGGGTCGTAGTCGCGGCGATGAGCAGGGCAAGCGCCACAGCACCTCCCGCCCCCCAGGGGAAGAAGCTGCCTACCCTTGTGAAAACGACCGCAGTGATCGGGGCCGACTGAGCCTCCGAGGCAAGCCCGATCGGGCACTCCCGCCGAGCACGCCGAGCGGGTGTTGCTCCGAAGGGGGTTTGGGGGCGATGTCCATGTTCAGCCGCACCATTTCTCCCACCGCGGTGTTCTTGTTGAGACCCTCGACGCCGGTAAGGAATCCCGCCACCAGGTCGGAACGGGGGATGGCGGTGGGCGCTTTCACGCCAAAGAGGATCTCCAAGAGCGCTGGGAGCGTCGGGTGGGTGACATAATCCAGGAACTGGGCGTCATCCTTCGGTTCGCTCGCGTTGAAGGCATCCTTGTCCTTAAGCCCGATTACCAGTTTGTTAACCAACGCCATGCCCAGGCGCGATTGCTGGACGGGCGTGCCTTGGGCGATCCGACTCGCCGTCGACCAGCAGCCGATCACGGGGTTATTGCCGTTTTTCAACAGCGCGATGGGCACTTCGAGGATCAGCGATGTGACATTCTTGTCCGCCAGACTGTCACGCGCCCCGTCGCTGGCACCGAGCGGATTCAGGTTCACCAGGTCAAATGTTTCTCCCAAATTAACCACAAAGGGATCTTTGCGCTGGCCGACAAATACCCGCCCCGCCAACTCGCTTCCAGGCAATCGAATCTGGGCGATGTGCGATGCCGCGTACGAATTATACGCTTCGATCGATTTGTGGCCGATGTTGTCGACGGGTTTGCGGAACACCGTGCCCTGACCGTCGGTGTGTTCGATGTCGATGGCCTGGCCCGATCGGGAGCTGGATGTCAGGGCTGGAGATGGCAAAGCGGAACTCGATGCGTGCGCATCGGTCGAGAAAGTGCCGGCAGCGATGGCTGCGGCAACGAGGGACTGGATCGTTTTCCTGATTTTATAGGTCGAGGGACAATTCTTTCGGGACACGGCAATGCACGGCGACGGCGGAGCCGATCATCCAGGTCCAACGGGCGGGTGGGTGGGACGGATGCATGATGCTGCAGTCGCTGAGTGGAGTGCGGCCTGTCGATGGCGAGTTTTTGACGTCGATGCATCCCACGGCGGCTTTCAATCGTCAGAAGGGAGGGCCGGCTCGATGCTGGATCCCGCTTTACCCCTCCTTGAAACCGAAGCACACACCGAAATGAACTCGCTCAAACCCATATTGGGACTTCTCGCACTTACTTCGCTGCCTACGGCAGGTCACGCCGCACTCCTCTACGGACTTACATCGTCCAACCAACTCGTGTCGTTCGATTCCGACAACCCTGGCGCCGTCACGCCCATTGGCGTCATTTCTGCTCCTGGAGTCGTCGACATCGACGTCTATCCGGTCAACAAGCTGCTCTATGGCGTGAATGCGGGCGGCTCATTGTTCCGAATCAACACGACCACTGCCGCCGCAACCCTCGTCGCGACTCCGTCTGTCAACATTGCCTCCGTCACCGATTTCGATTTTAACCCAGCGGTCGATCGGCTCAGGATTTTTTCCTCTGGCAGCCGGAACTTCCGCATGGTGCCCGATGTGAATAACAGCAACCCCGGAACCCCGGGCGCCGTGACTGTGGATGGGCAATTCAGCGACTTATCCGCCCAGTTGGTCGGCTCGGCGTACAAGAATAACTTCGATGGCGTGGCCGCCGCCACGACGTCGCTTTACAGCATCGACGCCGTGACCGACTCGCTCATTCTTCACAGCGGCGGACCCACTTTCAACACGTTGAACATCGTTGGATCGCTCGGCATCCCCGTCGGCGGCAACGTCGGCTTCGACATCCGCGGCCTGGACACCGCGTTTCTCTCGAACGACAGCGACCTCTACCGCGTCAATCTCACCACCGGCGCCGCCACCAGCCTGGGAACAGTGGGCGCCAGCGGCTTGACCAGCATCGCGGCTGCCCCCATTCCCGAAGCAGGCAGCCTGGCGATTTTCGCCCTCGCGGGTGGCTTGATCACCTGCCGGCGTCGGGAGCCGGGGCGCTCGCATTCCTGATAAGTTTGCGGAGGGCGATCGAGGAAACAAAGACTTCCGAGTGCGGGGTTCAAAAACGTCGTCCGCACGAAGCCGGAGTCGAGGATGAGTCAGGCCCGCGGTCGGGCCGGCACCAAAGCCCCGCATCCAAAGTCGCTGTTTTTCTACCCCAAATGTTTCTACCCACTTGGCCTACGGCGTCAGTAGGGACAATGGACAAGGCAGGAGGTTCGCTCGGCAGGTGCTTGCATCTGTTGCCCACAGGCGTCGGCACAAGAGAAAGGTCAGGGTGTACTAGAGCAGAGAGGCCAGCCCTGAAATCGCGAAGAGCCGTTTCAGGATGGCCTCCGTGGCTGACGGGCCGCGGCACCCGGACTGCGCCTTACGGGCCTTGGCTTCGACCTGATTTGGCACCCGGTGGGAGGCGCGGGGTGCTGACGATGCTTTCCACGGAACCGTCGGCGAGCCGGGTGGTGAGGCGGTCGCCGGGGCGGACTTGGGTGGCGCGTGTGAGTGTTTGGCCGGCAGGGGTGAGGGTCATGGTGTAGCCGCGGGAGAGGACGGCTTGGGGGCCGAGGGAGCGGAGGAGGTCGCGGGCGCGGGCGAAGCGTTCGTTTCTGGCGGTGAGGTGTCGGGTTGCTGCGGCGAGCAATCGGCTTTGGAGGTGGGCCAAACTTTGCTGGCGCTGGGCGAGGACGTGGGCTGGCCGCTGGGTGGCGAGGCGGTGGCCGAGGGCGGTGAGGCGGTCGCGGTGGAGGCGCAGTGCGGATGAGGCGGCGTCGGTCAAGTCGCTGGCCAGGGCGTCGACCTGTTGGGCGCCCTGGGCGAGGAGGCGGCGGGGTTCGCGGACGAGCGGGCCGCGGCGGTGGAATTCGACGATGGTACGGGCGTGGCGGAGAGCGTCCTGGGCGTGGGCGGTGAGGGCGCGTTGCTGAGCGTGGAGGCGTCGGCGAAGGTCGGCGGCATCGGGCACGATTAATTCCGCGGCGGCGCTCGGGGTGAGGGCGCGCAGGTCGGCGGCGAAATCGGCGATGGTGAAATCGATTTCGTGGCCCACGGCGGACACGGTGGGGACGGGTGAGCCGGCCAGGGCGCGGGCGACGATTTCCTCGTTGAAGCACCACAGGTCCTCGATGCTGCCGCCCCCGCGCGCGACGACGATGACGTCGGGCTGGGGAAGGCCGAGTGCTCCGGCATTTCCCAGCGCGCGGACGGCGGCGGTGATTTCCTCGGCCGCGCCCTCGCCCTGGACGCGGACGGGAAAGATGAGGACCCTCACCCAGGCGGCGCGACGACCAAGGATATTCAGCATGTCACGGACGGCGGCGCCACTGGGCGATGTGACCAGCGCGAGGCATGAAGGAAATGAAGGCAGCGGCCGCTTGCGTGACGCTTCGAACAATCCCTCCGCGGACAGCTTCCGTTTCAGCGCCTCGAACTTCGCCTGGAGTACGCCGACGCCCGCAACCTGCACCTCGTGGACGATGAGTTGATACTGGCCGCGGGGCTCATACACGCTGATTTCGCCGCCCAGTTGCACTTGCAGCCCGTCCTCGGGCACCGGCATGCCCGGGGCCGCGTGGCCGCGAAAAAGCACGCAGCTCAACTGAGCGCCGGCGTCCTTAAGTGTGAAATACGAATGCCCGTTCGGCTGGCGCCGCACGTTGCTCAATTCCCCCGTGACCCAGACGTGCCCAAAGTCACTTTCGAGCAAGCGCCGAATCCGTTTGGTCAATTGCGTTACCGTTAGGATCGGCGGGGTTCCCGGCGTGGCGCGGTCGGGTCCCGCCGATTCGTCATCAACCGGGCGATCAACTCCCGGCGGGGCGGCCGGCTCCGAATGGCGCCGCTGACCAGACGGCGATTCCCTGGGTTCGCGGCTGGACTCAGCGCCTGCTATTGGCGGCGCACCGGACGTCAGCGAGGGCGGTGGGCCGGTGAAATCGAGGTCCAAATCCACTTGGACCGCTTCGGGACGCGAGCGGCGGGATTTCCGGGCGGCCACGGCACTCCTTGGAAAAAGAAAAATGAAACTCGTTCGGCCGGTGGGATATCCGCTCGGCGAGAGTGTCGAAGGATGACAAGAATTCCGCTGATCGAAAGCGGGCTATTTGGACTTCTTGTACAGTTTGGCGACCTTGTCCTTCATTTCCGTGCCGGGCTTGAACTTGACGATCGTGCGCGGCGGGATTTTGACGTCCTTCTCGGGTTGGTTCGGGTTGCGGCCGATTTTGGCCTTGGTTTCCTTGACCAGGAAGGTCCCGAAATTCCGCAGGACGACCTCGTCGTTTTTCGCGAGCGAGGCGGTCACACTGTCGATCAGTCCCTGGATGACGGAAAAGACTTCGCGCTGGGTCAGGCCGGTTTCGTTACTAAGGGAGATGACGAGATCTCGTTTGGTGATTGTAGCCATAATGTGTCTCCGGTGGGTATGTGAAAATTGGGTTCAAGACAATATTTAGGAATTTCACCCGGGGGCGTCAATCCATAACTGCTTGCCAGGCACGAATAAACGGACGCGGGAAAATCCACGGTTTCGGTTGCGTTGGAGGTGGAGTTGGCTTCAGAATTCCGATTTCCTCAAACACCGCCACCGGACCCCGATGAATATCCGATCCCTTTTGCGTCCTTCCCTCCTGCGTCCCGCTCTCCTTGTTCTGGCCGCGATCGGTTGTCTGGCGGCTGAGGACGCGGCCCGGCCCGCCGCGGGGGGGTGGATCCCGCTTTTTGACGGGAAATCCTTTGAAGGATGGCGCACGAAGACGGGCAAACCAGTCACGGTGGGCTGGCAGGTGACCGACGGGGCCATTCATCGAAGCGGCATCGGCGGCGACATCGTGACGGCAGGGGAGTGGGCGGATTTTGAACTCGAATTCGAGTGGAAGGTGGCCAAAGGGGCGAACAGTGGCGTGAAATACCGGGTTGGAGAGTACGCGCCCGCCGGGCGCGACATCGGGCCGGAATATCAGATTTTGGATGACGACGGCCATTCGGACGGCAAGAACCCGAAGTCGAGCGCGGGCGCGCTGTACGACCTGGTCCCCGCCGTGGCAAACAAGAAGCTGCGTCCGGTCGGCGAGTGGAATCAATCGCGCATCGTGTCGCGAGGGAATCACCTCGAACACTGGCTCAACGGTGAGAAGGTGGTCGAGGTCGACCTCGGCGGCGACGCGTGGCGCGCCGCCTTGGCTGCCAGCAAGTTCAAGGCAGCCCCGGACTTCGCGACCCGGAAGGGCCGCATCCTGCTCCAGGATCACGGTGACGAAGCGTGGTTCCGCGGACTGCGACTCCGCGAATTGCCCGGGGCTTGACGCCTGCCGCCCGCACGCCATCACTCCACGCTCGCCGGGACCGGGTTCGGTCGCCAGGTCCCCGTTTGTCCCCCATCGATCACCCGCATGAAAGCCTGTGAAATCTTCCGCCAAATCAGCCCCGCCCTGGGATCCGAGATCATTCGGTATCTCAAGTCCGATCTCAAAGAGGTCTACCGCGCCACCGTGACCACGCTCGCCCAGCAAAAAAAATTGCGCCCGGAGTTCATTCAAAAAAAGCCCGGTGAGCAACAGATCGCCTGGATCCTCGATGCTCTGCGGTTCAAGACCACCGAAGCGGTAGGCGAACAGGTCCTTCAAGTGTGGCTCATGAAGGCCCAGGGCCCGATGCTCGTCACGTTCCTCGACGCTCTCGAAATTCCCCACGACGGCAACGGCGGTATCGACGGCGAAATCCCCAAGGACTTTGACACCGCCAAGGTCAAGTCCGCCGTCACCACCCTGCTCGACCAACACCCGGCCGAAAATGCCTCGGTCTATCTCCATATTTTCCAACTCCAACAACCCGGCGGTTGGCCGTCGCTCACTGCAGCCATGGAAGCCGACCCGAGGATCAAGCTGGGGGCGGAATGAGGTCGGTGGTCGGCGGGTTGGAGTCTCGCCGGAAGAGGCGGAATCGGCGGCCCGGGCGAAGCGATGGGCGTCAAGCTGGTTCGCACTGGGCTTCGAGCGCCGGGTGAACCCGGTACACCAACCGGAAGCATTTGTTGCGGGGATTCCGGCGTTTTTGATTGTCGCGAGCGCCGGCATCCGTTCCAATTTCCACCGTGCCCGTTCGTTCCTACCTTGAAAGTCGTTGTGCGCTCGTGGACGAGGCGCTGGAGCGGTTGTTGCCGTCCGAGGGAACGGCGCCAACCACGCTCCACCGGGCGATGCGCTATTCGATTTTTGCAGGCGGGAAGCGGCTGCGGCCGGTGTTGGTGCTGGCGGCGGCCGAAGCGTGCGCGGGGGCGATCGAGAACGCCTTGCCGGCGGCCTGCGCGGTCGAGTGTCTCCATACCTATTCATTGATCCATGACGATTTGCCGTGCATGGACGATGATGACCTGCGGCGCGGACGCCCGACTTCGCACAGGGTGTTTGGTGAGGCGATCGCGGTGTTGGCCGGGGACGCGTTGCAGGCGCTGGCCTTTGAAAGCGTGAGCCGCATGTCGCCGGCGCATCGATACGTCGGCGCGGACTACGTGTGCGAGCTGGCGCAGGCCGCCGGCAGCCGTCATCTGATTGCCGGTCAGGTGATGGATCTCGAAGGCGAGGGGCAATCGCTCACGCTGGAGCAGCTGCGCGCCATTCACGATGGCAAAACCGCGGCCCTGCTCACCTGCTGCACGCGGCTCGGCGGCATGAGCGCGGGTTGCTTGCCCTCCGCCCTCGATGCCCTGACCCGTTTCGGCCGCTCACTTGGGCTGGCGTTCCAGGTCATCGACGACATCCTGGACGTGACGCAGACCAGCGAAAAACTGGGCAAAACGGCGGGCAAAGACGTGGCCACCGCCAAGGCCACGTATCCGGCGTTGCTGGGGCTTGAGGCGTCCCGCGCCGAAGCGGCGTGTCTGACCGCCGAAGCGCACCGGGCGCTCGACACCCTGGGGGCGGCTGCCCAGCCGCTTCGCCTGATTGCGGATTACCTGCTGGCGCGGGAGTATTGAGTCGCTCCGATGTCCGTCACGAATGCGTCCGCGCCCTCTGAAAAGATCGCGTTGTTCCGATCGCTGTTTCGCGGGCGGGAGGAGGTCTGGGCGCGGCGATTCGAAAACGTCCGCACGGGACGGGCCGGCTACATGCCGGTGTGCGGAAACGCCTGGGTTGACGGTATCTGCGGGAAACCGCGGATGAAGTGCGGTGACTGCCCGCACCAGCGCTGGCTGCCGATGACCGACGAGGTCATCCGGAACCACCTGACGGGTTTCGATGCCGATGGCCGTGCGTTTGTGGCCGGGGTGTATCCGATGCTGCTCGACGAACATTGTTTCTTTCTCGCCGTGGACTTCGACGATGGCGACTGGAGCGGGGACGCCGGATGTTTCCTCGAGACGTGCCGACGACTCGGCGTGCCGGCGGCTCTGGAACGCTCGAGATCGGGCATGGGAGGCCATGCGTGGATCTTCTTCGCCGAAGCGGTGCCTGCCGCGTTGGCGCGCAAACTCGGGGCGCATGTGCTTACGGAAACGATGGAACGGCGCCCGGAAATCGGGCTTCAGTCGTACGACCGATTTTTTCCGAATCAGGACACGTTGCCGCGCGGGGGATTTGGCAACTTGATTGCGTTGCCACTGCAAAGGGCGGCACGGGATCGCGGCAACAGCGTCTTCGTGGACCACGCCCTCGAGCCAATCCCGGACCAATGGGACTATTTGTCCGGGCTGCGCCGGATCGATCGTGTTTCGGTGGAGCGACTGGTCCGCGAGGCGGAGGGGCGTGGGCGGATTGTGGGTGTGCGGGCGGTCTTGCCGGAAGACGAAGCGGCAGCGACGCCGTGGCGGCTCACTCCGTCGCGCGTGTGGAGGTTCTTGCCGACCGATGCAATGCCCGATTCGATGGACCTCGTCTTGGCCGATCAGCTGTACATTCCGAAGGCGGGTCTGCCGCCGTCATTGCGCAACGCGTTGGTCCGCCTGGCGGCGTTTCAAAATCCGGAATTCTATCAGGCGCAGTCGTTGCGGCTGCCCGTCTATCGCATCCCTCGGATTATATCCTGCGCCGAAGATCATCCGGATCACATCGGATTGCCCCGCGGGTGCCACGATGAGGTGCGCCAACTGCTGAAGTCACTCAAAGTGACGGTCAACATCCTGGACGAACGGTTCCCCGGCCGGCCAGCGGGATTCGTGTTTCACGGATCGTTGACGCCCGATCAGGCGAAAGCGGGAGCGGCTTTGCGGGCGCACGACTGCAGTATTCTGTCCGCTACCACGGGCTTTGGGAAAACCGTGCTGGCGGCCTGGCTCACGGCCGAACGCGGTGTGAACACGCTTGTGCTGGTGCACCGCCAGCAATTGATGGAGCAATGGGTGCAGCGGCTCGCCCAATTTCTCGGGCTCAAACCCTCCGACATCGGCCGTTGGGGAGGAGGGAAAAAGCGGCTGAGTGGCATGCTCGATGTGGCGTTGTTGCAGAGCGTGGTCCGCCGCGGCGTGGTGCATGATCTGGTGGCCGACTACGGCCATGTGGTGTTCGACGAATGCCATCACCTTTCGGCTCACAGCTTCGAGTTGGTCGCACGGCGGGCGAAAGCACGCTACGTCACCGGGCTCTCCGCCACCGTGACGCGCAAGGACGGGCACCATCCGATCTTGTTCATGCAGTGCGGGCCGGTCCGGCACCGCGTGGACGCGCGCCAACAAGCGATCGGGCGACCCTTCAGCCACGAGGTTCGGGTAAAACCGACCGGGTTTTTGCCCGGAGGCGAACCAGAGGAGGACCGGCGCCTCGAATTCCAACGGCTGTGCACGGCGGCGGTTCAGTGCGCTCCGCGCAATGCCATGATCGTCGAGGATGTGGTCGCGGCCGTCCGCGCAGGTCGCTCGCCGCTCGTGCTCACGGAACGCACGGAGCACCTTGATCTGCTTGCGCATGCCCTGCGCCAGCGACAGGTGGCTTCGGTCATCGTGCTGCGCGGCGGGTTGGGACGCCGGGCGTTGGCCGCGGCCCTCGCCGAACTGACGGCGGTGCCGCCCGGCGAGCCACGCATCGTGGTGGCCACCGGGCGTTTTGTTGGCGAGGGTTTTGACGATGCGCGACTCGACACCCTCTTCCTCACTTTGCCCGTGTCCTGGCGCGGCACGATCGCGCAGTACGCCGGCCGTCTCCACCGCCTGCATGGCGGCAAGTCCGTGGTGCAAGTTCACGATTATGCCGATCTCGACGTGCCGATGCTCTCGCGCATGTTCGACAAGCGCTGCCAGGGGTACGAGGCGATCGGCTACACCATACTGCTGCCCGCCAGCGCCCTGCCCGGCTGGCCCGCCGATGTCCCGCTGCCTGTCGATCCCCAGTGGAAAGCGGATTACGCGGCGAGTGTGCGCCGACTCATCCGCGACGGGATCGACACTGACCTCGGCCGGCTCTTTGTGCAGGCCGCGCAGCCGCCGGCCGCGGACGCCGAAGGGGCGGCCCGCGCGCGCAGCAGCAGCGAGGCGTTCATTTTTCGGCGATTCGAGTCGCTTCCGGATCTGCGCGGCCAGTTTCGACTCAATACCCAACTGCCCATCCCTTTCGACGATCGCAGCCAGATGGAAGTCGACCTGCTGTGCGAGCCCGCGCGCCTCGTCATCGAAATCGATGGCCCGATGCACCTCGCTGGCGCCGAGGCCTATCGACGCGATCGCCGTAAAGACTGGCTCCTCCAAGCCCACGGCTACGCCGTCCTGCGCTTCCTCGCGGAGGACTTGGCGAAATCCCTCGACACCATACTCGACACCACGATCAGCGCACTGGCGTCGCGGAGGCGAAAGCGGTCAGAGTGAAGGGAGGAATGAAAAGGGGAAAGAGAGCCGGGGAAGTGGGCGGGGGAAGCGGGAACTGATTAAGATTAAGATTAAGAGGGGCGTTGGTGAATTCTTAAACTCCCACCGCACTCTTCCCACTGATTCTTACCGTTTGGTAGTGCTGACGAGTTGTCCGTCGATGATGGTGCCTGTGCAGTGGGAGGTGGTTTCGAGCGGGTCGCCGTCGTAGAGGGCGAGGTCGGCGTCTTTGCCTGGGGCGAGCGATCCGAGGCGGTTGGCGAGGCCGAGGATTTCGGCGGGGCGGAGGGTGCAGGCGGCGAGGGCGTGAATGGGCGGCAGTCCGTGGGCGGCGGCCATGGCGGCTTCGAAGAGGACGACCCGGGTTTTTGGGACGTAGGATTCGTAGCCCGACTGGAAGGCGAACGGGATGCCGGCGGCGTGGAGATCGGCGGCCTGAGTGAACTTGAGGTTTTCCTGTTCGCCGGTGGCGCGGGCCATGGTCGGGTGGAGAAGGATGGGGACGGCGGAGGCCTTGAGGGCGTCGAGCAGCAGGTATGCTTCGGCGGCGTTGTCGAGGATGAGGCGGAATCCGAATTCGTCACGGAGGCGGAGGGCGGCGGCGATGTCGTGGTGGCGGTTGGCGGTGATGACGAGTGGCACCTCCTTGCGCAGGGCGGTGGCGAGTGCTTCCAGGTGGAGGTCGCGATCAGGGACTTTGGCGGGGTCGGCGGCGCCGGCGGTGAGTTTCTGCTGGTATTCGCTGGCTTTGATCAGGTCGGCGCGGAGCAGGGCGACCGACTTGGCGCGGGTGCCAGGGGATTTTTTGTCACCCTGTCCGAATCCATCGGGACCGAGAGTGACCGCGATGCCGGCGAGAGGGGAGAGGACGTCGTCGGGTTGGAGGACCGCGGTCACGTTGGATTTGACAACCATGGTTTGGCCGGAGACGAGGGCGCCGGGTGCATGGCCGGTGTGAATGGTGGTCACGCCGAGTTCGCGGACCCACTGGACCAGCGGATCGCGGCCGTTGAAGGCATCGACGGCGCGCAATTCAGGCTGCATGGGAGCGGAGGGTTCGAGTTGTTCCTGGTCCCGACGTTCCCAATTGAGCAATCCCGAGAGGCCGACGGTGGTGCGCGCGTCGATCAGGCCGGGCACGGCCACTTCGGCTTCAAGGATGCGCCAGCCGTCGGGAATCGGGACGTCGGCCGCCACGCCGACCTGTTGGATTTTCCCGTCGGCGCCACAGAGGACCACGCCTTCGCGGAGCGGGACCAGGTCGCCGGTCATTGGATACAGGGTGCGTGCCTTGATGGCGAGTTGGGCGTGGGCGGTCCCGGCCCAGGCGAGGAAAATGAATATTCCAGATTTCATCGGCTGAAGCAGCAGGTGGATGTGAGGCGCGCGGTGCCGGCTCCGGGTCCGCCTTCTGCCATGAGGCGGTCTTCAGGGCGCGTGAGGTCAAAGACTTTTTCGCCTTCGATCCAAGTTTCGAGGACTCGGGTGTAGATCGAGAGCGGGTCGCCCGAGAGCAGGACAAAATCGGCGTCCTTGCCGGCTTGGAGCGATCCGAGGCGGGCGTCGAGGTCGAGGAGTTTCGCGCCGGCGAGCGTGACCGATTCGAGGGCTTTTTCGCGCGACAGGCCGCCGCGCACGCTGAGGGCGGCGCTGCGCAGCATCCAGCGCGAATCGTTGATGGGGTCGTCGGTGTGCACGGCAGTTACGACGCCACGCCGCTCGAGTTCGGCCCCGTTGCGCCAATCGATGTCGCGCGCCTCGAGTTTCCCTCCTGGCGAGTCGAGGTTGATGATTGAGCATCCGACGCCGGCCGCGGCAATTTCATCCGCCACTTTCCAGGCCTCGGAGACGTGATGCAGGACGACTTTGAACCCGAATTCCTGGCGGAGGCGGAGGACGGTGAGGATGTCATCGGCGCGATGGGTGTGATGGTGCACGACGCGCCGGCCGTCCAGCACTTCGACCAAGGGCTCCAGACCGAGGTGGCGGTCCGGCAGCTTGGAGGGGTCGCCGTTGGCGGCGGCGATTTTCCGCTGGTAATCACGGGCCTTGAGGAATTCCTGGCGGACGAGGGCGGCCGACTTGCCGCGGGTTCCGGGAAACGGAGGATCTTTGATGCTGTTGGTGCCATTGGCCATTTTCAGGCCGCCGGCGATGGCGCCGTCCGGGGTCTTGATGGCGAGATCCTCGATCCTCCGCCCGTGACGCAATTTCAGATATGCCGTTTGACCGGAAATGAGGTGGCCGGAGCCAGGCATGATGTTGACAGTGGTCACGCCGCCGGCTCGCGCCTTGGCCAGCGACGTGTCGCGGATATCGATGGCATCGAGCACGCGGGCGTCGGGATGGATGGCCGATGAAGCGTCGCCGCCGGCTGGGGATCCGATGTGCGAGTGCGTGCAGACGAGGCCGGGCACGATGGTGCGGCCCGTGCAGTCGATGACCTCCGCTCCAGCGGGAAGCGTGACCGCGACGCGCGGACCGATGGCCACGATGCGGCCGGCCTCCACGACGAGCACGCCGTCCTCCACCGGCGGGCCAGACACCGGAAGCAAGGTAGCCCCGGTAAAAGCGCGTGCGCGGACCGATGCTTCGGCCGATGGGTTTGGCGGCGCCTCCTTCGCCAGAGCCGCCACCACAATGAGGAGCAGGCTCAAGGGCGCGATCAGGATCGAGGCGCGCCGGAACGCGGAGCGGGTGTCGTCGGTTTCGTGCATCGAGGCACTCCTATCCCACGGCCGTGGTTGCGACCAACAAGAATTCACGCGACCGCGGCGGCGGTAAAGAGGAGCGCAAACAACATCAGTTGAGCTCCCGCCATGGCGAGAAATCGGTTGTACCGCGCTGACGGTGGCGACCGCAGCACGGGCCAGGCCACCATCGCGAAGCCCATGATCCCGCCCAAGGAGATCCAGCCGGCCGCCGGCCAACCGAGGAGCGGCCAGGCGATCGCTCCGAGGACCCAGGGGGCGACACAGAGCGCCACCACCTCGCCTTTCGCCCAGCGAGTTCCTATACGCACGGCGAGCGTGCGTTTTCCCGACTGTGAATCTTCGGCCACGTCGCGCAGATTATTAATGGCGATGAGGGCGGTCGACAGCCCGCCGACTTGAGCGCCGAGCACCAGCGATTCCTTCCAAAACCATTCTCCCGTATTGACGAATACCGTGCCCGTGACCGCCACCAGGCCGAAATACAAGAGGACAAAGAGTTCACCCAGTCCCCGGTAGGCGAGCGGAACTGGGCCGCCTGTGTATCCCCAGGCGAAATACAGGGATGGCACGCCGATCGCCAAAATCGGCCAGCCGCGGGCGTGAATCAACGGTAACGCCAGGGCGCAGGCGAGCAGCAGCGTGGCCACCCCCAGCCACACCACGCGTTCCGGTGACATCAATCCGCTCGCCGTGACACGGACCGGGCCGAGCCGGCGCTCCGTGTCTGCGCCGCGTCGGAAATCGAGCGCGTCATTGAAAAAATTCGTCGCAATCTGAATCGCCATCGCACTGAGCAGCGCGCACACCGCCAGCACCGGGGACCAACTGCCCGTCAGTTTCCAAGCCAACACCGATCCCACCCACACCGGCACCAGCGCGGCAGGCAAGGTCTTGGGTCGGGCGGCGAGAAGCCAGGGGGGCATGGGGGCGGGGGGAAGGGGTAAGGGGGAAGAGGTAAGGGGGAAGGGGTAAGGGGTCAGGGGGAAGAGGTAAGGGCGAAGGAGGAGGGGTGAAGGAGGAAGGGTGAAGGAGGTGGGTTGCGGGGAGGGCGTCATGCCGCGGTGAACCAAAGCAGTTTCGTGCCGCTGCGCTCCAAGTATTCACGGAGCGTGGCGAGCGGGATCAACCCGATTGTTCGGAAGTGCGGATGTGCCTGGGATCGCTGAGGGTGATAGTGGGGCGGAGCTCGTGGTGGCCGTCAGAAGTCGTTGGCGCGGGGTGGGGCTTGAGTTCGACGAGGCCGGTGGTCTGCCGGATTGGTAATGTCAGTGACACGGGCGGGCGATCGCTGGGAGTGGGGGGCTGTGGCCGCCATGAGAAAAGGGGCATTCGCGCCGAAAGGTCACAAGCGAGGCGAGAACGATTTTGTTGCCATGGCGGCCGCAGCCCGCCACTCCACGCAAAGCGGCCAGCCTGGAAGCGGGCTGGCGGGCCGGGGTGGGGCAGTTACAATGTGTGGGTGAGGGCATTTTATTTCATGGTGTTGGGACTGGCGACGTGGCCGTTGTCGGGCGGCGTGCGCGCCGACGTTCTGATCAACGAGATCATGTATCATCCGGTGGAGAAAGCGGCGTTCGATGCGGCGGGGGATCCGGTGCTGGAGTTGACGGACGATGTTCACGAGTTTATTGAGTTGAGGAACACCGGAGACGTTGCGGTCGCGATGGCCGGGTGGCGGCTGGCCGGGGGAGTGACCTATGTTTTTCCGGCGGGGGCCTCGCTGCCGGCGGGTGGTTTTGCCGTGGTGGCCAAAGACCCGGCGCGGCTGGAGGCGGTGGCGGGTTACGCGCTGGCGGGCGGATCGGTGTGGGGCCCGTGGGAAGGCAAGCTGTCGAACGATGGCGAGTCGGTGCGTTTGGAGAATCTGTCGGGATCGGTGGTGGACGCCGTGTCGTACGGCAGTGAGGCGCCCTGGCCGATCGGGGCGAATGCGCTGGGCGCCGAGTCGGAGTGGACGGGGGTTGACGAATCACAGCATCAATACCGTGGCCGGTCGCTGGAACGCGTGGCCGTGGAGTGGCCATCGAACGATCCCGCCAACTGGTTGGCTTCACCGCTGGAGGCCGGCCCTTCGCCTGGCCGGGCGAATGCGGTGACGCGACCGGCGCCCCTGCCGGTAGTGAGGTCGTTTGAAGCGGTGCAGGAATCGACCGGATCGGTCATTATTCGGGACTCGCAAGCGGTGCGAGTGGAAGCGCGGTTTTCCTCGATGGGGGCCGGGGTGACGGCGGTCCAGGTCGAGTATTTCAAAGATGAGACGAATGCCACCAACGAGGTACCGACGGTGGTTGCGATGACTCCAGATCCGGGGATTTCGGGAAGGTGGCAGGTGGTGCTGCCGGGACAGGCGAACCGCAGTCTCGTCCGCTACCGCATTCGGGCGGACCGGGGCGAGGGGGTGGGCGTCGTCTCGCCGCGGCCGGGCGACCCGCTGGCGTGGCACGCGTATTTCGTGACGCCCGTGCGCAGCGGCACGAAGCCGCAGTACGATGTGTTTGTCGCCTCGGCATCGGTGTCGCGCCTCGCTGCCAACATCAACGGCAGTCCACGCAGGATCGTCAATCCCGACCCCCCCGGGCTTCCGCGGGCGGCCTGGAATGCCACCGAGCCTGCGGTGCTGGTGCGCGATGGTCGGGTGATCGACGTGCGGATCCGTCATCACGGCAGCCGTTACAATCGTAATTCAATACGTGCGTCATTCAAAATCCAATTCCCGCGGTATGAGCGTCTTGACGGCGCCGAAGGGATGTTCTTCAAGGACAAGGGGGACGACCATTTGGTGGGAACGCGATTGTACCGCGCGGCGGGCCTGCCGTCGTTCGACGCCCGGTACGTTGATTTTTATCTGAACAACAACTCCGTGCGGCAACGGCTGCAGGTGCCGGAGATGGATGAACGGCATTTCGAGAAGTTCGCGCAAGCGCAAGCCCGGTTGTTTCCCGGGACTGAGGTTGAGGCCTCGGGCGAGTTTTACAAGGCCTCGGGCGTAGTGCCATTCGAGACGGCGGGCGGTATCGGGGCGACCTCGGTGTACACGTCGAGCGGCGAAGGTCCGTATTACATTGGCAATTGCGCTCCCATTCCCGCCAAGACCGGCTGGAGGGTGCGTCAACGCTACGATTGGACGTACGGGGTTCAGATGCATTCGTGGATTGGCGGGCGCGACACGGAGGCCATGATCACGGGTCTTTGGGAGGCGCGCGGTGATGCGCCCACGGCGCCCGATCCGGATGTGTCGGCACTGCGCCAATGGCTGGAGACGCACTTCGACGTCGACGCGACGTTGCGCTACATCGCCATCCGGAATTGGTGCGCCCCGTTCGACAATGCCACGCACAACTACTTTCTCTGGCGCCGGGCCAACGGTCGATGGGCGATGCTGCCTTGGGATTTGGATGGGGAACTGGTGACGAGCACGAAATCAATCTTCTGGGACGAGCATGAAGTCCCGCAGCCGGACACCCTGCGCGGTCCCCAATGGATCAAAGATTCGTTTCTCAAAGCCTATCGGGAAGAATACCGCCGCACGCTCTGGCTGTTAAACAATACGATTCTCCTGCCGGCCCGCTTCGGCCCGTCGGGTTATGGTGGAGTCCAGTCGTTTGCCACCGCCCGCCATACCAATGTGAATGCTCAGCTCGGATTCGGGACATTTTACCGCCCCGTGACACCCACGCCGATGGCCCCTGCCGCGGGCGCTCAAGTCCTGCCGGGTGCGGCACTGCGGACGAGTGCCTACGCTCATGGCGCGCCTGCGGCGGCGCCGGCCCACGCCTCGACCACATGGATCATTCGAGCCGCCGGCGCCGCTTGGGAAACGCCGGTCGTCCACCTCACATCCACGATCCATCTCACGTCCCTGCCCATTCCATTCGACAGCCTGGTTTTTGGCACGACCTACTCATGGAAGTGCGTTCATACTGACGCCGATGGCCATCCCTCGTTCGAAAGCGCCCAACAATCGTTCACTTTCGGCGTGCCGTCTGGGGGCGTTCCGGAGTTGCGGCTCAATGAAATCTTCGCGCGTGGAAGCGGGCCGGACTTTATCGAACTTCACAATGCCGGGTCCATGGCCGCGGAATTGTCCGGCATGGGGCTGACGGACAACCCGTCGGCCGCGCCCAAGTGGGTATTCCAGGCGGGCACGGTGCTGGCCCCCGGCGCGTATCATGTCGTGACGCTTGATGCCGCCGCGCCATTCCGGCTCGATGGCGACGGACAAACCGTTGTGATGCTGGAGGCCGACGGGACGTTGGCCGACGCCGTCAGCTTCGGACCGCAGGCGGCCGACTGGTCGATCGGACGGAGTGGCGACGGATGGTCGCTCGGCGCGCCGACGCCGGGGCAGGCGAATCTGGTCGAGACGACCGGTCCCCCAAGCGGTTTGCGAGTGAACGAATGGATGGCCGCGAATCCCGGCGGGTCCGATTGGTTCGAGGTCGTCAATCCCGGGGCTCAACCGGTCAGCCTGAGCAGCTTGAAGCTGGGAAATGGATCGACGACGACCATCCTGCCGGCGCTGTCGTTTATTGGCGGTGGCGGCTTTCAGCGGTTTATCGCCGACCGCGAACCCGGGCCGCACCATGTCGATTTCCGACTGAGCAGTTCGGGCGAATCGATCCTCTTGAGCGATGAGTCGGGGACGGTCATCGACAGCGTCACCTTCGGTCCCCAAGCCTCCGCCGTTTCCGAGGGCAGGCTGCCTGATGGCACAGGCCCCATCGTGCGATTTCCAGGTCACGCCACTCCGGGCGAGCCAAACGCCCTGGGCATCGACGATGTGGTGGTGAGCCGGGTTTTTCCAGATCTCGAGTTTTACAATAAGAGTGCCGTTCCGGTGGTGATCGATGGATGGGAGCTCAGCGATGGGATGACAGGCGCCCCGACCTTCGTCATCCCCTCGGGGTTCGGTGCGGTGCCGGCCGGTCAAACCCGGGTGTTGTCCGCGGCAGTCCTGCCGTTTTCGATGGACCGACGGCGTGGAGGGGAGATCCACCTGACGCACAGCGGCACTCATCGGAGCCGGCGAATCTATGGCGCGTGGGATGGGCACCCGTATGGACTGGTGACGCGGCCCGCGGGAGATGTGTTTGTGCGGGTCAACCTCGCGCCGCCCACTCCAAACAACGTGCCGGTTGTCGGCCCGGTGGTGGTCAGTCAGATCAATTTCCACCCGCCCGACTTGCCGGGGGACGACTCGGTCTACGAATTCGTCGAGTGGCTGAACACGAGTGATCAGGCGATCGACATCGGGGAGTGGCGACTGGATGGCGATGCGGTGCTCACGGTGCCCGTTGGCACCCTGTTGCCGGCTGGGGGGCGTGTGGTGCTGGCGGCGGTCGGTCCGGCCGATTTCGCCGCTCGATACGATGTGGGGGACGGCGCGTTGGTTTTCGGGCCGTGGACTGGTGGTTTGCCGAATAGCGGTGGTCAAGTTCGATTGGTGCGACGGCTGGCGCCCGTGACCGAGCAGGGGCCGGACTTTGGTTATCGGCCTGAGGTCGTGCTTGAGGACATTCGGTACGACGATGCCACGCCATGGCCGGTCGAGGCGGATGGCGCGGGCCCTGCGCTCGTACGGTCGGGGCTTTCGGCGTACGCCGATGACGCCGCTCACTGGACGGCGATCGCGCCGGCTCCCGGTCGGGATCCCGGGCCCAATGTCACGCCGACCGTGACGCTCTCGGCGCCGACGCCGGGGCAAACTGTTCCGCCGGGTCAGCCACTTGACATTACCGCCATGGCGTCCGACGCCGATGGCGAGATCCGGCAGGTGGTGCTGGAAGTGAACGGCGAGCCGATTGAGGCTGTGGCCCAACCACCGTTCCGGTTTGCTTGGACTCCGGGTGATGGGGGGACGTTTGTCCTGCGGGTTCGGGCCATCGACGGCCGGTTGGCCAGCGCGGTGGCCGAGGTGACGGTGACGGTGACGGTGATCAATCAGCCGCCGCTGGTCGCGCTGGTCGCTCCCGCCGCCGGCACTCGGCTGGAAGAAAACGCCATCGTCACCTTGGAGGCCGCCGCCCTGGATCCAGAGGGACTCCTGCAGCGGGTCGAGTTTTTGATCGATGGCGTGGCCATCGGTTCGCTGACCGCCCCGCCGTGGCGGATGAATTGGACGGCCGGCCCCGCGGGTCATCGATCGGTGAGTGCGCGGGCCATCGACGTGTCTGGGCTGGCGCGCACTGCCTCGGCGGCCGCCGTTTTCGTCGCGGGCAGCGGAGCCAACGCACCCGTCATCGCCTATCGCGTGCCGGCGGGTACGGTCGGGAATCAAGCCTACACGGGCAGTCTCGGTCACGATTTCGAAGTCCTTTCGCCCATCGTCGTGACGCGTCTCGGGGTCTTCGACAGTGGTTCTAATGGGCTGAGCAGTCCGCTCACCGCCCAGATCTGGAGCCGGGACGGCACTCCGCGTCGCCTTGTCAGCCTGGCGTTTTCGAATGCCGACCCGGGTCAGTTGGCCGCCGGCACGTCCAGCCGGTTCAAACCGCTGCCCACGCGCGTCGTGCTCGAACCGGGCGAATACTCCGTGGTGGCTTACGGGTACTCCAATTCCGAAATGAACGGCAACGCGAGTGGGAATGCCCCTGCCTGGTCCACGTCCACCGGCGGTGGATTGATTCGATTTACTGGTACCGCCCGCTACGGATCCGCCGCCCAATTCCCAGCCACCCTCGACGGTGGTCCCGTCGACCGCTACGCCGGCCCCACGTTCGAGTTCACTACCGCCGATCGCGACGGCGACTACATGCCGCTCGATTGGGAATTGGACTACGGTTTCAATCCCGACGACCCGTCAGATGGACTCCAGGATGCCGACGGTGATGGCGCCACCAATCAGCAGGAATACGCCGCCGGAACCGAACCGCGACAGGCCGGCAGCCGCCTCGCCATCGAATCGATCGAATCCACCCCCACCCAATCGACGGTGCGTTTCACTCTACCCGCGCACCGCTCCGCCACGCTCCAGTCGAGCAACGAATTGATCTTCTGGATCGATCGCGAATCGGTTTCTCCCGCCACCAACAGTCGCACCTTGGAGCTCAATGTCCCGAATCAACCCAATCTGTATCTCCGCGTCCTCGTGAATCCTTGACGCTATCGCAGGGTTGTGGTGGAGCGCACTCGGTGCCTCAGTTACGTCTGTTGCCGGGTCGGGCATTGCCGCCGTCGCCGCCATGGGACTGTTTTTCCATCGGCCAATAACGCAGGCCACCGCACGCCGGGGAGCCGCGTCATCACGCCGAATTGGACCTCAGGCACCACCCGGTTCAGCCCGTTGACAAATCGATAAAATCCGTTACGACGAATTCCGATGCGAATCCTGATCCACTTCGCCCCCGCGCTGGCGGACGAGACGCGTTGGCGGTTGCCGCGGGTTCTTTTAAGTCATGAAACGAGCGCTCGCTGAATTCCTGGGGACCTTCTGTCTGGTTTTTGCCGGGACGGGGGCGATTGTCATCAATGGCGCGAGCGGCGGGGCGATCGGACATGCGGGTGTTGCCTTGACCTTTGGGCTGGTGGTGCTCGCCATGATCTACGCTTTCGGCGACGTGAGTGGCGCGCACCTGAATCCCGCGGTGACCATGGGACTGGCCGTCGCGGGTCGCTTTCCCTGGCGCGATGTCCCAGGGTATGTGGTGGTGCAAAGCGGTGGTGCCTTGGCGGCGAGCGCGTTATTGCGCCTGCTGTTTCCTTTCGATGAGCGGTTGGGCGCCACCTTCCCGGCGGGGCCGCCGGGACAGAGTTTTGTGCTGGAGATCGTCCTGACGGCGATTCTCATGCTGACGATTCTCAGCGTTTCCACGGGGGCGAAGGAGAAGTGCCTGTTTGCCGGCATCGCGGTGGGTGCGGTGGTTGGGTTGGAGGCCATGTTTGCCGGGCCGATCTCCGGGGCTTCGATGAATCCGGCGCGCTCGCTCGCCCCCGCTCTGGTCAGCGGACATCTCGAACACTTGTGGATCTATTGGGTCGCCCCCATGGTCGGCGCGCTGGTGGCGGTCCCTCTCTGCGTGGGAGTGCGCGAGCCCGGCTGCTGCCAGGGTGGCACGCCATGCTTTTCGCACGAACCACGATCATGAACAACAAACCGCCGATACTGGTCCTCTGCACGGGCAATAGTTGTCGGTCGCACCTCGCCGAGGGAATTCTGCGCCAGGCACTGGGAAGCGAGTTCGAGGTGGTCAGCGCGGGATCGAAGCCCGCGGGTTATGTCCATCCGCTGGCCATCCGCGTTATGGCTGAAATCGGCATCGACATTTCCCACCACACGTCGAAGTCGCTCGACGAGTTTCTCGAGCGAGGAGTTGAAACCGTGATCACCGTCTGCGGCAATGCGGATCAGGCCTGCCCGACGTTTCCCGGACTGGTCAACCGTCATCACTTTCCGTTTGATGATCCAGCCCACGCCGCCGGCAGTGAGGAAGAACGACTGGCCGTTTTCCGGCGAGTCCGCGATGAGATCCGCGCCGTGTTCGAAGCCTATGCAGCTGGACGGCTCGACGGCGCTGCACTCAGCCGGAAGTGCAAAACCTGAGCACGCTCAGGGCATAGAGGGCGGCGGTTTCGACGCGAAGGACGAGCCGACCCAGGCTGACGGGGACCAGACCTGACTCCCTGAGGAGTGCGACTTCCTCATCGGTGAAGTCGCCCTCGGGGCCAATCCAAACGGCACCACCGGTCTCGGCGCCAGTGGGCGGCAAGGCACCGGCTTGGCGGACCACATCGGCGAGCGGACGAGCATCCGGCTGCAGGCAGGCCACGAGGGGCAGGGTGAATTCGGATGGGGGCAGGCTTAGGATCGCGTTTTCAAGCGGTTGCGGTTCATGGATTTTGGGCAGCCAATCCTGCCGACATTGTTTGGCGGCTTCCATCGCGGCGCGCTCCCACTTCCTCTGGCGGTCTGGACGATCGGCCGTATCGAGCCGAACCACCGTCCGACGGGTGAGCAGCGGGACGACATCCGAAACCCCGAGTTCGACCGCCTTCTCGATGATCCATTCGATGGTCGATTTCTTCGGAATGGCCACCGCCAAAGCCAGCCGCCCGCTGGGCCGTGGGCTAAACCGCTCCGCCTCGATTCGCACGCGCACCCACTTCTTTTCCAAGGCCGCCACTCGGCCGACTCCCGCCCGACCTTCGCCGTCAAACACGTCCACCGCATCGCCGACCGCCACTCGCATCACCGAGACCGCGTGGTGACCCTCCGCTCCCTCCAGAATCACCTCCTCCACCCCCGTCGGCCAAACCTCCGCTCGAAGAAAAAACCGCATCCCACCGACTAGGCTCATCCTTCCACTCACGCACCTCAAAAGAATTCACCATTACGAAAAAGTCGGACAAGGCGACGCCAAAACTGATGTTGGCGTGCCCGACCGGACAGCACATTAAGTCCGCCAAATTGTTCGTGGGCAAGCCTGGCGGCAGGGAGGAAACAAGGGCTGGTCAGGTGATCGGGGCAGGGGCGTCGGCGGCAGCCATCGTCGGTTGGTGTAAAGAGCGCGGCTCGAAGGCATGACAAATTTGCATAAACACGGCGACGCTATCGCCGTCGAAGAAACTCGACGCGGTTGGTCCATGGCTCCGCCGACCATTTCGGCCAGGATTCGAGAACGGCGCGGATCAATCCGCCGTGGTCATTCTGGGGAAACGATTTGGTCGAAACGAAAATGACCCCTCCATGCTCTTCGCCCACAGCCAGCTTTTCGGTCAGGAGAGGCGGAATGGTGGCGAGGTCAGAAGTGAGGAGTGTCATTCCCTCCCGGTAGGCTTCCAGGAGAATGCGCTCGTCCGGTTGCTGCAGCAGGCGTCCCCCCATCCATTGGTGGAGACTCTCAATCTGGGCTCCTGGCAGGACCTCGCGCAGGCGCAAACCCAAGGGCGGCCAGACATGTTCATCGAGCAGGAGCTTGAGCGTCGCCGCCATCAGACTTCGGAGACGCGCAGTGCAGGAAGAACTTTTCGAAGCGCCGCCTCATCGTCCAATTCGGTGTGCTCATCGACCTGGCGGCCGATCTCATCACGATACGCTTCAGCGTAGGCAAGGGCGGATTCCACCTTCCACAGCGGCCACCCAAAATGGTCGGCGACCTTGGAGGCGTCAAACTCGTAATCCCTGGCCGCCATCCAGGCGAAGTACACCGCAATGCGGGTCCCTTGAACAAACGCCAGACGCCCCTGCGGCGAATCGCGAAATTCGACCCCCCGGAATTGCTCACGTCGCCGAGCCTCCTCGATCAGGAGAGAAGCGACCGAACTGAGACTTCCCCGACTGCGGGAAAACTTCTCAAGCCAACGCTTTGTCTCCGCAGGGACCCGGATGCTTAATGTTGTGGACGCCATAGGGGCACTTCGATTGTGTACACAGTGTATGCATTGTAATGGATTCCGTGAAATCCGTCAACGGCCGTGAACCTTGCAAATGCATTTGGCACGGCGGATTTTTGCACGGGCGAAAAAAGCATGAAAATCGGGGGACGACTGGGAGTGGCGGGCTAAGACCGCCATACTGACTCGAGCATTCGACTCAGACCGGTCGCTCGCAATGCCAAAACGCGTTCGTTTCCATGGCGGCCCCAGCCCGCCACTCGTGCGCTGCCGAGCAGCGTCCTCTTCTGGGGTGGGAGACCCCGGCCGCAGGCTTCCGTTGGGCCTGCGAGAACTTTGAAGAAACTGCGTCGCTGCGAGGCG
>JBJXFS010000356.1:0-14166 GCA_046155625.1 Verrucomicrobiales bacterium | reverse complement strand
TCTCGCTCTGGGTGCTCTTGTTCACCTGGATGATCGAACAGCGGGCAGGGGCGCCGGAGGGCGGAGGGCGGAGGGCGGAGGGCGGAGGGCTGTAAACAGTATTCGGTATTCAGTATTCGGTATTCAGCGGGAAACGGGCGTGGCCCGATGGACAGGGAGAGTCACAGGCGTGGGTGGCAGGGCAGCGAGCGGAGCGAATTATTCGAGGACGAGGACGAGGACGATTCCGAGCATTCTGGATAGGTTTTTTCCGCCCACGCGATTGCTCGTCAACTTCGTCCATCCATCCTTTGCGCTACTCGTCCTCGACTCCACCTGTGCGATCCTTGGGCACCAACGGTTCGATAAACCCGCACTGACTCACCAATGTTGGGGGTTATACCTGCGGTTACCACAGGGCCAATGGCCCGACGCCATACCTTCCCGGGCCAACGTCCCCTGAAACCAACCAGGGCGGCAAGCCCGTTCCATATTTTCGCGGTCCTCGAACGGCATATGGGTCAACGTGTTCAGTCGCTCAGGGAGGTCCTGCTTACGGATTGCTTCGCAGTGGGTCATTCACTTACGCTCTGGGCCACCCGGATCTGAACGTCTTCCCCGCGCCACGCTGCTCCTGGACGACACCACGATTCTGCGACGAAATCGGCCCACTCTCAGGCGAATTCTTCCAACCCCATGAGAGCCACGTTTGCGTCCCATCAGCGCGGACTGTGGGAACCGGCTCCGGTCGCGCCTCGCCGGAGCCCGGCGGGCTACGGCAGGTAGAGGCTACGGCGGGTAGAGCGCATGCTTCCGGATATACGCGGCCACTTCCGGGGCGACCAGGTGGTCGAGCGATTGGCCGGCGCGGGCGGCGGTGGAGGAAGCGGGATGGCGGCAGATGACCGGCTGGTGGCGAAATCCAGGCCGGGGGAGGACGGGAGTATCCCCGCGGGGGAACACGAGGAAAGTGAGCAGAGCCGCGAGCTTTTCCGGGTGGGACCACGCGAGCAAGACGTCCCACTGGTCGGCGCCGAGGATCCAACAGAGCTCGATGTTCGGGCCGGCCACGGCGGCGCAGTGTTCGACGGTTTTCCAAGAGTAGGACGGTCCGGGTCGGTCGATTTCCCATCGGCTGACTTCGGCCCAGGGGAGGTCGGCCAGCGCGAGTTCGAGCATGGCCAGGCGGTGAACGGCGGGCGCCGGCGGGTCGCTGTCGGTCTTATGCGGCGATTGGGCGGCTGGAAGAAAGATGATTTTTTCCAGATTGGCTTGGGTGCGGGCGGCTTCGGCCATGGCGGTGTGGCCGAGGTGGACGGGGTCGAACGACCCGCCAAAGAGCCCGTATCGGGGTCGGCGAGCCGGGGATGGCGGGGCTGAGCTCTGCATTGACTTCGGACCTTAAAGCAGCGTAACTACGTGTTCTGGACGTCGTCCACCCGACATTTCATGAAGCCATCGATCCTTTCCCTTGTCCTGACTCTGGCCGTTTGGCCGGTCCTCTCGGTCGCGCAGGAGACCAAAGCCCCTGCTTCGGCTGGCGCTCCGCCCAAACCCGCACCGGCCCCGGCGGCGGCGCGTGTGGACGATGACCCTACTATGGAAAAGTTGAAAAGCTTGACCCCGGACCAGCAGGAGAAGGTCAAGAAGGCAATCAGCGAGGCATCGGCATTCGTCGGCGGCATCCGGCTGCAGGAGGCGCTGCAGCGGCTGGGGGATGCGGAGGTGTTGGCGCCGGATTTGTTCATGGTGCACAACCTGAGGGGGGCCGTGTTCACGAAGTTGCGCTTGTTTGGCAGGGCGCGCGAGTCGTTCAAGAAAGCTCAGACACTGCATCCGACGAGTTTCCACCCCAAGTTCAATCTCGCCGAAATCGAGTTCGTGGAGGCGGCCGACAAGGCCCGGAACGGCGATGCGGAGGCGGCAAAGGCTCAATTTGCCTCGGCGCAGAAGATGTTCGAAGCGCTGATTCCCGCCAATCCCGAGATCGGCACCCAGCGCCTGATGGAGTTTAAGGTCGTCATCTGCAAGCTGAAACAAGGGCTGACGGAAGAGGCGGAGAAAGCGGTCAAGGCGTTCAGCTATATCGATGACGAGCCTGCTTATTATTTGGGTCACGCGGCGATTGAATTTAACCGTGGCGACAAAACGGCCGCCCAGGAGTGGATAGATTCCGCCAACCGCATCTACGCGCCCCAGCAGATCTCCATTTACATGGACAGCTTCATCGAAATCGGCTGGGTGGAAACCTTGGCGCTCTAAGCCGCCCGCCCGCCCGAGCCGGCACCCCGGCCATCCGTCGGACGTTCC
The DNA here is from genome assembly GCA_046155625.1 of Verrucomicrobiales bacterium. Taxonomy (GTDB): domain Bacteria; phylum Verrucomicrobiota; class Verrucomicrobiia; order Verrucomicrobiales; family V1-33; genus CAJBME01. Next base: position 11,877 of record JBJXFS010000356.1, on the reverse strand, counting down.
TCCATTCATGGCCCAGCCCCTGCAGGAAGCCGTCTTCGAGGCCAACCTCCGCGTGGTCGCCAGCGGGTTGGTCCGCCTGACGTGGGGCAATGTGAGCGGTTTTGACCCGCAACGCGGCGTCATGTACATCAAGCCGAGCGGCGTCGACTACGCGCACCTCAAGATTGACGATTTGGTCGGGGTGCGCCTGAGCGACGGCGCCGTGGTCGAGGGCCGGCTCCGGCCGTCCTCCGACACGCCGACACACCTCGCCCTGTACCGCGCGTGGGCGGACCGCGGCATCCATGGCATCTGCCATACGCACAGCCCCAAGGCGACCGCCTTCGCCCAGGCCGGGCGCGAGCTCGCCTGCCTCGGCACCACGCACGCCGATCATTTTTTCGGACCCGTCCCCGTCTGCCGCGCCTTGACGCCGGAAGAGGTGGCGGATGATTACGAAGGCCTTACCGGCGCGGCCATCGTGAGCCATTTTCGGGACCACGCCATCGATGCCGTCGCCATGCCCGCCGTCCTGCAGGCCGGTCATGCCCCGTTCACCTGGGGCTCAAGCCCAAGACAAGCGGTCGACAACGCCATTGCCTTGGAAATGTGCGCCGCCATGGCCTTGGACACCCGCGCTCTCGATCCCCACGCGCCCCCGCTTCCACGCCACTTGCTCGAAAAACACTTCCTGCGCAAACATGGCCCCGGCGCCTACTACGGTCAGGGCGTTAAACCGGCCTGAGGAATCGTCGGAATTGGGGGGTTGATCGGCGCGGACCGACAGTTAATGGTTCGCCCCTTCTTCGCGGCGCGCGGGGACGTGGAGCGCGGTGGCACTCCGCCGCTTTTCGTCAGGGCGACATGTCGCCCGCATCGAAAGCGCGGCCCTGTCCGCGCACTCCCCATCGAACCGATTCTCTCCATGGCTTACCTCAACGAAAACTACCTCAAACTCAAAGCCGGTTATCTTTTTCCGGAGATCGGCCGCCGCGTCAGTGCTTTCACCGCCGCGCATCCCGAGGCGGCGAAGCGTCTGATCCGGTGCGGCATCGGGGACGTGACCGAAGCATTGCCGGCAGCCAGCCGCGCGGCGCTGCATGCCGCAGTGGACGAGTTGGGAAACCGCGCCACGTTCAAAGGGTACGGTCCGGAGCAGGGGTATGAGTTTTTGCGCACGGCGATCGCCGACCGCATGTTCCGCCAGCGCGGACTGGAAGTGGCGGATGACGAAATCTTTGTCTCCGACGGCTCCAAATGCGACACCGGCAACATCCTTGACATCTTCGGGTCCGGCAATCGCATCGGCATTCCCGACCCCGTCTACCCGGTGTACGTCGACACCAATGTCATGGCTGGAAACACGGGTGCGGCCGATGACTCCGGTGCCTACGCCGGTCTCGTCTATCTGCCGTGCACCGAATCCAACGGCTTCATGCCCGAGGCACCGGCGGCCACCGCCCCTCCCCTCGACCTGATCTACCTCTGCTCGCCCAACAACCCGACCGGTGCCGCGGCCAGTCGCGAAAAACTCCAGTCTTGGGTCGAGTACGCCCTGCGCAATGGTTCCGTGATCCTCTTCGACGCCGCCTACGAGGCGTTCATCACCGATCCGGCGATCCCGCGGTCGATCTATGAAATCCCGGGCGCGCGCGAATGCGCCATCGAATTCCGGAGCTTTTCAAAGCACGGTGGTTTCACCGGAGTGCGGTGCGCCTTCACCGTCGTCCCAAAATCCTTGCAGGGCAGCACCCGCGATGGGCGCCGGCTGCCGCTCCATCCGTTGTGGTCACGGCGCATGACGACCAAGTTTAATGGCGCCAGCTACATCGTGCAGCGGGGCGCGGCCGCCCTGTTCACTGCAGAGGGGGAACTCGAAGTGGCCGCTTTGATCGAGCACTATTTGGGTAATGCCGCCTTGCTGCGCGAGGCCGCACAGCAAGCGGGATTGTCGTGCTTCGGCGGGGTCAATGCTCCGTATATCTGGGTCAAGACACCCGGGGGAACCGGAAGCTGGGAGTTTTTCGACATTATGCTCAGCAAGTTGAATGTCGTGGTGACTCCCGGGGCCGGCTTTGGCGCCGTCGGCGAGGGGTATTTCCGAATCAGCGCCTTCAACAGCCGTGACAACGCCGTGGAGGTCGGGCGACGGCTCAGAGAGGAACTCTAAGCGCCAAATTTTCCTTGCGGCGGCGCGTTGAGCCCTTAAGGTCCTACCCTTCCGGGACAAGATAGCCGGTTACGATTTTTTGGTTGAGGAGCGGTAGCTCAGTTGGTTAGAGCGCAGCCCTGTCACGGCTGAGGTCGCGGGTTCGAGCCCCGTCCGCTCCGCCAGAAATCGATTCAGCCTAAGGACAGGTGACTTCTCGCCAGCGGCTGACGTATTTCCCGATCAGGTCATACTCGACGTTGACGAGGTCGCCCTGGTGGCGGGTCTGGAGATTGGTCACCGACGCGGTATGTGGGATGATCCAGCAGACGACGCTGTGCCGGGTGATTTCAGCGACGGTCAGGCTGATGCCGTCGATGGCGATGGATCCGCGAGGAATGACGGACGCCTGGAACTCGGGCGCGAGGGCGACCTCGAGGCGATGGTCGTGCCCGGCCGGTGAATAATCGAGGATTTCCGCCACGGCATCGATGTGTCCTTGAACATAATGGCCGGAAAGGCGGTCGCCGGCACGCAGGGCGCGTTCCAGGTTGACCTGTGAGTTGGGGGCGAGGCGGCCGAGGTTGGTGACCCGCAACGTTTCGGCGAGCAGATCGAACTGGAGCACGCCACCGTCGCATGACGGACTCGCCGCGGTGACAGTGAGGCAACACCCGTTGACGGCAACGCTTTCGCCGACGCGCACGTCGCCCGCGAACGGCACCTGAGCGAGCGCAATCCGCCCCCCGAGGGACGTCGCTTCGAGGGTGGCGACCGTGGCCGTGGCTTCGATGATCCCGGTAAACACGCGGGTACCATGGGCGGCTCGGCTCCCTCGAAAACCACCAAATTCCTTTTCTTGGTGGATTGCGCGACCTGTCGGCGCCAGTATGTCGTTCCCGCGATCAATCCCCGCCGCAACATGCCATCGACACCCTATGCCGTCATCCTGGCCGGAGGCAGTGGCACCCGCTTCTGGCCCCTCAGCCGACAGGCCACCCCAAAACAACTGCTCCACTTGTTCGACGACACCAGCCTGCTCGAACAGGCGGTGGCGCGCGTCGACGCAGGGTTGGTCTCAAAGGAAAACATCCTGGTCCTCACCAACGCCGAGCAGGAGGATCAAGTCCGCGCCGCCCTGCCCGGGCACCCGCCCGAAAACATCCTCGCCGAGCCGGAGAAACGCGATACCGCGCCCGCCGTAGCCCTCGGCATCGGCTGGGTGGCCGCCCGCGATCCCCAAGCGGTCATGGCCGTGCTGCCTGCGGACCATTTGATCAAGGATGTCGACGCCTTCCGCTCAGTGCTGGCCGGTGCCTTCCACACGGCTGCCACCTCGTCGGCGCTCGTCACCATCGGAATCAAGCCGACCTGGGCCTGCCCCGGGTACGGCTACATCGAGCGCGGCGAACGCGAGCACATCCATGGCATCGGAGACGGCCTGGCTGCGTTCGAGGTCGTGCGCTTTCGCGAAAAACCCAACCCCGATCTCGCCGAAGAATTCCTGCGCACGGGCAACTTTGTCTGGAATGCCGGAATGTTCGTCTGGAGCGTGCCCACGGTTTTCACCGAACTAACTCACTGCCAGCCGGCCCTCGCCGGATTCGTCAACGAACTCCGTACCAGCCGCGACCTGCACGGTACATTGCGCGCCCAGTTCAGCCGCCTCCCGAAAATTTCCATCGATTACGCCCTGCTGGAACGCGCCTCCCGCGTCCTCAACATCGAGGCCACGTTCGACTGGGATGACGTCGGGTCGTGGCTCAGCTTGGCCCGATACCTGCCCACCGATACGGACGGCAACGCCATCAAGGGGCCCGTCACCTCACTCCGCGCTCACGGAAACATCGTGTACTCAAGTTTGCCCACGCGGATTGCCTTGCTCGGTGTCGACAATCTCATCGTCGTCCAAACACCCGACGCCCTGCTCATCGCCGACAAAGATGCCGCCGATGAAATCAAGAAAATCGTCGACCGCGTGCCCGAAGAGCTTCGGTAAACCTAATAGGAATCACCACTCCACGGCGAATTTGGAATTCTGGCTGAGGAATTGCCGCGGGTTTTGATACAGGACGCGATCGACAAAGTCGGTGCCGTATCCACGACGCCGCAACTCGAGAGCGGTCTTGGGAACCGCCAGGGGATCGCTGACGCCCCAATCGCAGGCGCTGTTCAGCCAGAGCCTCTCGTGCCCGTAGAGTTCCAGGATATCGATGGCGCGGTTGGGCGTGGTTTTCGACTCGGGATACAGCGTGATGCCCGCCCAAAACCCGGCATCCAGCACCAGCGAGGCCGTGTGCTCCTCCACATGATCGACGATCACCCGGCCCGGATCGATGGCCGAGTGGTTCTTGAGAGCATCGATGATGAGCCGTGTCCCCTTGAGTTTGTCTTCGAGGTGCGGGGTGTGGACCAAAATCATTTGACCGTGGTCGGCCGCCAATTGGATGTGCTGCTCCAGTACGGCCAGTTCGTTTCGACTGTTTTTGTTCAGGCCAATTTCCCCGATCCCCAGGACCGATGGTTTGTCGAGCAGTGGCGGGATCAGCGAGAGGACTTCCTTCGCCAACCCCAGGTCTTCGCTCTCTTTGGGGTTCAGGCACAGCCAGCAATAGTGGCGGATGTGAAACCTTGCGGCCCGCTTCGGTTCATAATCGGTCAGTTGACGGAAGTAGTCGGCGAATCCGTCCGCCGACCCGCGGTCAAAGCCGGCCCAGAACGCCGGCTCACACAACGCCACGCACCCGGCGTGAGCCATGGCCGCATAGTCGTCGGTGGTGCGGCTCACCATGTGGCCGTGGGGTTCGATATAGCGCATGATCAGGGGGCTGCAAAATAACTCGGCGAGCCGGCGGGCTCATGCTTGGGGGGATTCGTAACGACCAGACCACGCACCCGTGGCCCCCTGGACGATGGCTGACGGGATGGGGGCTTCCGTCGGGTCGCTCAATGACTCCAAAATCGCGCGCACCCGACCGGCCTGGCCGGCCATCAGCATCGGCAACGCGTCCCGCAAGGCGCGCACGCGAAAATCCGCCGCCTGTCCGTGCCGGTCGACACGGTCGAAAAAGGCCGCCACGTCGAGCAGCTTCGAGCGCGCATCCATGAATCCATGATCAACAAGTGATGGTCCGTTCGCCATTCCAAAACTATACGCCATCGGCGGCGCGCGACAAGCCGTTCGCCTCGGGCAGGACGTTTCCACGGAAAGGCCGCCCCGATCGGAGTAGGCAGAGGCTTTCAGGCGAGAAACTCGAAGAAGCCAAGAAGTCCCCACCCCCGCGGAATCCCCTACCCTTCATCCCGCTCCATTCCTGATCCGGCACGCCACCTCAAAACTTGTCCGGTCGAGCGTATGGCGGAAGAGTATTTTCATGCCCTCGGCCCCGCTGTCTCACTTGTCGAGAACTGTCGCGGCGCGCCTTTCGCGCCTGATGGTTGGGTTCCTCGCGGCTGGGGCCGAGCTGATGATGGGCGAATCGGATGGGCGGGCCGCTTTGCCTCAGGCCCCATCCTCTTACCGCGAGACCATTCTGCCTCTGTTGGAAGCTCATTGTTTCGAGTGCCACGCCGAAGGGGGAAAAAAGGGCGGAGTGGCATTCGATGGCTACGCGGATGAGGCCGCCCTCCTGGCCGATGCCGACCTCTGGCATCGCGTGCTGAAAAACGTCCGGGCCGGCCTGATGCCGCCGCCCGAAAGCGACCAGCCGGACAGTGGGCAACGCTCCGTGCTGCAACAATGGATCAAAGCGGATGTGTTCCAGCTCGACCCGGCTCGTCCTGATCCCGGGCGCCCGGTCCTTCGGCGACTCAACCGCACCGAATACCGCAACACCATCCGCGACCTCATGGGCGTCGATTTCCGTACCGAGGAGGAATTTCCCGCCGACGACACCGGCCATGGCTTCGATACCATCGGCGAGGTCCTCAGCGTCTCGCCGATGCTGTTGGAAAAATACCTTGATGCCGCCCGGACCATCGTCACCCAGGCGGTCCCGATCCAAGCCCGCCTCATGCCCGAACGGCGGGTCGAGGGCGACCGGATTTTTGTCCGCACCGATAACGCCACCGACGGCCCGCGACGCAACCAGTTCAGTTATTACGAACCCATCACCTTGGCCGCTCCCTTGTCCGTTCCCCATGATGGCCAATACACCCTCATCTTCGAACTCTACGGCCACGAAAAATACGTGGAGGGTGAATACGACCTCAACCGATGCCGGCTCGTCTTCCGCGCCAATGGCGAGGAACTCGGCCGGGAGGAATTCGCCCACGCCGCGGGAAAAAAATTCCAGTTCGAATTCACCCGCCACCTCGCCGCCGGCGACCACCAGGTGAGCGTCGAACTCGAGCGACTCACCCCTGACGAGAATCCCGTACGCGATCTGGCCCTCAACATCGATCGCGTGATCGCCCGCGGCCCCGCCGACCCCACCCTCTGGGATCTGGCCCCCAATTATCGCCGCTGGTTCCCGCGGGATGTGCCGGAATCCGCGCCGGACCGCCTCGCTTACGCTCGCGAGTTGCTCGATGCCTTCGCCACCCGCGCCTTCCGCCGGCCACTCACTGATGACACCACCGACCGGTTGACGGCGCTCGCACAGTCCGTCTGGTCCGAGCCTGGCCAGTCGTTTGAATCAGGCATCGCCCGTGCCATGGAGGCCGTCCTCGCCTCGCCCCGATTCATCTTTCGTGAGGAATTCACCGAATCCTCAGACCCCGATCACCCGCAGCCGCGAATCGACCCGTTCTCGCTCGCCTCGCGGCTCTCGTATTTCCTCTGGTCCACCCAGCCGGACGACGAACTGCTCAATCTCGCCCGCACCGGCCAGCTCCGCGCCCAGCTCGAACCCCAATTCCAACGGCTCCTCAACGACGACCGCGCCCACACCTTTTTCCGGAACTTCGTCGGTCAGTGGCTCCAGGCACGCGACATCGAGGGCGTGCCGATCGACGCGCGGTTCGTCCTCCAGCGCGAAGAAAAGCCCGATCCCGAGGCTGAGAGCGCCCGTCAGCGGTTCCTGGAGCTCCGCCGCATTCCGGATGAAGCGCTCACCGACGAACAACGCGAAGAAATGGAACGCATGCGCGCCCTCTTCCGACGGTCGTTCGGTCGCTTCCGCGACGCCGAATTTCGCATCGACCTCCGCCGCGACATGCGCCGAGAAACGGAACTCTACTTTGAACACGTCATCCGCGAGAACCGCCCGCTCACCGAACTCATCGACAGCAATTACACCTTCCTCAACTCTCGACTCGCCCGCCACTACGGCGTCCCGGACGTCGAGGGCAATGACCTCCAAAAAGTCATCCTCCCTCCCGACAGCCCCCGCGGCGGCCTCCTCACCCAAGGCACCATGCTCGCCGTCACGTCCAACCCGACACGAACATCGCCAGTGAAACGCGGGATGTTCATCCTGGATAATATTCTCGGCACCCCGCCTCCGCCCGCCCCGCCCAATGTCCCGCCACTCGAGGATCCCAACGGCCGCGATCGCCAGTCGGAAACCACCCTGCGCGAAAACCTCGAAAGACACCGCGAAGATCCCAAATGCGCGTCATGCCACAACCGCATGGACCCGCTCGGCCTCGCGTTCGAAAACTTCAATGCCATGGGACAATGGCGCGAATTCGAGCGCGGACAACCCATCGACCCGGCCGGCCAACTCGTCAGCGGCGAATCGTTCGGCGGCGCCCGCGAACTGAAAAAAATTCTCGTCGCCAACCATCGCGACGCCTTCCACCGCTGCTTCATCGAAAAACTCCTCATGTACGCCCTTGGCCGCGGTCTGGACCATCGCGACGAATCTACCCTCGACCTGCTGCTCGACACCATCAACCGCGCCGAAGGCCGACCCATTCCACTCCTCCACGCCTTGATCGCGTCCGATGCCTTTCAACGACGGCGGCAAGACCAGAACGGCCCGAAACCAGAAAAATAGGAGGTCGAAAAACGAGCGCAATGGGGAATTCGGCTGGCAGCCCGACTGCTCCCAAAGCCCCTCTTTCCGAGCCCACCATTTTTTTACCCCCAATTTTTCTGTCCCCCGCTCCAGCGGTAAGCGCGGTGCTTTGAGGCAGAAAAATTTCGGGTCTTCTATCGATTTTCATCTCGCCGATTGCTTCTATAATCCAACAACCTGACATCCCATGACCACTCGACGACATTTCCTCCGTGGCATTGGCACTTCCCTTGCCTTGCCGGCATTTGTATCGCTCGCGCCGCGTGGACGGGCGGCTGCTGCGGCGGCTGGGCTGGCGACCACCGGGACGGGAGCGCCGCTGCGGACGGCGTTTTTCTTTTTCCCGAACGGCTCAATCCCATCGTTTTGGTGGCCTGAGAAGACTGGGAGCGACTTGACTTTCAGCCGGTCATTGCAGCCGTTAGAGGCCGTGCGTGAGCATGTGCAGGTGGTGGGCGGGCTGGAAAACGTCAACGGCGAAGGGGGCCCGGACGGTGCGGGCGACCACGCCCGGGGGGTCGGCACGTTTCTGACGGGCGTGCGCTTGAAAAAGAGCGCGACCGACCTTCGCGCCGGTGTGTCGATCGACCAAACTCTGGCCCGGCGTGTCGGGAACCTCACGCGCCATTCGTCCCTCGAACTCAGTTGCGACGCGGTGCGCAAATCGGGCGCGTGTGACTCCGGATATGCCTGTGCCTATCAATTCAACTTGTCGTGGAGCGGCCCGGACACGCCTATGACACCTGAGGTGAATCCGCGCCTGCTCTTCGAGCGACTCTTTGGTTCCGGGCCTCCCGGCGAACGCGCCGCCAACCTTAAGCGACGCCAGGCCGCCCAGCGATCGGTCCTCGACTTCGTCCTCGACGACGCGCGGGCGATGCAGCAGCGCCTCGACGCACGAGACAACGAAAAGCTTGACCAGTACTTGACTGGGCTTGGGGAAATCGAGAAGCGCATTGGCCGCGCCGAGCGGCTCGACGCACCCCGCGACCCCGGCACCGAAGCGCCCTCTGGAGTGCCCGGCGACTACGCGGAGCACATCCAGCTCATTGGGGACCTGCTCATCCTAGCCTTCCAGAGCGACCTCACGCGCGTGGCCACGTTCATGCTGGCCCACGATGGCAGCAACCGGTCGTTCGCGAATATCGGGATATCCGAGGGCCACCACGACATCTCCCACCACCAGAACAAGCCGGACCTGATGGACAAGGTGGCTCAGATTGACCAATGGTACGCCACTCAGTTTGCGGCATTCCTCAAGAAGCTCGATGGCGTCAAAGACGCCGACGGGAACTCGCTGCTCCACAACTCCATGATCGTCTATGGCGGCGGCAACGCGGATCCCAATCGGCACAATCACGACAATCTGCCCTTCGTGCTTGCGGGTCACGGCGGCGGCACGCTCACGCCAGGCCGCTTCGTCAAGCACAGCCCGACTCCCTCGATGAATCTCATGCTGAGCTTGGCCGACCGCATGGGCGTCCGCGACCTCGAACGCTTCGGCGATTCAACCGGTCGTCTGGCCAATGTGTAGGCTGCCGGGCTCGACCCCGTCGATCGCCGATCATCGGTGATACGGCTCGCCCCGCTTGATTGAATAGACCCGGTACAGCGCCTCGAGGAATACGACCAGCGCCAGTTCATGCTGCAGCGTGAGCGCGCTCAGGGCCAGCAGGCAATCGGCCTGCGAACGGGTCGCCGGGTCGTGACCATCCGCGCCGCTGATCAGCACGGAAATCTGCTTCACGGCGTGCCTCTCCCACCCATCGACTTTCGCGCGCAGGGCGGCTGTGCTCAACGGCTCGCCGCGCTCGTCGAGCACCAGCCAGAATTGTCCGGGAGGTTTGGTCTCCGGCAGCGCTTTCACCGGCGTCCACGTGAAGTCGGTCTGTCGCTGGAGGCGTCGCACGTACTCTCCGGCGCCGACGCGCGCGTACTCGAGCGACGGTTTCCCGACCGTGAGGAGATTCCATTTCATTCGGTTATTTCCAGTGGGCTGGGTCTTCGGCAAAGCGAGATTGCAGAGAGGTCTCGTCCCACCTGGAGCCTCAAGCGGCCGGCCCTCTGTCCAAACTTCAGGGAGGCGGCGCGTTCAGCGGGGCGGCTCAGGTGCGGCCCAGTTGACAACCGCATCCCAGGGCGTATTTATCGGATTCCGCCCGGGTCACCGGCTGATGTGGCAGAGTAGCTCAGGGGTAGAGCAGGGGACTCATAAGCCCTTGGTCGGCGGTTCAAATCCGCCCTCTGCTACCCAGTGGCTCGACTTGAAGCACCGGCCGGCACGTTCGTTGATCGGCCCTCCGGGACCTCGATTTTTTTAAGTAGGCAATCGGGCGATTCGGTGGAGTTTGGGCCATGGTGGTGAGCTTGTTTAACGATGTGATTGGTCCGGTGATGCGGGGCCCATCGAGTTCGCATTGCGCGGCGGCACTGCGCATCGGTCGGCTGGCGCGGGACCTGATGGAGGGCGATTTCGATGATGTATTGGTGGAGTTTGACCGTGCCGGCTCGCTCCCGACGACGCATGAGAGCCAGGGATCGGACATGGGGTTGTTTGGCGGGCTGCTGGGGTGGGAAGCGGCCGACGAGCGATTGCCGGAGGCGCCGCGGGTACTGCGGGAATCCGGGGTGCGGATTCGTATTGAGACCATAGAGGCGGGCGACCCGCATCCGAATACCTACCGTCTGACGCTTCGAGGCCCGAAGGCCGCCCACACCCTGCGCGCCGTTTCCACCGGTGGCGGCATGATTGAGGTCCTCGCCATCGACGAGTCTTCCCTCTCGATCGGAGGCGATTATTTCGAAACGCTGCTCTGGCCCCACGGAGACGCCGAGCCGCTGCGTGATGCCCTCGCCTCGAAATTCGACGCTGATCACATTCTCGTTCACTCCAGGGGAGGACGCCCGCTGGTTGAAGTCAAAGCGCAGCGGTTTGTGCCGGACACGGTGCTTGAAGCGCTGAGTGAGGCAGGGCTGATCGATTCCTGCCGGCGGCTGGCTCCGGTGCTGCCGGTTCTCTCGAGTCGCTCGACCTGTGTTCCATTTACCACCGGTGCTGAGATGCTGGCGGTCGATGGGGCGCGCCACACCCCGTTGTGGCGCCTTGCGATCGCGTACGAATGCGCTCGCGGCGGATTGACCGAGGACGAGGTGGTGGCGCGAATGACCGAAATCGTGCGCCTGCTGCGTCGTTCGATCGCCCAGGGGATCGCGGGCACGCATTACGACGATCGGGTGCTCGGTCATCAATCCGGCGGATTTCAGCGGGAACTTCAGGCGGGCCGTCTCCTGGAGGCCGGCGCCCTCAACCGCATGATCCTGTACGTAACGGCCCTCATGGAAGTGAAGAGCTCCATGGGCGTCATCGTCGCCATGCCGACCGCGGGGGCGTGCGCCGCGCTGCCTGGCGCCGTGATCGCGATGGCCGAGGAACTCGGATTGGACGAGCCGGCCATAGCCCGCGCCCTGGTCGCCAGCGGCCTGATCGGTGTGTTTATCGCCACGGCCTGGACCTTCGCGGCGGAAGTCGGCGGTTGTCAGGCCGAAGGCGGCGCCGCCGCTGCCATGGCCGCCGCCGGCCTGGTCACCCTGGCCGGTGGATCTCGTGACCAGGCCCTCGCCGCCGCCTCCATGGCCATGCAAAGTATGCTCGGCCTCATCTGCGACCCGGTCGCCAACCGGGTCGAGGCCCCCTGCCTCGGAAAAAACGTCATGGCCGCCGCCAACGCCCTGTCGTGCGCCAACATGGCCCTCGCCGGGTTCGACCCGCTCATCCCGCTCGACGAA
>JBJXFS010000346.1:0-86950 GCA_046155625.1 Verrucomicrobiales bacterium | reverse complement strand
GCCGCAAGTCCCTTCGGAATGGGCTTGGTCTGCGGTTTCGGCAGGAGGCCGGCGGCGGGCTTACTGCTCGGCGTGACAACTGCGGTCACGCGAGACCAAAACGAGGGCTTTTCCTTGGTGGGTTGGGTCGGTTCGGCTGGAGGCGATGCGGATTTGGTTGGACGTGCGGCGGTTCGGGCGGCTGGGACGGTGTCCGATTCATCGGTCTCTTTTTGGGCCGGGTCGGATCGCAGCCGACCCAGGCCGAGAAACCCTGTCTTTTTTTCCTCCTTGGCGGGCGCCAAAGCGCCCGCGACTCCAGTTTGAGATTGAGGGAGGCTCGCTTTGTTGGCGATTGGCTTTTCCGCGGCGGGGGGCGCGGTGGGAGTTGTGTCTGGCTGGGGGGTGGCCGGTTCCGATTTCCCGCGAAACGGGAGTGCGGGCAATTTCGAGAAAAATGACTTTTTGGGCGTCTCGGGAGGCGGCGGTGTCGCATTGGTTGGTTTCGCGGTGGAGGGAGCCCCCCGTTTGGCGGCGGCGGGCTTCGTTGCCGGCGGCGGCGTGGCTGGATGGCCGGACGGGCGAGGCGTCCCGGGGCGGGTTTTTACCTCAGATGGCGTGCCCGCCCGCGACTCCGGAGTGGTGGGAGGATTCTTTTTGTCCTTTTCCCAAAAGGCGAGTTTTTTTGGAGCGGCGGCCACGCGTTCGCGCCATCCCGGCTTGGCTGGGGTGGTCGCGGGGTCGGTGGCGGAAACCTCGGCGGCCACGGCGGCACCGACCCCCAGGATCAGACTAAGGGCAGCGCTCAGGAGCGGGTGAGAAGCGGACAGAATCATGGCGCGGGAATCCGGGTGGGAAAAGACTTTACGACCATCGCCGCTTTGCGACAAGAGCGAATCGTTCCGGATCAGGGGCGTTCGCCTTCACCGCTGGAGGTCGCATGGCCACTTTTGAGGCGCGTCTTCAGCCGATCCCAGAATCCATCCACGTCCTCGTCGGTCAGCGCCTCCGCGTCTTTTTTGTTCTTTTCCACCAAGCGCTCCAGCTGATCCAGTTTTCGCTTCAGATCGTCAGCTCGATCTGTAGCCGTCGATTCGCGCGTGGGGATTTCGCGAGCCGGGCCGCCGCTTGCGGCCGCATCGGCCGTCTTGTCCGGACTGGCGCCTGAGCCGACGTATTTGCCGAAGGTGTCCACGGCGATGGTCGCCATTCCGCCGCCGCGCAGCGTGCGGTGCGCCGCCATGAACTGCCGCGGACTGTAATACACCGAAAAATCCTTCGGGAACTTCGAGCGATTCATGCCGACTTCGAGGTTTTTCCGCATCTCGAAATGCAAGTGTGCCGCATAGCGCCCGTGAGCAGTCCCAATCGTCCCGATTTCCTGACCCCGCTTCACAATCTGGTCTTTTCGCACGGTGCGACGATCCAGATGCGCGTAGAGCGAGTCGACCTGCCGAATCGATCCATCCGCGGAGCGATACGCATGGCGAATGATGACAACGTTGCCCCATCCCACCCGCACGTCGTAAGAAAAGACGACCATCCCGTCGGCACACGAATAGACCGGGTCCCCCAAATCCGTGTCGCCTCCGCCCTTGCCATTCCAATCCTCTCCGAGGTGACCATTCGGTGCGTAGCCCCGAAAAACGTAATAGCCCTCACCGGGAGGTTTCCCTACAGGAATTTCAAACCCATCGGCCAAAGGCACTTTGACCCGTCGCTCGGCCGACGCCGAACCGGCACCGAGCCACCAGCACAACACGCTGATGAGAATAAAATGAATTCGGGGAGTCTTCACGAAGCGCCGAAGCTACCCGTTCTTTGAACCCACGCAATCGGACTTGCGGATGGGTGCGCACAGAGCGCGGCGCGGGCGCCATGGTGTACTGCTCACCTCGTCGAAAGAGGCAGGCTGCGGCTCAGCGCGGCCTTGACAGCTCTGTTGGCCGCGCACCCATGGCAGCGTGCGCTTGAATGTCCCATTGATCCTGGCTTCCGCCTCGCCCCGACGCCGGGAATTGCTGCGCACGCTCGTGGACGACTTTGCCGTAGTGACGGCCGACGAGGTGCAGGAGGCACACGACCCGGAGCGATCGCCCGCGGACCTCACCGAGCACAATGCCCGGCTCAAGGCAACATCCGTGGCGGCGCGTCATCCCGGTGCTCTCGTCCTCGGCGCCGATACTCTGGTGTATCTCGATGACGAGCCGCTCGGCAAACCCGACTCCCTCGCCGAGGCCGCGACCATGCTTCGGCGCCTGTCTGGACGCCGTCACACCGTATGCACCGGTGTGTGCCTGGCCGGTCCGTTGGCGAGAGACATTCAAGTCTTTCACGACCTGACCCAGGTCCAATTCCGCCCGCTCGATGAAGCCACCATCACTGAGTACCTGACCAAAGTCCACGTCCTCGACAAAGCGGGCGCTTATGCCGCCCAAGAACGCGCTGACCTGATCATCCAACGCCTCGATGGCTCCTACAGCAATGTGGTGGGACTTCCTTTGGAGATGCTGCGGTCGCGCCTCCAGCCCTGGGTGCAGGAACCATGATCCGAGGTCGGCAGTCGGGGGGTGGAGCGCGGTCGTCTCAAACGGACCACGCTGGATCAAATCACGACCGCGGATTACGCACAGCCGCCCCTCGCCCATCATGGCTATGGCCCCTGGGGGAACGACGCCCTGGCTGGTTCCGGTATTCGGGTGATTCGCGATTCCCCTCTGCATCTTAAGGCAACGAGGATTCCCTCCTCCCCTTCGCGCACCCATTCCCCTTCCCCTTACCCCTTACCCCCGCCCCAGCACCGCGCCAATTGACAAGCCCGCGCGCCGGTGTCATGGCCGTGGATGCGCGACGCGAACGCCACGCGGCCGATCCTGGTGGTCGGGGGGGCCGGCTACATTGGATCGCACACAGTCAGGCACTTGGCCGAGGCTGGGGAACGGGTGATCGTGCTCGACAACCTGAGCCTGGGCCATCGCGCCTCCGTGATTTCGCCTGGAGTTGAACTGGTGGTGGGGGATCTGGCGGACGCGGCGCTTGTCGGATCACTTTTCGCCACCCATGGATTTGACGCAGTGGTCCACTGCGCGGCGTATTCGGTGGTGGGCGAATCCGTGGCCGAGCCGCTCCGGTACTATGCCAACAATCTGGGCGCTTCGTTGACACTCCTCGATGTCATGCGGCGGCACCAGTGCCGGGCCTTCATCCTGTCCTCCACGGCGGCGGTCTACGGAAATCCGATCACCGTTCCGATGAACGAGTCCCACCCGCGGCAGCCCATCAATCCCTATGGGTGGTCGAAGTTCATGTTGGAGCAGGTCCTGGCCGACTGCGAACCGGCCTGGGGCTTGCGCAGCGTGGCGCTTCGGTACTTCAACGCGGCCGGCGCCGCCGCCGACGGCCTGCTCGGGGAAGACCATCACCCCGAAACCCACCTCATCCCGCGCGTCCTTATGGCCGTCACGGGGGAAATCGACACTCTTACCGTGTTTGGCCGCGACTACCCGACACCCGATGGCACCGGCATCCGGGACTACATCCACGTCCTCGACCTAGCCTCGGCCCACGCCGCCGCACTGCGCCACCTGCGCTCCGGCGGTCCCTCGCTCCAGTGCAACCTGGGCACCGGGCACGGGTGCTCGGTCCAGGAAATCATCACACTCACCGAAAGTGTGACCGGTCGCCAAGTGCCCGTGACCTTCGGCCCTCGCCGCGCCGGCGATCCGCCCGCGCTCGTGGCCGACCCGTCGATGGCCAAATCAGCGCTCGGCTGGGAGGCCGGCTATCCAGACCCCCGATTCATGATCGAAACCGCCTGGCGCTGGCTCACCGGCCCCCGCGGCGGACGGTTCGAGTGAGCCACCCTTCGGCCGCTTTAACCCAAAAAGGGACATTGGAACAAGATTGGTTAGCATCACGAGGCGCCGCCGCGCCTCGTGATGCTAACCAATCTTGTTCGCATCCGGGTTTTTTAAACCCACCGCAGGCACCGAAAAGGATGTTCGTCGAGCAAGTTGGTGCGCACGCCGGCCAGTTTATCGGGCCAATAGAACTGGACACCGACGTAGTGCCAGACTGGCGAGATGGCGGCGTGGGTTTGGATGAGCAGCGATTCGGCCTGTTGGAAGATTGAAAACCGGCGAGTTTGATCGACCTCGGCGGCAGCGGCGGCGATCAAGGCATCATATTCCGCGCTGCGCCATCCGGTCCGGTTGTTGCCGCTGTCGGCGAGAAACATTTCGAGAAACGTGCTCGGGTCATTGTAATCGCCGACCCATGACGACCGGCAGATGTCGTAATTGACCGTGCGCATGGTGTCCAAGTAGACTTTCCACTCCTGCTTTTGCGGGAGGATTTTGACACCGAGGGCGGACTCCCACATGACTTGCAGTTCGACGGCCATGGCCATGTCGGTTTCGAGCGTGGGAAACAAGTACCGGACCAGAGGAAATCCTTTTCCGCCCGGAAATCCCGCCTCCGCCAACAACCGGCGCGCCTCCGCGATGTCGAACAGTGGATCCGGTCGCGGCGGCGCGTACCCGGCCCCGCAGCCGGGCGGAACCAGACTGTAGGCGGCCGGCTCCCCCATGCGCGTCACGCGTTCGACCAACCTGTCGCGGTCAATGCACAAGCCGAAGGCCCGACGCACCCGGGGATCGGCGAACGGGCTGTCAGCCACGGCGCAGTTGAAGCGCATGAAGCCGGTGGCCAGCATCGGCCCACTGTGGAAATACCGCTGCCGCCGCAGGGAATCGACCAGCGAGGCCGGGACACCGTTCTTGTCCATGGCCAAGTCGGCCGTGCCGGTCAGGAAATAATTGAGCGCACTGACGGCATTGGTGACGGTGCGCAGTTCGACCCGCACCATGCCCACGGCGTCCCGATCCCAGTAGGTCGCGCTTTTTTCGAGCACGACCCGGTAGTTGAGCCGCCACTCGGCCAGTCGGTATGGCCCATTCCCGATCAAATCACCCGGCTCCCAGGCGCGCGCGCCGGCCGCCTCGAGCGAGCGCACGTGGACCGGGCAGTATGTGGTGAAGGCGCACAAGTCGGTAAAATAGGGTGCCGGCTGTTCGAGCGTGACCTCCAACGTCCGGTCATCGGGTGCGCGCAGGCCGACCTGCGAAAAATCCGTCAATTTCCCCTCGCTGTAGGGTTTGGCGTTTTTGATCAGATGGAGCAAGGTGACGTAGTCGGCCGCCGTCTTTGGGTTGAGGACACGCTCCCAGGACGCGAGGAAGTCGTGGGCGGTCACCGGCTCTCCGTGGCTCCAGCGCGCGTCGCCACGCAGGCGGAACGTATAGCGCAAGCCATCCTCGCTGAGGTTGGGCGGTGCTTCGGCCACGCCGGGAATCGCCTGGCCCGCCTCATTCCAGCGCATCAAGCCCTCGAAAAGCGATGTAATCACCCGGCCCGACGCCTGATCGGACGCCAGCGCGGGATCCAGCGTCTCCGGCTCATGCGGATTGATAAACACCAAATCGGCCCGCTCCTCTAGCCGCCCGCATCCGGCGAGCGCCAACGCGGCCGTCGGCGGAACGGACCCAAGCCATTGCCGCCGATTCATCGGTCAATTCGGAGGCGCCGGCGCCTCCGGGCTCGGATCGGCCGGCGCATCACCGCCAGAAGGTTCAGCCTCTGGTGTCGGCGTTTCGTCCGGAGTGGCCTCGGGAGCCGCTGGTTCCGGAGTCGCCCGAGTGGAAGGGTCGGCCGGTGGCGTCGGTGGCGCCTCAGGTGGCGCTCCAGCGGGTGACTCGCCAGCAGGGGTCTCGCCAACCGGCGGTGGGATGGGTGTCCCCTCACCGGCCGGGGGAGCGGGTAATTTGGGAGCCGAACCGCCATCGGGCGTCGCGGGTGTGGTGCCCTCGGTCGGCACGGCGACTGGGGGACTGGTCGTTTCGGCGGGGGCCGGCAGTTCCGGCTTCGGCAACTCGGCCAGATCGGCCCCGAGGCGGGCGGCTTGTTTGGTCTCGTGGGCGTTGAGCAAGCCCAGGCCCAAAGCCAGGAGGAAAAAAATGACCGTCATCAGCGTGGTCCCTTTTTGCAGAACATCGGTCGTCCGAGAGCCGAACATCTGATTGGTGGCGTCCACGCCGAAGGTGGCGCCAAGACCTTCCTGCTTCGGGCGTTGCATCAACACCAGAAGCAGCAGGAACAGCGAGACCAGCACAATGCCGATCAGCAGGATGATATAAAGTGCCGACATAGGGAACGCGGAGCTTACCGCCCGTTGCGCCGGCGGCAAATGGAATCGGGACAGGACAAATCACAAATGACAAACGCCAAATGCCGACTACGCCTCTTGGTCTTCGGGTTTTTGGTGACCCCGATTCGATTTCTCCATGAAAGATCCCATTACTGTGGCTGTGACTGGCGCCGCCGGTCAGATCGGCTATTCATTGTTGTTCCGCATCGCCTCGGGTGCCGTCTTTGGACCGGACCAACCGGTAAACTTGCACTTGATCGAAATCGAATCGGCGCTCGCCGCGTTGCAGGGGGTGGTCATGGAACTCGACGACTGCGCGTTTCCCTTGCTCCATCGCGTGGTGCCCACCGCCGATCTGAATGCCGGCTTCCGCGGCGTCAATTGGGCGCTGCTCGTCGGCAGCGTGCCGCGCAAGGCGGGCATGGAACGAAAAGACCTGCTCACCATCAACGGGAAAATCTTCACGGGCCAGGGGCAGGCGATCCAGCGCCACGCCGCCTCCGATGTGCGCGTCCTCGTCGTCGGCAATCCGTGCAACACCAACTGCCTCATCGCCGCACGCAACGCCCCCGATGTCCCGCGCGACCGGTTCTTCGCCATGACCCGCCTCGACGAAAACCGCGCCAAGTCCCAACTCGCCCAAAAGGCCGGCGTCCCTGTCAGCACCGTGAGCCATCTGGCCATCTGGGGGAACCATAGCTCGACCATGTTTCCCGATTTCTACAATGCCCGAATCGGCGGACGCCCGGCTCCGGACGTGATCCAGGACGACGCTTGGCTGCGCGGGGATTTCATCGCCACCGTGCAACAACGCGGCGCCGCCATCATCAAGGCCCGCGGGCTCTCGAGCGCCGCCAGCGCCGCCAACGCCGCCATCGATACCGTCCGCTCCCTCGCCTTCGGGACCCCGCCCGGCGACTGGACCAGCGTCGCCGTCTATTCCGATGGATCCGCCTACGGCATCGAAAAAGACCTCATGACCAGCTATCCCATCGCCGCCGGACCCGGCGCCCGCTGGCACATCGTCCCCAACGTCCCCCTCAATCCCTTCAGTCGGGAAAAAATCGACGCTACCATCAACGAACTCAAAGAAGAACGGGCCGCCATCCAAGACCTCCTCCCGTCCTAATCATTACCAGCCAAATCCCCACGCCCAACAAGCGGCAAAGCCCCGATCTATACCAGACTGGGCCACCGGCCCAGGGAAGCCACCCAAGACAATCGTGGGCTGAAAGCCCGCCCGATCCCGACATCAAACTGAACTCGTTGAACCACATGCAGTCTGGTGACAGCAAAAACGATGGATGGTGGTTTATAATAAGGCACCGTCAGCGAGAGTTGATGACAGGAAGACTGGGTTTTTCGAGACCTTGGTGCACAAGGATCGCCCACGTGGTGTCGAGGACGAGGACGAGGACGAGTGGCGCCAAGGATGGATGGCTGAGGGTGACGAGCCATCGCGTGTGCAGGCAAGACCTTTTCAGTAGGTTTGGAATCGTCCTCGAAATGGCCGCTCCGCTCACCGCCCTGCCACCCACGCCTGTGACTCACCCCGTCCATCGCGCCCTGCCCCTTTAGGACTGAATACTGTATACTTCTGACTACTAATACCGCCCTCCGCCCTCCGACCTCCGACCGCCGACCTCCGACCGCCGACCTCCGACCGCCGACCGCCGACCGCCGACCGCCGACCGCCGACCGCCGACCTCCGCCCACCGACCCACCGCCCCCATGCCAACTCCGCTGCCTGCACTCACTCGAACCCAATGGCTGATTTGCATCATCGCCTCGATAGGCTTTGCGTTTGATATTTACGAGCTGCTGATGTTGCCGCTGATCATCAAGCCGGCCATCGCGGCGTTGAGTGAGCCGTTGATCCGGGAAATGGTGAGCGGCGGGATGGCCCCGGCCGAAGCGGCCGCCTCCTGGGCACCGGGTGGGAAGAACTATGTGCAGTGGGCGCGCACGCTCTTTTTCGTGCCGGCGCTGGCCGGCGGCATATTCGGGCTGCTGGGCGGTTATTTGACCGACCGACTCGGACGTCGGCGCGTTCTCACGTTTAGTATCCTGCTGTACGCATTTTCCGCGTTCGCCGCCGGCTACTCGACGACGCTCTGGCACCTGCTGTTCTTTCGGTGTCTCGTCTTCATCGGAGTGTGCGTCGAGTTTGTGGCCGCGGTCGCCTGGCTGGCCGAATTGTTCAAGAACCCGGTGCAGCGCGAGAAGGTGTTGGGCTACACGCAGGCATTCTCATCGCTGGGTGGCCTGATGGTGGCTGGAGCCAACGTGCTCGCGGCCAAGTGGGCGATGGATTTACCGGCGATTCAGGGCGGCCACGAAGCGTGGCGCTACACCTTAATTTCCGGTGTGATCCCGGCGTTGCCCCTGCTGATTATCCGGCCGTTCCTGCCGGAGTCGCCGGACTGGTCGGCTAAAAAGGCAGCAGGCACGCTGCGGCGTCCCAGAATTTCCGAGCTCTTTTCGCCCGAGCTTCGCGCCACGACCATCCTCACCACGCTTGTCTTCGCCGCCAGTTACGGCATCGCCTTCGGCGCCATCCAGCAACTCCCACAAATCCTCGGCGCCCAAAAACTGGGCTCCCCGCAGCAGGCCGGTCACGCTGCCATGATCGCCGAAGCACAGAATGCCGTCAAACAGGCCGTCGCCGAATCGCAGGCCAAAGGCGAGCCGTTGCCCGACCCCCGGAAACGTCAGATCGGTGGCAATGCCAGCGACAAGGCGGTCGCCAAAGTGACCTTCTGGCAGGAGATCGGCGGCATGAGCGGCCGCCTTGCTTTTGCTTTGATTGCCGTGACCGTCGTCAGCCGCCGCCAGCTGTTTCGGCTTTTCCAGATCCCGTCCCTGCTCTTTGTGCCACTTTTGTTTTGGTGGATCAGTGGGCAGCTCGGCGACGCGGGGAGCCTGCTCTGGATCAAGCTCGGCATCTTCGTCGCTGGCTTCCTGGTTGTCGCTCAGTTCAGCTTCTGGGGCAATTACATCCCACTCGTCTTTCCGCTCCACCTCCGCGGCACCGGGGAAAGTTTTGCCGCGAACATCGGCGGACGCGTTCTCGGCACCGGGGCGGCTTGGCTCACACTGACCTTTGCTGCCTCAGACCCACCTGACCCCGCGCGCATCGCCATCGTCGGTGCCTGCGTCGCCGGCGCTTACGCACTCGCCGGCACCCTGCTCACCCAGTTCCTGCCCGAGCCCAAGCCCGAACACGGAGAGGAATCGGGAGAGTACAGCGTGTCGTAGTCGGAAACAGCCTCAACTTGGTGGATTTTATGGGCGGGCGGCTAGGGTGGCCGAGGGGAAAGCGATGAGAGACCACATGTTTTCCATGGTTCTGACGGTGGCGAGCGCAGTCAAGCGCTTGTTCCTCCATCCGCGTTACCAAGTGATGGCAGTCATGGTGGTGGTCGCCTTCGTGCTGGGGGACCGGTTGTTTCCGTTTTCCAGTTTCCCGATGTACGGCGGGTTTCCGGACCGGACGCACTACGTGTATTTGGCGGATGGCGACGGAAATCCACTGCCGATGCACGATGTGTTCGGGTACCGCACGACCAAAGTCAAACGCATCTACAGCAACGAGATGCGGGACAGCTACAAGTCGCTCAAGGCCGCCGCGGGTGAGGAGGACGAAGTCGAGTTGCACACGATGACGGCCGACCAATTGCGCCCGGCGGGCGACGCCACCCTTCAGTGGCTGGTGGCTAATGACCGGCGCCGCAAACAGCGCCAGGGAGCCCCCCTGCCGCCACTGCAATTGTATCATGTCGACGTCGACGTCGCTCCGGACGGGCGATTGCGACGGACGGCGCGCTTGGTCGGCACGCACCCGGGAGGGCCGTCGTGAGACAAGCTCTGGCAAAGCTCTGGGCCGCGCTGTGGCGGCGGGAAGCCATCCTGTTCTCACGGTGGGAAGTGACGCTGATGCGCGTGTTGTTCGCCCTGGTCATGTTCGATGCCGGCTCGAAACTGGCCGCGGTCGCGCGCGACGGCCGCCTCGACCCCAAGGCACCGCTGGCCCGCATCGAAGTCATGCCCGAGGTGTCGCCCTTCGCCGACCAGCCGCGGCCGCACGGAATCGCGAAACCACTCGAAAAACTCGGCCTTAAACTCACCTTTCTCGGCCAGCCCGGCCCCGCCCGCTGGGTGTACGGCGGTTTTCTCGGCGCCCTCGCGCTGTACGCGCTGGGCGTGGCGCTCCCGATCGCGCTCGGCTGGATGTTTTTCGCCCTCCTCCTGCACGGGACCTATCACAATTCCCAGGGGTCGATCCACCACCACCTGCAGTTGCTCACGTGCGTCGTCGGCGCCCAATGGGTGGCCAGCGTGCTCGCCGTGGCCGGTCGCGGCCGCACCCGCCGCTGGCTTCACCTCGACCTCGGCTCGGAAAACCGCCTGGTGAATTGGACGCAGCAGGTCATCGTGGCTGCGTATGTCGTCTCCGCGCTCAGCAAGCTCATGATCAGCAAGGGCCAGTGGATGTGGGATACTCCGCTGTTCGGCATCCATCTCGCCAAGGCGGTTGACCAGGACTATTACGACCACCTCCGCCCGGGCACCGAAACGCCACCGTGGCTCCCGGACTGGCTTCTCGAACACCCGTGGTCGGCCCGTTTTATCTTCGGACCCGCCCTGCCACTCGAATTCTTCGCCTTCCTCGCCCTCCGCAATCGCTGCCTCGGCACCCTTTACGCCCTCGCCCTCATCGCGTTCCACTTCTCGGTGACCGCCCTGATGAGCCTCGACTTCCGCTACAACGTGCAAATGATGACCGTCTACCTCGTCAATCTCCCGTTTTGGGCCTGGTGGGCCGCCTCCCGATGGCGGCAGCCGCCCGCACCCGCGCCGTAGCCCGCCGGGCCCCGGCGGGAACAGTCGCATTCCCCCGCCGACACGCTTGGCCACGCGCCTCGCCGGGGCACGGCGGGCTATGGCACGACAATCCGTCGAGAAATTATGCTCGACCCGAAAGTTATTAATTGACCCTAAGCATTGGATTTGCTATAAGGAGGGCAAAGCATGAAAAGACAGTATTCGTCAATTCTTCTGATGGTTATAGTGGTTACGGTATTCGGCGTCCCTCAGGCTGAGGCTGGCCGCCGCGATCCCGACGTCCCGATTGTCATTATGGCACCGCCTGGTGCCATCACCACTCACCCGGAAGTTCCGGTTTCGCAGAACCGTCAGCTTTTCGCCTCGCCCAATACCCCTCCCCCATCACCCACTTCGCCGACCTCTCCCGGCAAAAAATAATCGCCCCTGCCTGTGCGCTCCTACTTGCCTGCTCTCGTCGCCCTTATCGCGGCCCCCTTTGTTCAATCCCAGGTGCTGGTCGCCGGGTTCGACGGCCCTGAATACAACACGGATAACGAGGCCGCCGACGTAGCCGGGCAGAACGGCTGGGCCATCAACGACGCGACGCCGGACATTTCGTTTTTCGTCCTCTTCGGTTATCTGGACAGCCCGGCCGGCAATCATGGCGCCGCGGTCGGCGGGTATTTGGATGCGCCGGTCGAGGGGCGCGTCGAACTCTCCAATACATACGGCGGGAGTTTGGTCGATTCCTTCACCTCATTGAAGTTCGCGGTGCAGGCGAGCACCGATGATTTTCCGGGACGCGACACGTTTGGCTGGACGCTTCGGGACTCCAGCAACGCCTCATTAATGAGCATCAGCCTCGAACCCAGCGAGACGTTCAACGATCGCCTGGAGGTCGTCTGGTACGACTCGGCGAACACCCGAAGCTCAACGGGCCACGATCTCTTTTACGGCAACTCCTACGACCTCACCATCAACTTTGCCCAAGACGGCGCCCATGCTGGATTTTCGGCGTTGATCGCGGGCGCGCAAACGCTGCCATTCAGCGGCACGCTCCCCGGGGCGGCCAGCGCCACGCTGCAAACATTCGCGGCCACCACCAGTTTGGGTGCCACCCAGCTAGAACATGGCGACAACTATCTCGTCTTCGACAACCTTTCGATCCGCGTTATTCCGGAGCCAGCCGTGGGCCTGCTCGCATTGAGCGGCCTGCTTTTTGGTTTGAGGCGGCGCCGTTGCGCCAAGTAATCGCAGAGAGCTGAGGCGTGCGGGCTTAACGAAGCGGCGATTTTGACAAGAGTAGCGCTTGTCCTGGGCGGGCAGGAGAGCTCTCTTGAAGTCGATTTTCGCGAGTATTGGCATCGATGCCGCTGAAAGAAGTTGTCGGACAATTGCCCGGAATCTATATCGTTTCAGTACCGCTTCCATGAACGTCACTCCGGCCACCTCCGAGGCACGCATCCGAGCGAGCCACCATCGGACGGTGCTGGAAGTGTGGCCGTCGAGCCGGCATGCGGGTCTGCCGTTGGGCAAGGCTGCCGGGCCTTCCCATCACCTCACCATGCGGCCACTGCCGTGGCTGCTGGTCGATGGGGTGTTGTGGGCCGTGGCCTTTCTCGCGTGCCTCGGGCTTCTCCTTATTGTCCGGAATGGCTCGTCGTTTCCCAATGCCAGTGTGTTTCTCATTCCAAGCACCGTGTCGCTGCTGGCTTCCTGGTTGGTTGGAGCCTACGACCGCGACACCGATTTCCTTTCCCTGCGCTTCGCCTCCGAATCATTGATCGCGGGCGTGGCGGCCACCGTGGTCGGCGCTGGTGGCGTGGCTTTATTCGGGAGCTACGGATTGCCTGGCCAGCCGAGCCGCTTCCTCCTCATGGCGGCCCCCATGGTGTTTACGCTGCTCAGCGTGCTTGCCCGCCGCCGCATGCTCGGCAGCATCCTGGAAGGCGACGCCCTAAGCATCGTCCTCATCGGCACCGAGTCGGCCGAACGACGGCTCGACGATGGCCTGCGCCTCGCCAACCGCGGCTGCCGCCTCGCCCGCATCGATCCCGATGACCTCGACCGCGAAACGCTCGAGCTGCACGTCCACCCGCCCGATCAAGTCGACCCCTCGCGCCCCATCACATCCATTGTTGTTCTCGGTCCGGATACCGGCGAAAAGGTGTCCGCCTTCACCCCGGTGCTGGCCGCCCTGCACGCGTCCGGCGTCCCCGTGTATTCCTGGCAGTCGTTCTGGACACAGCGCCTGCGGCTGCTCGACCTCGCCCACGACCCAACTCAATGGCTCTTCGAGCGCGACTTCCTCCACCTCCGCGCCTCCGCCTTCTGGCAACTCAAACGCCTGCTCGACCTCGTTGTCTCCGCGGTCGCCCTCACCCTGACCGCCCCCCTCTGCGCCCTGGTCTGGGTCGCCATCCGGCTCGACAGCCCCGGTCCCGCCTTCTTCCGTCAACAACGCCTCGGATTTCGCGGCCGCGAATTCTCCATCTGCAAATTCCGCACCATGCGGCTCCACGCCGAACGCGAAGGCAGCCTCACCAGTCCGAACGACCCCCGCGTCACCCGCCTCGGCCAATTCCTCCGACGCACCCGCATCGACGAAATCCCCCAGCTCTACAACGTCCTCCGCGGCGAAATGAGCCTCGTCGGCCCACGCCCGGAATGGACAGTCTGCGTCGCCGACTACGAACACAAACTGCCCGGATACCACCTCCGCCACCTCGCCAAACCCGGCCTCACCGGATGGGCCCAAGTCAACTACCCTTACGGCCAAAACCTCCAAGACGCCGCCAACAAACTCGCCTTCGACCTCCACTACGTCACCCACGCCTCCCTCGTCCTCGACTGCAGCATCCTCCTCAAAACCCTCTACGTCGTCCTCGGCCGCATCGGCGGTCGATAACTCCACCCCTCCAGCATCATTCATCGTTTCAACAAACTCATTCGTTGGTAGTCAGTAGTCGGCGGTCGGCGGTCGGCGGTCGGGGAAGAACCAAGAACCAAGAACCAAGAACCAAGAACAAACTTCCCCCTTCCCCCATACCCCTCACCCGCCCGGTCCCGGTCCCACCGCTCGACCACGGGCGGCAGCGTGCCTTGACCATGGCATGGCGCGGTGAAAGTTTGGTCAAAGGACGAGGCCTGGCGGCACACCAACCGAATGCTTCCGGTTGGTGTACCGGGTTTACCCGGTGCGCGACGCTTCTCCGCACAAGCGTTTCGCCCGTCGCCGCGCGTTCCGCGTAAAGATTCCCATCGCCGTGACGCCCGCGTTGTCCCATTGTGAGGGAGTGCCGAACTCCACGACAGCCTCGTCCACGAGGCCACAGGTGCGGTGGGAATTGGTAGTAGTCGGGCTGCT
The DNA here is from genome assembly GCA_046155625.1 of Verrucomicrobiales bacterium. GTDB lineage: Bacteria > Verrucomicrobiota > Verrucomicrobiia > Verrucomicrobiales > V1-33 > CAJBME01. The sequence goes on along the minus strand of JBJXFS010000346.1, from coordinate 72,572 downwards.
GTGGGTCCAGTTGTTCGCGGCGCTCACGCCGGTTTGGAAGGACGGCATATATTACGACTACGGGTGGTTTGTACCGCCGATCGCGGCGTACTTTCTTTGGCGTCGATGGCAATTCGTGACGCCTGTTTCCATCGATCCGACGGCTCGCACGGGCCTGCCGGCGGCATCAGGAATGGCCTCCGCCGCAGGAAATTCCATCCGACGAGCTCAGCGCTCCTCGTGGCCGGTCATCCTCGCCTGCGCCGCAGTGCTGGCGGCCATCCTCTGGTTGTGTCGCGTCACGTTTGCCGACAGTCCGGGGTGGCGACTCCCGGTGTGGGGGCATGCGGCGGTGGTGGTGGTGGCGCACCACGGGCTGTTGGCCAGCACGACTGGGTGGAAAACCAGTCTCTCGTTCGCCCCGGTCACTCTGTTTGCCCTGAGTACGGTCCCGTACCCGATGCGAATCGAAGGCCCGTTGGTTCATCAACTCGCCGATGTGGTGGTTGCCGTGACTCGCGAAGTCCTGCTATTCCTCGGTCTGCCGGTTTCGGTGGCCGGCGAACGCCTGTTCCTTGACGGTCAGCAGGTGGCGGTCACCGACGACTGCAGCGGCCTCCGCTCGTGGCAAAGCCTCATCATGGCCGGGATGTTTTTCGGCGAACTGCTCTGGTTGTCGTGGCCACGACGGATCGCACTGCTCTTCCTGGCCGCGGGAGCCGCCGTCGTCACCAATATGGGGCGCGCCGGTTGGCTGGCATGGACAAGTTTCCAGCGCGGACCCGACGCCATGGCGGATGGCCATGATGTCGCCGGCCACTTCGCCTTTGCCGCCGGCTGCCTGCTCCTCTTCCTCTCTGCCCTGGCCTTGCGACCCCGCGCCCGCACCATCGTCATCCGCCGCCCCGCTCTGAATCCCTCGATTCACCCGAGTGAAATGCGATGAGGCACGCCGCGGCAACTCAATGGACCCACCTGCAAGTCGAGAGGATCATTCATCGTAACCTCGGATGGTTTCGTTTTTTTCGTGCTTTTCGTGGTCGTAAAATCCCCGTGGCAACCGGCTCCGCGCTGGATCAACCACCAAAGACACGAACCACACGAAAGTGAGGGCCCATGCCGGACCACTGTCCGACACCTCCAGAGCCTTCTGATTTCGTGTATTTCGTGCTTTTCGTGGTCGTAAAATCCCCGTGGCAACCGGCTCCGCGCTGGATCAACCACCAAAGACACGAACCACACGAAAATGATGGACCATGCCGGACCACTGTCCGACACCTCCAGAGCCTTCTGATTTCGTGTATTCCGTGTTGTACTCGTTGAAGGCTTTGTGGAACCCGCGGTCCAATCGCCCAAACATCCCTCCCCTTTCCCTCCCCACCCATGCCCGTCACCCTGACCGCGCCTCGCACCCGATGGGCCATCGCCGTGGCCGCAGCCGTGCTGATCGCCGAAGCGGGTTATTGGGTGTTCCAACATGTCGGATGGCGCCCGACTGATGGCGCCATTTATTCGTGGTCCACCGCGTTCGACCACCCCACAGCCTCGGATTCCACTCTCGCCGCCTCCACCCGCCTCTATCAAGCCGACCGCGGCGCCAACCCGACCCTGACCGTCGACCCCAACCACCGGCTCGTCGCTTTCTACTTCGAATGGGATGGCCTTAAATCCGCCATCAACAGCCCGACCGGTGGCCACCAACCCGAAGTCTGCAACACCGCCCTCGGATACGAATTCCTCGGCGTCCTCCCGTCTCGACAATGGCCGACCCCGGCCGGCCCCATGGAATTCGAATCCACCCACTTTCTCTCCCCGGACGGCACCCCGGTCTACGTCTTCAAAAACATCTGGTTTCGCGGCCTCGGAAATTGGGAAAACCGCAAAATCGTCAAACCCTGGAACCGGCTCCCCATTCTCGCCCGTCACCGCCTCGAAGAAGCCCGCCTCCTCAGCACCGGCGCCTTCGGCTTCCGCTCACCCGATGACGCCTGGCATGCCTTTGGCACCCAGGTTCTTAAGAAGCTTGAGTGGGCGGAATAAGCGACGGTCGGCAGTCAGTGGTCGGTAGTCAGTGGTCGGTAGTCAGTGGTCGGTAGTCAGTAGTCGGAAGCTAGTCCTAAACGGGCGGGGCACGATGAACAGGGCCAACGGCCCGGGAAAAACAGCCTGAAACCACTCAGGGCTGAAAGGAGTGGCCATCAATCTCGCTAGTATTAGGCGGCACGTGGTTCGATGAGTTAAGCTTGAAGGCAGAATTGGGCGGGCTTTCATTCCCGGAGTTGTCTTGGGTGCCATTTCTGCGCCGTTGGTCTGGGCTGGTCGGGGACACGGCAGTACCCAGCGTCGCGGGAGGCCGCCGCTGACCGTCAAAACCTCCCCGACCCAAATCAAATCCATAATCCAAGAACAACGGACGACGAGCGCAGGACCAAGCACCAAGCACCAAGAACCAAGAACCAAGAACCAAGAACCAAGAACCAAGCACCAAGAACCAAGAACCAAGCACCAAGAACCAAGAACCAAGAACCAAGAACCAAGCACCAAGAACCAAGAACGCCCCCGCCCCGCGGCGCCCGTAGCCCCCACATCCCCCGCGCCGCCGCCCCCTTACCCCTTACCCCTTACCCGGCGGCGCCGCACCACTCTCGCTTAACGCGCGCCGCCCTCCGCCCATGCCTCCGCCCCCCAGCCATTATTTCCGCCGTCGCCTGCGGCGCGCGTTGGACCGGGTCCTGAGACGGCTCGATCTGTCGCGAGTGGTGGATCGCGGGATCGATCGATGGCGGAAGGGTCGATTCCGCCGCGAACGACGGCGACAAGCGCGGGAGCGCGAGGCGCAGGACCGGCGAGCTCAGCGCGCGGCCCAGAAAGGCCCGGCCCCGGCGTGGATCGAAGATTTTAACCACCATCTGCGGGCGGCCGGCCGATTCGGCGCGCGCCACTGGCTGTGGGTGGCCGTGCCCCTGCTTGTCGCTGCGGGCGTGGCCGGCGCTCGTCCGGCTTGGGCGCGGCTGCGGCAGTGGCGCGGCGACCACTTGGTGGGCCAGGCCCGGACGGCGTTGGCGCAGGGCGACTGGAAACTGGCGTACGAACGCTCGGGAGCCGCCCTGATGTTGCGCGACACCGACCGCGAGGCCGCCTGGGTCTTTTTCAAAGCGATGCGGGCCATGGGCAATCCCAAGGCACTCGAGCTTGGCTACTGGCTTTTCGCCTGGCCCGAACTCCCCAAAGACCGGCGCCAGGAAATCCTCCAGCTCTTTGCCGAACGCGCGCCCGAAGCCGCCTTCTTCGGCGCCCTGAACTCGCTGCCGACTGAAGACCGTGAGGCGGCTCCGAATCGCGCTTTGTTTGTCGGCGCCTTGATCCGGCGCGGCGACCTCCCTCAAGCCGCCGCAGTGCTCGAGCAGGCCACGGATGTCGGCTCCCACCCCTCGCTGCAAGTCGAATTCATCCGCCTCCTCTGCGCCCGTCAGGAACCCGGCGACATCGACGGCGCGCGCCGCCGGTTCCGCGAGTTGCAGAAATCCGGTCCCGCCACCGCCGCCCTCGAAGCACTGCGTCTCCTCCACGCCGTCCCCGCCGGCACCCTGCCTCGTCCCGACCAAGGGTTTCCAGTCCTCGAGGCCTGGCTCGCCAGCCTGCGTGAAGCGACCACCCGCGACCGACTCATCGCCGCCGACCAGCAACTCGCCCAAGGCGTCGCTCCCGAAATTGTCATCTCCGATGTCGTCGCGGAACTCGGGCGCGACGATCCAGGCGAAACGGCCGCCTGGCTCAACCGCCAGGGACGCCACGAACAAGCCATCGCCCTGGCCACCCCCGCCGCCAGCGATCAGACCGCCGCCTTTACCGCCCTCGTCGAAGCCCAAGTCGCTCTGCGGCTGCGCGACTCCGCCCGCCGCACACTCGCCGCCCCCCCGCCCGGCCTCCACCCGGTCGACCTCTCGCTCCTTCACCTCCGCCTCGCCTCACTCGGCGGCGAAGACGAAATTCGCGAAGCCTGGGCCAGCGTCCTCCGCGCCGCCGAAGACGATCCTGACGACAACCGCGCCTACTCGCTCGTCACCCTGGCCGAATCCACCAACCGCCCCGTCGAACGGGACCGCGCCCTCTCCATCGCCCTCCGCCACCGCTGGGGGACACACCCGCTCTACTCGAAAATCGAACCGCTCCTCGCCACCCTCGTCAGTACCGAACGCACCTGGGAAATCCTCGAAATCTGCCGCAATATCGCCCGCTACGAGCCCGATAACGCTCCGCTCCAAAACAACGTCCTTTACCTCGAATGCGTCACCGGTAAACGATCGCCCGCCGAGGCCATCCCCCCTCTCGAACGCCTCTTCCGCGACCACCCCACCCCCGATTTCGCCCTCTCCCTCGCCTTCGCCTTCCTCGCCAACCACCAACCCGATCGCGCCCTCGCCCTCGTCGACCCCCTCCGCACCGACCCCGGCAACCAATCGTTCCTCCGCCACGCCATCGCCGGCACCGCCCTCCACCGCCTCAACCGCCCCACCGAAGCCCAATTCCACCTCGACCGCGTCCCTTGGTCGTCCCGACTCCTCCTCCCCGAAGAAATCGCCGCTTTTAAAACGATCCTCGCCGCACCCGCCGACGCCGCCCTCACCACCGCAGTGCCTTGAGGGTCAGCGGTCGGCAGTCGGAGGCCAGTATTCAGTTGTCGGTATTCGGTGGTCAATATTCGGTGATCGGTATTCAGCCCGAAACGAGCGGGGCGCGATGGACAGGGCGGGTAACAGTCATGGGTGGCAGGGCGGTGAGCGGAGCGGCCACTTCGAGGACGAGGACGATTCCAAGCTTCCTGAATACGTCTTTTCCGCCCACACGATGGTTCGTCTGCTTCGTCCATCCATCCTTCGCGCCACTCGTCCTCGTCCTCGACTCCACGTGTGCGATCCTTGGGCACCAAGGACTCGAAAAATCTAGTCTTCCACTAATCAACAAACGTCGGCTGTTCTTTAAAACACCTCAATGAGGGGGGGTGTGGGACGAGACCTCCAGGGCTCGTAGGCGGTGGGAGCGTGGTGAAGGAAGCTGTTACCCACCTTCTCAAGCAGCGCCCAAAACGAGACAATACTTTACGAATCGCTTGCTCGAGAATGAAAAAGCCCTTCTGGCCCCCCTTTCTCCCCCATGATTTTTCTTGCCAGCATGCGAGGCTGGTATATTGTTAAGAAATTAAAATCATTTTTCCCTAAATTCTACTCATGAAACTCACTGCCTCCGTTTTCGTCCTGACCTCCCTGAGCCTTCAATCGGCCTACGGCGGCCTGATCCTCGGCTGGCATGATTTTAATCAGGCGGACGTCCCCGCCTCCAACACTCCGGATCTTCCTGTCGGCTATCCCACCGGCTCCTTCTTAGGTGGGCTCAACCCCATCGGCGCCACGTATCTGGCAGGAAGCGGGTCGTCAGACGGCACCTACGGTGATCTCGTGGGATTCATCCCCGCCCCAGGACCCGCCACCAACGGCAGCATCGACCTCGACTCCAAACAGGAGATCGAACTCTGGGTCACCAACGTCTCGTCCAGTACCTACATCTTCGATAATCTTTACTTCGACTGGGCCAAGGGCAGTGGGGCAGATACCCGCGAGGTTTCCGTTTCGTTCACCGATGCCGACGAGCTGACCACCCCCATCGGCTCGTATATCAGCTCAAGCACCACCGGCGTATGGACCAGCTTCGGCGAGGACCTCACAGCCCTCAATTTTTTCGTCGCCCCCAGCGCCACCGTCATATTCACCTTCACCAACTCCGAAATCACGAACAACGGACGGCTTGACAATATCGCCGTCAGCGCCTTCAGCGCCATCCCCGAAGTCTCGTCCGCCCTCGTCCTCGGCGCACTCCTCTCTTCAGGATTCCTGGTTCGGCGCCGGCCCACCACAGCCACCAAGCGACCCGTTTCTTAACCACCCGTCGGTAGTCCAGGCCCCTTTGCCCTAGCGGCCATCAACCCCAAGCCGAGCTCCCAGCCGAAGATCCGGCCATCACGACCCTCAATCAGCTGATCTAGCCTTTGTCCGAGAATTCCATTAGATTATTCTAGACGCCTTCGATAAGAGACAGGCCTTTCATAATTTTAGTTGTCCCAAATTCTTTACTGTGCCAATAATGCTGTTGGCGCACCTCTTGCTCACCATTTTCCTTACAGCCATGTTTCGCCATTACCTTGCCACCGCGACATTCGTCACATTCCTGACGCTGTCTACTGCCCAGGCCGGATTGATCTTCGGGTGGTCACGCTTTGGTGCTGCGACGGGAAGCAATGCCCTTCCGCCTTCGCTTTTACCTAACGCCGATGGCACCGGAGGGCTCTTCGATGGTTCGATTTCCCTGCTTCAAGGAACCTCCTCCACCGCAACCGGCGGTTCGTTTGACGGGACTTGGGGGACCTTGCTCGATCCAGGCAATCCACCCGGCTCGAATAACGGATTCGTCACTGTTAGCGCCGGGAACCGCATCGATCTGTACCTCACCAATCCCAGTCCCTCCTATACCGTCAGCCTCACTCTGTCAGACATTTATTTCGATAACGTCAAGCTTTCATCGGGTACCGGAACACTTTCCCTCTGGTGGGAAGTCGGCGCGCCAACTCAACTCCTCGCCCTGACGCGTACAGGCCTGGACCCTGGAATTCTTAGCCAAGACTACCCCACAGCGGGTCCCGCGGCGCAGACATTCTTCTTGGATCCGGGCGAGCAACAACTCGTTCTTTCGTTCCGTACGTCCAATCGCACTTTCCAACTCGACAACATTCGCATCGATGGAGACTTCAGCGCGATTCCCGAAGTGTCCTCCGCTCTCGTCCTCGGCGGACTGCTCTCCACCGGATTTCTGATCCGCCGCCGTCCACGCAAAGCGCTCGCCGTTTGACTTCTTCGGCCGCTTTCGGCAAGCGGTTATTGGTGACGGCGAAGTGCAGAGATGGGACGATCCTCCGGGCTCGCAGCGGGTGCTGGTTTGTCAATCGTAGGGATATTGCCGTCGCGAATGCCACACGCAAAGAAGGGCACGCCGATAAACCTCCTGACTAACTCGCGTGTAACTATCTCAGTTCCAACGGTTCGATTTTCCACGAGTTACTCCCGGTTCCACACCCAAACTTGAGCGGGTTCTTTGCTAAGAACCGGGATGGGAACCACGAAACACACGAACAGCCAAGGAGTGGCCCTACATTCACCGTCAACCTTCTGAATGAGGAAGTCGTTTGTCCTAACCTTCTGATTTTTCGTGTGTTCCGTGTCTTTCGTGGTTCCAATGTCCCTTTTTTGGATAAACCATTCGCGCTCCTTTGCACCGGCCGGTCCATCGAGCAGCCCCGCCCTCATTTTTCGTGTGTTCCGTGTCTTTCGTGGTTGGAACAACGGATAACCCTAGAAAGGGACATTACAACCACGAAAATCACTAAACACACTAAACATCATTGAGTTATAACAAGCGACCTTGTCATCCGTCAGGTGGACGGCGATTGTTGGCCAACGCCTTGGGTTTTCGTGTGTTTAGTGTTTTTCGTGGTTCCCATCCCGGTCCTTCGGATAACGGCTCCAACTCTCCCTCCTCATAGCCGCTCATCCCTTGCGCGCCGGGTCATCGCGTAAGACCGCCCCAGCATTACTATTTTTCCGTGCCTTTCGCGGTTCCCCTCCTCGGCCCTCTCGCTCATGCGTCTCCTGATTACCGGCATCTGTGGATTCGTGGGAGCCACGCTGACTGAAGCCCTGCTCGACCACGCCGCCCCCGGCAGTCTCCGCATCACCGGCATCGACAACCTCGCGCGGCCCGGGGCTTGGCTGAACCGTGAGCGATTGCGTCAACGAAGCGTCAGCGTCCTCCACGGCGACATCCGACTCGCCTCGGACCTCGAGTCCCTGCCCGCCTCCGACTGGATCCTCGATGCCGCCGCCAATCCCAGCGTGCTCGCGGGCGTCGACGGCCAATCGAGTTCGCGCCAACTCGTGGAACACAATCTGCTCGCGACCGTCAATCTTCTCGAAACCTGTAAACGGTGGAATGCCGGCTTCCTCCTCCTTTCGTCTAGCCGCGTCTATTCCATCCCTCCCCTCGCGGCTCTGCCCGTCGACGTCCACGACCACGCTTACCGACCGGTTTTTCCCGCCAACCTTCCGGGCCTCGGACCGGCTGGAATCACCGAACAGTTTTCCACCGCCGCCCCGGTCTCGCTCTATGGCGCCACCAAACTCGCGTCCGAGACACTGGCCATGGAATACGGACATGCCTACGATTTCCCGGTCTTCATCAACCGCTGCGGCGTGATGGCCGGAGCCGGTCAGTTCGGCAAACCCGATCAAGGCATCTTCGCCTACTGGATCCATTCGTGGCGTGAAGAACGACCACTCCAGTACATCGGCTTCGACGGCCTCGGCCACCAAGTGCGCGACTGCCTCCACCCGCGGGACCTCGCGCCACTGCTCATCCGCCAGATGGCCGGCCGTGGGGCGCCACCACACGCCGCCGCACGCCCTCCCTCCATCATCAACCTCTCCGGGGGCCTGGCCTCGGCCCGCTCGCTTCACCAACTCTCCCAGTGGTGTGCCCAGCGCTTCCCCAACTCGCCCACCGCCCAATCGCTCGAACCCAGGCGCCCGCCCACCGACATCCCGAAACGCCCGTTCGACCTGCCCTGGGTCGTCCTCGATCCCTCGCTGGCCGGCGCCTCCTGGAATTGGCAGCCCGCCACCCCGGTCCACGCCATCTTCGAGGAAATCGCCCAGTTCGCCGACCGCTCCCCGGGTTGGCTCGAATGCTGCCAGTAATCGGTGCTTTTTCCGTGATCCCGTCGTTTCACACCGCCCGCGACCTCGTCCGCAAGGCGTACGCCTTGGCCCGTCCCTACGGGAGACAGCGTCTCGCCCTCGTCACCGCCCTCTCCCTCGCCCAAGGCCTCTTTCAAGTCCTCGGCGTCACCTCAATCTTTCCCTTCCTCGCCTTGGCCGCTGATCCGGCCCGCCTCAGGAATTCCGAATTCGGCCAGAAGTTTCTCTCCGTCATCCCACCCATGGATGACCATCGACTCCTCATCGTCGCCGGGTCCATTGCCGTCGGCATGCTCATCCTTGCCAATGCCGTCAATATCCTCGCGGAATATGTGCGCACCCGGTACGCCCAAAACTTCGGTCATTGGCTTCGCGTCAGACTCCTCGAACAGATCGCCACACAACCTTACCCCGAATTCCTCCAGAAAAACACCTCCATCCTGACCAAAAAAATCGTGGGCGACGTCATGCAGTACACCAACGGCGTCCTGCTCCCGCTCCTCGACAGCATCGCTCGCGCCGTCACCGTCATCCTGCTCGTCGCCACACTCTTTCTTGTCCACCCTTCCATCGCTTTCGCCGCCACCCTCATCCTTGGGCTCTTCTACCTGATTGTCTTCCGACTCTTTGCCCGCTGGCGCTCGCGCGCCGCGACAGCACTCATCCAGGCCCAGCGAGGAATCCACCGCGATGCCCAGCAACTCCTCTTCGGTATCAAAGCCGTCAAAGTTCATGGAGTGGAGGAATTTTTTCTCTCGGGCTTTGCCGAGCATTCCCGAAGTCAGGCCCGCTTTAGCGCGAAAGTCGCCTTGCTCGCCAACGCGCCGCGTTATCTCGTCGAACCCATCGCCTTCGGAGGTCTCGTCATCGCCGTCCTCCTTTACGCCGCCCGAGGCCAAGACCTTTCCGCCATCCTTCCCAATTTGGGTGTGATGGCTCTCGCCGGATATCGGCTGCTTCCATCCCTCCAACTGTTCTACGCCCAACTCATCAATCTCACCACCCAGCACGGCACCCTGCGCGAAATCCACGACGAATTCGTCGCGGTTGGCGAACCTTCACAAACCAGCCGCCAGTCCCGCTCCGATTCGCCCACCACCACCGACGCTCTTTCCTATCCGGATGCCATCCGATTTTGCGATGTCAGCTTTCGCTACCCGAATGCCAGCCAATTGACCCTGCAGCACTTTTCCGCTGTCATTGAGAGACACACGTCACTCGGTGTCCTTGGACCCACCGGCAGCGGCAAGTCGACATTTGTCGATCTGCTCCTCGGCCTGCAGGAGCCGACCTCAGGCACCATTTTCCTCGATCGCCAACCCTTGAGTTCCGCCAATCGACGGCAGTGGCAACAAATGATCGGATATGTGCCGCAGGAAATATTCCTTATCGACGACACCATAGCCGCCAACATCGCATTCGGAGTGTCTCTCGAGTCGGTGGATCCCGCGCGGTTACGCCAGGCTGCCAAAGACGCCCAAATCCTTGATCTCATCGAACATCAGCTCCCCGATGGCTGGCGGACCGTGGTGGGCGAACGGGGACTGCGGCTTTCGGGAGGCCAGCGCCAGCGGATCGGCATTGCCCGCGCCCTCTATACCCAGCCAAAAATCTTGATTCTGGATGAGGCCACAAGCGCCGTCGATTCCACCACGGAACGCGAAATCATGGATTCCATCTATGAGCTCGGTCATCGAATCACCTTGGTCGTCGTGGCCCACCGCACCTCAACACTCGATCGATGCTCGCACCGGCTCGATTTTGGCTCATTACCCCCATCACCCCCCCCTTCCCTTCCCTCTTCTAACGTCGAATCGATCGTCAATTGATGGTTCCAAAAAAGCCCACCTTCCTCATCATTGGATCGGCCAAATGCGGCACCACCGCCTTGGCCTCCATCCTCTCGGCCCATCCCGATTGCTGCTTCAGCCAACCTAAGGAGGTTTCCTTCTTCCAGGACACGATCAATCTTGAGCCCAATCCGCATTATCCGCGGGGCTGGGATTGGTACCAGCAGGCCTTTCGGCATTATTCCGGGGAAGCGCAGGTGGGTGAAGGCACCCCATCGTATTCCGACCGAACCCGGTCGCCCCTGACGGCCTCTCGCATTCATCGCTTCAATCCCGATTGTAAAATCGTCTACATGGTTCGCGACCCGCTCGCTCGCCAGATTTCAGCGTGGTCCATGGGTTGGGCGGAAGCCCACTCCTGCATCGGCCCTCACCGACGCGAAGTCGTTTGGGCTGTCGAAGGCTTTGCGGGGTGGCTTGAGCGACAAGGCGAGATCCAGCAATGGGATGAATGCCGGTATGGTTTTCAGCTTGCCGCCTACGAGGAGTTATTCCCGCCGGAGAATATACTCGTCTCATTCCTCGAGGACTGGCGTTCGCGCAAGGTGGACGAGGTCAGTCGGATCATGAGATTCCTGGAACTTGATCCGGATCTCTGGGATTCCACTTTCCAGGAAGAAGCCAATCGAGCAGAGAACCGGCTGGTTGAACGCCAGGGTTTGATCCGGCTGCGCCGCCATCCGGCAACGAAAGCCATTGCAGGGTGGATTCCCAAGGGCTGGCGCGACTGGGCTCATCGGCGTGTCTCTTGCGCAAGAATCACCACCCCCGCGCCCGATACCCAAAACGAAAACTGTGGACGGTTCCGCAATTATGTCGCGGCAGACGCGGTCTCGTTCCTCAGTCGCTTCGGCAAACCCCGTAGCTTCTGGCCTAGCGTGGCTGGACTCGAATGAGAGCCAGCCCTTGCCGCCGCCCCCATCAGCCGGCCATCCGCGTGCCGTTACGGATTCGACTTTTCTGCGTTACGCATACGCCGCCCCAGCCAAGCTGGGGCGGAGCCATGACGTTCCACCGGCATTTCGTTGAACGGGACGACTTCTCCATCTTCGTCGCCGCGCCTGCTCGTCCGTCGAAAGACCCTCCCCCCTCCCGCATCGACCTTCTCGTCGACCGCCCAGCCCCCATGGCCAGGGCACTGCGTACGCGATGGTACCCCTGGATCGCCGGACTTGAGGCGTTAGCCGGGGCCGCCTACCTCACGCGCCGACTGCAATCCACCGCGCGCGATTTCGATCCACACGCCATTTTCACCGTGGCGGGAAGTTGGGATTGGACGGCACTCGTGGCTCAGCGTCTGGCGCGCCGACTCCGACGACCGCTCATTGCGTCGTTTAACGACTGGCATGACTATGGCCACCTGCCGGTCCATCCCGCTTTGCACCAGCGGGTCGAACGACGCTTCCTCCGCTTTTATCGCGAGGCCGATCTGGCCCTTTGCACCAGCGAGGGCATGCGCGATCGGCTCGGCCCGCATCCCCATGCCCATGTCTGGTATCCATCCGGCGCGCTCATGCGGGAGGAATCAGCCCAGTTCCAGGCCCGGCCCGCGGACTCAGCCCAACCACTGCGCGTCCTGTTCGCCGGCAGTCTGGGTGATTGGTACGGGCCGATGCTCGAAGAATTAGTGCGTACGGCCGACGCCTCCTATCCCGGACTTTCGTTTCAAATTTTCGGTTCACTGGCCACTTGGTCACCCGCCTTCGAGCAGGAGGCCCGCCGTCGCGGCATATACGGTGGCCATATCCCCTTTCCGCGGCTCCAGGAAGTCGCTCTCGGCGCCGACATCCTCCTCCTTCCGATGGGATTTCACCCGAACAACGCTCACATCGAGTCGACTAGCTTCAAGACCAAGTTTCTCGACTACCTCTCGTTCCGGCGCCCCATCCTGGTCTGGGGACCGGAGTACAGCTCCGCGGTCCGAGTCGCCCGAGAGTTCGACTCGGCCGAATGCGTCACTGATGCTTCTCCCGCGGCCTGCGCCGCCGCCCTGTCCGGTCTGGCGCGTTCTCCCGCCCGCCGGGATCAGCTTCGAGCCCGCGCGACCGCCATGTATCATGATCGGTTTCATCCCGAACGCATCCATCAGGAGCTTGTGGACACGATACGAGCGTTGGTCGCCTCCCCGTAGAGAACCGCCGTTGTCCAGCACTCCGCCTGCATACCCCATGTCTCTGCTCAGCCGCTCACGGCGATGGATCCGCCGCCTGTTCCCTCATGAGCCCCCAAAACGACCGGACTTGGTTTCCGTCGCGGAAATCCGCCGGTGGCGCCAATCCTTGCGATCCTGCTGCATTTCCCCTGATATCGAGGTGCGCGGCCGCCGCGACGCCCTGTCCCGAATGGAGCTGCTCTCGCACGCGAGCATCGATCGTTCATGCATATTCTGGATCGCCGATGAAGACGGGGCGGAACCCCGAATCTCATTGGGAGCGCGGTCGTATGTGGGACCCTTTTGCTTTCTGGCCAGCTACCAGCCGCTCATCATCGGAGACGATTCACTCGTGGGGGCCTACTGCTATCTCACCACCGGCAATCATCGGCGGTCCCAATCTGATGTGCCCGTTCACGCCCAAGGCTACGAGGGCAGTCCCATCCGCATCGGCAACAATGTTTGGCTCGGATCGCATGTCGTCGTGCTTCCAGGCGTGACGATCGGAGACAATGCCGTGGTCGGAGCCGGGGCGGTTGTGACACGGAGCATCCCATCCGGCGAGTGCTGGGCCGGCGTGCCCGCCCGCCCCCTCCCCGCCTCATCATGACCATTCCCAGTGAGAATTGCGATTCTATCCACCATCCACGGGTACCGATGGGCCGGTACCGAGGAGGTTTGGTCCCAATTTGCCCGACTCGCGCTGCAGCAAGGACATCAAGTCCTCGCCTTGGTCGATGCCCAGGTGGCAGAAGCCGATCAATGCCAGGACCTCATCACGCAGGGGCTCAAGCTTTCCCGTCGCCGACCACCCGCCAAGGGCAGATGGCGCCGCCTTCTCAGCCGCGGGGCGCCGGCTCATCGGGATGCCTTGGGTTTCGGTCCGGATGCCCTCCTGGTGAACGCGGGATCGCCCTTTGACCATTGGTACAACCCGACGCTGCGGCGCCTGATCGACTGCTTCGATTGCACCAAACTTTTCTTCTGCCACTTCAACTCCGACCGGCTTCCGTTGCCCCCGGCGTCGGAGATGGGTTCGCTGTTCGCCCCGTTCCACCACCACTGTTTCGTCAGCCGGGACAATCTCGCCCAGTTCGAAGTCCAAATCGGACAGCGGCTGCCCGCCGCCCATGTGATCCTGAATGGCTCACGATTGATTCTGCCCGACCCCCTTCCGTTCCCCACTTCCGATAGCCTCCGCTGCGCCAGCGTGGCCCGCTTGGAGATCGACTGGAAGGGACAGGACCTGCTGGCACGCATCCTCTCGTCTCCCACCTGGAGGGAGCGCCCAGTCACCATCCATTGTTTCGGGGAAGGTCCGGACCGCGAGCGTCTCTCGAACCTGATCGCCCTCTTCCAGTGCGCATCGACCATGAAACTGGCCGGATTCAGCCGCGACATTCAATCCCTGTGGGCGGACCACCACATGCTGCTGTTGCCTTCTCGCGGCGAAGGCACCCCCCTGGCGATGCTCGAGGCGATGATGTGCGGCCGGATCGTCGTGGCCACCGACGTCGGGGGCGTCGGTGAAATCCTTGAGGACGGAATCAGCGGGTATATCGCCGAAGCCCCCACCGTGCGCTCGTTTGCCGCCGCCATGGAAAGGGCCTGGCAAGCGCGACCCCTCTGGCCGGCCATGGCTCGGAACGCTCATGCCCGGGCCAAATCCCTGGCGGGTGAGGATCCTCCGGCAGCTCGCCTGCTCAAGCTGGTCGAATCATTGGCGAATCCGGCCTCATGATTTCCGTTGTCGTGCCAGCGTTCAATCGGGCACACCTCCTGGGACCCACCCTCGAAAGCCTGCTCAATCAGACGGTGCCAGCCCGCGAAATCATCGTCGTGGATGACGGCTCCACGGACGACACCGCTGGCATGGCGGAATCGTTTGGTCCATCCATTAGGGTTATTCGGCAGGACAATCGCGGTCCCGGCGCGGCACGCAACGCCGGCTTCCGCGCCGCAGCCGGGGAGTTCATTCATTTTTTCGACAGCGATGATGTGGCCATGCCCAACAAGCATGCCGCCCAACTCGCCACCCTCGAAACCTTCGGCGCTGACATCGCGTGTGGACCCTGGATAAAGGGGCGCTTCGACGCCAATGGCTTTCATCCGGAAGATCTCGTCCTGCAACAGCATGGACTGCCAACCATTGATCCAATCAAGGCGCTGCTCAGTGACTGGTCGATCGTCCCGCAGGCCTGCCTGTTTCGACGGGCCATAGTGGAAGCGGCAGGTGGATTTCCCGAGGATCTGAAGATCGCCGAGGATCAACTCATGTTCCTGCGCTGCCTGTTGGCGGGGGGACGCTTGGCGCATTCGCCGGACACCCTCACCTTGTACCGGACCGACGGAGACGACAAACTCACCACACCCAAGCCCCACACGCTTCACCGTCAGCTGTGGGATCGGGCCGCCTTCCTTTGTCGCGCACGCCAGGATTGCCTCCAGCACGGCTTCGATCCAGCCGACTGGTTTGGCTTCCGGGGCCGCGCGTGGGAGGCCGACCTCGACCTCCGTTCCCACAGCCCGCCCGCCGCGTCAGGCCCGGCGTCCGATTCCCCAGTTGCCGAGCTGGCCGCCATCCATCGTGGACGTTCTCCCTCGTTCCTCCATCGTCTCCATCGCGCTTGGCGGCGAAAATCGTCGGGACTCAAGTCCCGCGTCCGCGGCACCCGGGCGCATGCGCATTACCGAACCGGCCTGCTCACGTCACACCAATTGACTTGGATCGACTCCTTGCCTTCGCAGAAAAGCGCTGGTTCCCGCAAGAGCCGGCCTCTCCCCCAATGAGAATCCTGATTGTCGAGGAAGCACTGGAAGATGGAAACGGACATTGGCCAGCCTATATCGGGTGCCTGGCCCAGGGGTTTCGCGAGCGTGGCGATTCGGTCGATGTGCTGGTTCACTATCAGGCCTCGGCGGAGGTGCTGGAGCGGGTGGGTGGGATCGCCTGGCTCCGGCGAAATTGCTGGCGCGATCCCTCCAGCCAAGGCGGCTGGGGAGGAGTACGCCACGCCCTCTCCCATGCCTCGGACTTGCGGCGCTGGTTGCAGGACCATCCAGGCTATGACTGGATCCTGTGTCCGACCATGCGACTGCAACATCTGCTGGCTGTCGCAATGGGGCTGCCGTGGATGACATCGCCCCCCTGCCGATGGCTCCTTCTCTTCGTGCAGGGGTTTGGTGTGTATGATGGCCGGCAGCGCCCGATGCGATTTCCCAAATCACCCAGCCTTTGGCTGGCTCGCGGTTGCTTCCGGTTGTTGCGCCGCGCCTGTTCGCGCGGTCAGGTCGTGGTGGCCGCGGAGACGCCGGCGATGCAAGCGGAACTCCAGGATTTCGCCTCGGTAGCGGTGAGCTTGATGCCGCATCCGGTGGCTCCGCCGGCGAACCTCGGTGAACGCATCCCCTCGTCGGCGGATGAGCCGTCCATCACCCTATGCTGTCCAGGTTTTGCCCGTTACGAGAAAGGATCCGATCTGCTTGCTGATGCCGTTGCCTTGCTTCGTCAAGAACCGAGCCCGCTCCCGATCACGTTTATTCTGCAATGGCCTCATCCTTTCCGCCTGCCCGACGGCGCTGAAGCCACCCCTCCCGTGGATGGGGCGGATGGTCCTCACATCGAATTGATCAACCATGGCCTGAACGAAAAGGAGTATGAGTCGTTGCTGCAGCGATCGGATTTCGTGATCCTCCCCTATCGCGCCAGCTCCTACCACAACCGGCTGTCGCGTGTCGCCATCGAAGCAGCGAGCTGCGGAATTCCGTTGATCTACTCCGCTGGCACTTGGACCGAGGAACTGGCATCAATGTCCGGCGGAGGCACCGCCATCGTCGATGAATCCCCTGCCGCCATCGTTCAGGCCGTGCGGTCAGCAATCGCTCATCGTTCGTCGTGCTCCGCCGCGGCTCGCAGTGGGGCGGCCCGGGTCGCTCAATTCCACTCGGTCGATGCATTCCGGGAATGCCTGAGCCGCGCCTGAAACTGCGGCGCGTCTTGATGCCTGCGCCGTTATGCCTGCGCCGTTATGCCTGCGCCGACCATGCCCTCCCCAAGCCCACTGACGGTCTTTTGCACGGTCGCCCGGGGAGGCATCGCCGATTACACCCACGCCCAGTGTCTCGCACTGACGTCGGCTGGCGTGAATGTCGCCCTCCTCTGCCCCGAAGATTTCGTCCACTCTTCCAACGCGTACACCCAAATACGATCCCTGGCGCCCATACCTCAGGGGCGCGTCAGTCGGCTGCGCAGTCGCTGGCGGCTCGCCCGGAAAATCCTGCACGACCAGCTCTTTCTGGATCGGCATCTGAGAGAGGCACGCCCCGGCCACCTCCTCCTCGCCAGCTACATCGAGTATCTCGCCCCCCTGTGGGCATGGAGACTCCGAGACTTCGGGAATTCAGGACTGCGCATCGGCGCCATGCTGCACGATCCGGTGCGAGACCATCAGGTGGGTCCAGCGTGGTGGCATCGGTGGAGCGTTCGCGAGGGGTACTCTTTCTTGAACCACGTCTTCGTGCACGATCCCATGCCGATCGAAACGCCCGGCGCCCGGCCGGATCTCAAGACGAGCGTCGTTCCCCACGGACCGCTGCGGCTTCCGCCTGTCTCGGTGGCCCGATCGGCAGTGCGGGCGGATCTGGACATCCCGGAACACGCCACGGTTTTTCTTTCCTTCGGCCACCTCCGCGACAACAAAAACCTCCATCTGGTACTGGAAGCCATGGCCGAGGTTGCCGACGCTTGGTTGCTCGTCGCTGGCAGTGAAGCGTCATCCGGACAAACGGATTCAGCGCGATACCGTGCGCGTGCGGAGGGGCTCCAAGTCGCCCCTCGCTGCCGTTGGATTATCCGGTTTCTGCCTGGCGACGAAGCCGCCAATCTTTTCGCGGCGTCCGACTTTATCCTGCTCACCTATTCCAGCGGCTTCCGTTCGGCCAGTGGGGTGCTCAACGTGGCCGGCCAATTTGGCAAGCCGCTCCTCGTTTCCGCGGGACCATCAAACCTGGTTTCCGTGACCGAGCGCTATGGCCTCGGGCTGACAGTCGCTCCCGATTCGGCCAGCGCCATCGCCGACGGGATGAGGCGGATGATCGCGCACCAACCGAACACCGGATGGCCGACCTATTCGAAAGATCATTCCTGGGAGGCTAATGCGAAGGCCGTCTGGTCGGCATTGAGCGATTCGACCCCCATTCCCGCATGATCGGAAGATCAGTCAGCTTCCTTCGCCGGTGGGCCGCCTCCCGAGAACTCGGAATGCCATTTAGAGGCATGGCAACCCCCGTCCCGCTGGAAAACCTCAAGCTGTGCGGTGGACGCCGGTCGGTGACTCAACCAACCGGCCGTGTTGGCCACTGGTGGGACTTCGTCAACATCCTTCTGGACGACGAATACGGTCTGCGCCGCCTGTCATGTCAGCCTTCAACGATCGTCGATGTCGGGGCGAATATCGGCTTGTTCTCCATATGGGCCCGCCATCTATTCCCCGAGTGCCGGTTGGAATCGTACGAACCCAACCCCGAAGTGCAGGAGTATTTGCGCAGCAACCTCCGCGATCTCGGATGCCAGGTGCACCTTGAAGCCGTCGGCCCCACGACCGGTCACGCCCGCATCAAGGTGGACCGCGAATCCATCGTTGGCCAGTGTGTCGCCAGTCCGGATGGCGAAATACCAATGGTCTCACTAAAGTGTGTTGTGGATCGGGCGGGCGGGCGAATCGACTTGATGAAGCTCGACATCGAAGGCGGGGAATGGGACATCCTGCGCGGCACGGAGCCGGAGGTGTTCAGTCGGATCGACCGCCTCCACCTGGAATACCACGAATCGAAGGCGGGAACACTGAGCGATCTGATCGGACTCGCCTCCACGCTGGGCTACCGAGTCGTTCAATGCCGGCCCAACCAAGGCTTCGGCTTGGCGTGGCTGGACCGCGGCTGACCGGATCGGATACGGCCATACCAATGAACCGAGCGGCAATAGGGTCACTGCTTTCCTACTTTTACAATAGTGTGGCTGGAAAGTTGCCGTCGCGCCGGCTGCGCCACGCTTATCTCAAGGGGTGGCTGGCTGAAATGGGCGAGGGCGCTGGCGTCCAACTCAACTGTCACATCCTGAACGGAAGACGCATTGTTTTGGGACCCCGTTCGGTCGTCAACTTCGGCTGCCTCTTGGATGGCAGAAAACACTTCATCCGGATCGGCCAGGACGTGAGCATTGGACCAGAGGCAGCCATCCTGACCCTTGGTCACGACCCGCGGTCTTCGGCGTTCGAGGACCAGGGAGGCGATGTCATCATCGGCGATCGTGTCTGGATCGCGTATCGAGCCGTGATCTTGCCTGGCGTCACCATTGGCGATGGGGCCGTCGTCGGTGCGGGTGCCGTGATCTCCAAGAACGTCGAACGC
Organism: Verrucomicrobiales bacterium; assembly: GCA_046155625.1. Lineage (GTDB taxonomy): Bacteria > Verrucomicrobiota > Verrucomicrobiia > Verrucomicrobiales > V1-33 > CAJBME01. Next base: position 53,382 of record JBJXFS010000346.1, on the reverse strand, counting down.
TATAGCATCATGGCCGGCAACCCGGCCAAAAAAATCGGCGAGCGGCCTCCCGGCTTGTCCTACCAGCTTTCTTACCGGCCATGGCTGGGTTGAGTTCGATTGCGGACGGCCACGAGATATCGCCGGCTGACCACTCCTCGCTGGCGATGCGGAACCATTGGGTCGTCTGTCAAATCGGGGCTCGCGAGCATTACGCGGTGGCCCGTGCCCTGCACCAGCAGGGCCGGTTGGTGGCACTGCTCACTGATTTTTGGGTGTCGCCCGGGCTTCGCTTGGGCCGGATTCCAGCGCTGCGGCGGCTCTCCGACCGGTATCATCCCGGGTTGAAAGACGCTCGCGTTCAGTCGTCGAACATTGGGATGCTGAGCCATGAATTGACCTCGCTGTTCATTGGGCGCAACGGATGGTCAGGGATCCTGGCGAGGAACGCCCGGTTTCAGGCTGCCGTCATTCGCTACTTGAAAAGACTGCACCGCAACGACCCGACCCCAAAGACGTTGTTCAGCTACAGCTATGCGGGGGAAGATCTCCTTTGTTTCGCCAAAAAATTGGGATGGCGCACTGTGCTGGGTCAGATCGACCCCGGTCCCGAAGAAGAGAGGATCGTCGCCAAAGCCCACGCGGATCATCCCAGCCTGACAACACGATGGCAGCCGGCGCCGGCGCAGTATTGGGATTCTTGGCGGCGCGAGGTGGCATTGGCGGATACCATCGTTGTCAATTCCACGTGGTCACGTGACTGCTTGGTGCTCGAAGGTGTGGCGCAGGAAAAACTGCGCGTGGTGCCGCTGGCTTACGGCGGGACGGTCCTTCCCCCCGACCTCGAACGCCGAGGAACGGGGGGCCAGCATCGCGCGCGATTGGAAGTCCTTTTCCTCGGCCAAATCACACTGCGCAAAGGAATAGCCCCTCTGCTCGAGGCCATGAATTCATTCACCGGTGACCGAGTCCGCCTTACCTTGGTCGGCCCATCCGATCTCGCCGAAACCGCGTGGTCTGGGCAGCCCAACATTCGATGGCTCGGTCCGGTCGCGCGCAGCGGGGTGGGAGAGGTTTATCAAAGCGCCGACGTTTTCGTCCTCCCCACGTTGTCCGACGGATTTGCCCTCACGCAGATCGAGGCCATGGCCCATGGGCTTCCGGTGATCAGCACGGCGAATTGCGGCGAGGTGGTGCGGCATGGGGTGGACGGGCTGGTGGTGCCCGCGGGGGACTCACGGGCGCTCGCGGAGGCGATCCGGCGGTTTGACGATGATCGTGAGTTTCTCGAGCGTGCGTCCGAAGCGGCGCGGGATCGGGCGAAAGATTATTCCTTGGAAAGTGTGGGGCCGGCCTGGACGCGGTTGGCTAACGATCAGGAGGCGCTGGTGTGAGCGAACTTGAAATCGCGAGCGGCGGACCCGGGCTGAATCTCGAGGCTCCCTTTTTCATGGTAGCGGGGCTGTGGATGGCGCTCGTGCTGGAGGCATTCTACCGGCGCGACAGCGGCTGGGGGATTGTCTCGATGGTGGTTTATTTGACGGTGGCACTCTGGTATGCTGCGGATCTGTTCATCACACCCGACTCCTATGCCACTTTCGATCCTGAAATCCTAAACACCGCGTTCTGGCAGGTCGGGGTGTTCTTGCTGGCCTATCGCCTCATCACGGCGGGACTGGGCGAACGCCGCGACGCCGTTTCGACGAAGATGGCGGTGGTGCCCGTGGAAACTTATTTCAAGTTCGTGGTCCCGTTGTGGTTGGTGCTCATGGGCTGGGGCGTGGCCCGGATGAACTGGGATATGGCCGCGGCCCTATGGCCGGTGAAGGGTCGCAACGGGCCTCACATGTGGGGACGCGGGCAGTTGGGCGAGGGCTTTGACTCGCTCGTTTCGGCGGGTGGGTATGTGTACATCTTTGTGTGCGCGATCTTCGGAGTGCTGTGGGTCGAAGCGGCGGCCAAGGGAACCCGTTGGCGCTGCCTGGTGATGGTGCTGCTGGCCTGGCCATATTTCTTTTTCCTGGGAGCGCGCAATCTTCTTCTGGCGGTCGCGATGCCCGGAATCTTCGCGTACCTCTTCAAGGACGGCCGGGTGACGAAAGGGCGGGCCGTTGCGGCTCTCGGCATCTTATTTGTCCTCCACTACCTCATGCTGGCCATGCTCCAGTTTCGGCAAACTGGATTTCAGGAGTTCATCCGGCATCCCTTCGCCGCCGTCGAAATGGATCAGACCCATGAGGGGCTGAACATGATTGAAGAACTGGCCTTCATGAACTTGGCCCACGATGCCGGATTGCTCGAATTGACCCTTGGAGCGGACTATATGGCCCACGCCGCCACCGTGGTGCCACGAGTCATCTGGCCGAACAAGCCGCGCATCAGCGCGGAGTACTCGAAATTGCGCGGGCAGGAGGAAGGAGCGGAGGGAGCGGTCACCGCGACTATTGCCACCGGCCTCATCGGCCAGGGGTTCATTAATTTCGGTCCAGTGCTCGGACCGATCGCGGCGGCGGGACTGATGGCGCTGTACGCGTGGTGGCTGTGTCGGCAATGGCGGCGAAGGGCGGAACTGCCGCGATTGCTGTTGTTCCTCATGGGCATCGGCCTGACTCCAAACCTCGGGCGCGAATTCACCCTTCTGGTCCTCTGGCCACTGGTCTTCGCCTTCCTGCTGGTCCTTGTACTCGAGAATTGGCAGGCGTCTGAGCGGGAAAAGTCAACGCCCCGTCTCAGGTTGTGGCGATCGGCTGGCACGCCCCCGGCTACAGGCGCCGAGCGGTAATGACCCTATGCCGCGAGTCGCCATCTGCTTCTGGAGACTGGGACCGTACCACCACGCGCGGTTGGAAGCGGCCGCTCGTCTGATGGAAGTGGAGGCGATCGAATTTGTCGGTCACGACGACGTGTATTCCTGGGACTTGGTGGACGGCGCGCGCGGGTTTCGGCGAAGCACCCTGCAGGCCACCTACGACGGATCCCGGAGCGCGCGGCGAAGGGCCGTTGAAAAAATGGACGCCACGCTCTCGCGGGTACGTCCAGATGTTGTCGCCATCCCAGGTTGGGCGCTCCCAGACGCCCTGATGGCGCTAATCTGGTGTCGACGGCACCGGACCCCGGCGGTCCTCATGTCGGAAAGCACCGCTTGGGATTCTCCCCGGCATCCGCTCAAGGAGTGCCTGAAGCGGCGCGTCGTCGGACAGTGCTCCGCCGCCCTCGTCGGCGGTTCCAGTCATGTCGAATACGCGGTAGATCTCGGGATGCCGCGGGATGCGGTGTGGTCTGGCTACGACGTCGTCGACAACGCCCACTTTGCCCAAGGGGCCGAAGCGGCGCGGACATCCGCCCCCGCCCACCGGCAACGGTTAGGACTGGATCGCCCGTATTTTCTGGCCTCCGCCCGCTTTCTGCCGCAGAAAAACCTGATGGGCCTCATGGAGGCCTTTGCCTTGAGCCTTGGCTGCGATGCCGAACACGACCATGGCTGGGACTTGGTCATTCTCGGGAATGGGCCATTGCGCGGGGCGCTGGAGGCCCGGCGCGGCGAACTCGCCCTGATCGGGCGTGTGCACATGCCCGGGTTCGTGCAGTTTCCGGAACTTCCCACCTACTACGGACTCGCCTCGGCCTTCGTTCACGTGAGCACCATGGAACCTTGGGGTCTGGTGGTAAATGAAGCCATGGCCTCCGGTCTGCCGGTTGTCGTTTCACGTCGGTGCGGATGCGCCGCCGATCTGGTCCGGGACGGCCAAAACGGCTTCACCGTCGACCCCGGGAATCTTCCGGCAATGGCCGACCTCCTGCGGGAAATGACCAAGGCCACCTTTCCCCTCTTGGCCATGGCTGAGGCCAGCTGTCGTTTGATTCGCGACTGGTCACCCTCTCGATTCGCCGAAGGGTTGAGGCACGCCGCCGATCATGCCATGAATCGCGGCCCGCGGGCCAATCGGACCATCGACACTCTGATTTTACAATGCCTCCTCAGACGCTCCTCCAACCAAGGGGCTTCGCCCAAAGCGGATTCTTGAAATCCCTCGAGATCGAAAACCACCGAACCTAACCCAATGAATTTTCGTGTGTATCGTGACTTTCGTGGTTCCAATGTCCTTATTTGGGCTGAAAACCGGTTTTCGAACAAAACGCCAATCCAGTTGCGCAGTTTCTTGCTCCCCCGTTTCAGACCCGCCTCGCTGCCGCGCCTCCGCCGCCCATGAGTCAGCCCGTTCGCCAGTTCTTCGATTCCCAAGTCGCTGCCTATTCAGCGAATTTTTTGGGCTCCCCCACGGGGGCCTCGTATTGTTTTGCCACCCGCCTGCAGGCGGCACGGGACTTGGCGATCGGCTCCGGCGGTCGTCTGCTCGATTGTGCCTGTGGCACAGGCGAGATCACGCAGGCGGTTTTCGAAGCCGGATCGTTCTCGGAGGCCGTCGTGGCCGACATCTCCACTGCCATGATCGAACAAACGAGGCGGTTGCTCGATGGAAGCACGGGGGCTTCGGCGATCCAGTGGCGGATTGGCGACATCTTCGAGATCCTGAAGGAACCCGCACGGCTCGGCGGCACCTTCGACGTTATCCTCGCTCTCGGCCTGATCGCGCATACCGGACGGCTCGAGGAACTGCTGCGCCTCCTCGCAGGTCACCTCCGTCCAGGCGGCCGGATTCTCCTTCAATCCACTCTCATCGATCATCCTGGGGCGCGGCTGCTGAGTGTGACCAGTCGGCACCGACACCGGCGACAAAAAGGTTATGACATAACCTGGTACAGCAAGCATGAAATTGAATGCGCCGCCGAGACGGCGGGTCTGGCCATCGACAGTGTGCAAAGATATGGCTTTTGCCTGCCCTGGGGCGACCGGATCTGGCCAAAGGCAAACCACTGGCTCGAGCGACGCCTGAGTGGACTGAGCCGCCGCTGGGGTGCGGAGGTGGTCTTCGAGTTGGCGAAGCCGGGCGGGATCAGGGAATGAGAATTCAGCTTGTCACGGGGTCGCTTTCCCGACTTTCAGGCGGTTTGTTTTTCAGTGTCCGTCATCTGGCTTCTGCCCTCGCGGCGCGAAATGACCTGGAGGTCGGAGTGACGGGATGCACCGATGCTTGGACCTCCGAAGATCTGGCCCACTGGCGCGGACTCGATGCGTGTGCCCTGCCGGTTCGCGGTCCGCGCCGGTTGTCGTGGATGCCCGGGCTGCGGAATCGGCTTCGAGAGGCTGAGCCAGACCTCGTTCACCTCCAATTTCTGTGGTCTTATCCGTCGATCTCGGTGCGTCAATGGTCGCGCTCGACAGGACGCCCGCACATGGTGAGCCCGCGCGGCATGCTGGATCCGGGCGCGCTGGCACTTTCGGCCTGGAAGAAGCGACTGGCCGGCCGTCTGTTCGAGAACTCCAATCTCCGGGAGTCAGCCTGCCTCCATGCGCTGTCGGAGGCTGAGTTGGAGGCGATGCGCGCGCATGGTCTGCGCGGTCCAGTATGCGTGATACCCAATGGGGTGGACCTCGCGGAATCTATTCCGAACCGCGACAATCGCCCGCCGCCGTGGACCCTGTTGTTTCTTGGACGCCTCCATCCGAAAAAGGGATTGGACGAAACCATTCGAGCCTGGGCGGAATGGCGCCGCGCGGAGCCAGGCTTGGCCAGTCACTGGCGGTTGCAAATTGCCGGCTGGGACGACGGCGGCCACGAACCGGCGCTCCGGCATCTCACAGCGGCACTGGGCGCGGAGACTTCGATTTCATTTTCCGGACAGGCCTATGGGGAAGACAAAGACCGGCTGCTGCGCGAAGCCGACGCCTTCATTCTGGCCAGCCATAGTGAGGGCCTTCCCATGGCGGTGCTTGAAGCGTGGGCCATGGGAATGCCGACGGTGATCTCTCCCCAGTGTCACCTCCCTGAGGGATTCCAAGCTGGCGCCGCCATCCTCACCCTCCCGACAAAGGAACACATCGTCGAGGCTTTGCACCAGCTCGCCTCCCTGACGGATAGTCAACGAGTGGCGATGGGCGCCCAGGGGCGCAGGCTGGTGGCCGAGTCGTTCACCTGGTCCTCGGTGGCCCAACGCCTGCACTCGGTCTACGCGTGGCTGCTGGACGGGGCCGCCAAGCCGGCATGCGTGCACGACTGACGGGTTGAAAAAAGAAGCCGAAGGCCATTGGACTGCCGGGATAATTCCCATCTCTGCGGGGCGGAGCCCCTTCTGCGTTCAAAACTTCGCCCAAAATATACAAACTTCAGGCAAGCGTGGGCAGTCGCCGCACCATGGATCGAGCATCATCCGGTATTGCCGCCAACCGAGCGGCGCGCAAATGGAGCCGGCGTGAATTGGCCGGGCGGGTTTTATGGGCGGCCGTCCGCCCGCTTTTTCGTTGCAGCCCGCGGCCTCTCTGGGGTTGGCGTCGGCTGATGCTTCGGGTCTTTGGGGCTCGCGTAGGACCGCATGCGCGCGTCGACCCAACGGCCAGAATCTTCATTCCATGGAATCTCGAGATGGGTGCGTGGTCGGCCGTTGGTTTCGAGGCCCTCATTTACAACCTCGGACCAGTCACCCTCGGAGAACGCGTGACGATCTCTCAACGCGCTCATCTCTGCGCGGGGACCCACGATTATCGAGATCCGGCCATGCCGTTGTTGAAGCGACCCATCGATGTAGGCAATGATGTTTGGGTGTGTGCGGACGCATTCATCGGGCCTGGCGTCGCGGTGGGTGCGGGCGCTGTCGTGGGGGCTAGGGCAGTTGCCGTGAACGATGTTCCATCGTGGACCGTAGTGGCCGGGAACCCGGCCCGGCCGATTCGCCAGCGTTCGCACGGGAACGATTTATAGGGGACGGGTGATGAGCGTTGATTCCGCTGAGTTCATCGACGCCTCGGAAGCGGCGTTGCACTCACTGCGCTGTGGGATCACGGCCACCTCAAGTTTTGGTCGATCAAGACCCTCGGCCGATTGAAGGAAGAGGCCGGCTTATCGGTGGGAACCGTGCAAAGACCCGGCCGAATTCGTCCATTCGCCACGTCAATGCTCCTGATCGCCCAGAAGAGTACCGCGGATGAATGAAACGCTTCCCATCACGATCTGCCTTCCCGTCCGCAACGAAGCGAGAAATCTGCCGGGGTGCCTTGAATCGCTGGGCACGGCTTTTCCGCAGGTGGTCGTGGTCGATTCCTCAAGCACTGATCGGACGGTGGAGATAGCTCGGGCGGCCGGGGCGGAGGTTTTGGAATTTCTTTGGGATGGACAGTTTCCGAAAAAGCGGAACTGGGCGCTGCGGGCCGGTGTTTTCACGCAGCCGTGGGTCCTTTTTCTCGATGCCGACGAGCGGATGACGCAAGCCATGGTCGACGAACTGCGGCGAGTCCTGCCGACGACCGCGCATAACGGCTTTTGGATCGAGTATACCAACTGGTTCATGGGCAGGCCGTTGCGTCACGGCGACACCATGTGCAAGTTGGCCCTTCTCCGGATTGGGGCGGGCGAATACGAGCGGTTTCCCGAGGACTCGTGGAGCTCTCTTGACATGGAGGTGCACGAGCACCCGGTCCTCGCCGGCACCGTCGGTCGCCTCGCCTCGCGCCTCGAACACCACGACCACCGCGGGCTGCAGGCGTATCTGGCTCGTCACAACGAGTATTCGACTTGGGAGGCCCGGCGATTTCTCTGGCTCGCCGAAGCCGGTCCGCAGGCCTGGGCCACACTGAACGACCGGCAGAAGTTCAAATACCGACACCTCGACGCTTGGTGGCTGGCGTGGCTCTATTGGTTTGCCGCCCTGTTATTAAAGCGCGGTTTCCTCGACGGTGTCGCCGGTTGGCGGCTCGCCGCGCTGAAACGCCGGTACTTCCACGAGATTCGGTTGAAGATTCTTGAAGCGTCTCACGAAGACGCCTCATGGAGAGATGCCAAGGTGACAACAGTCCAACGTGTTTCGTAATCGTTTGGCGGCTGAGTGGATTTATACCCCTGATGTAAAACAAGCGACCATCCCTCGAGAAGTGAAAACCGTTCCCAGATGTACACCTTCACCGCCTACGCGCCCGGGAGGTCGCGTCCCACCTCAATGCCATCGCGCCCCTTCGACCGGGGCGTGGTTTCGCCGAAAAGCACGAGCAAAAGCCACCTCCCGTCGCGCGCCGTTGGCCCGACGGCGCGGCGGATGAATGGTTGAAACCGACAAACCATCACTTGGGCGAAAAAAACCTGTTCCGAATCCTCAGTATCGTCCTCGTCCTCGAAAAACCCGCTTCGCTCCCGGACTTGCCCATTCGCTGGTGGCTCATCCATCCTATCGCCAATTCCTCGCCTGTCCTTCCGTCCCTTCCCGCTTCGATCCGAATTCTGACCACCGAATACTGATCACCGCCCTCCGACCTCCGCCCATGCATCTCGACCCACCCCAAAAACGTCTCTACATCGCAGGCCACACGGGGATGGTGGGAGGGGCGTTGGTGCGGGCGGCGCGGACGGCGGGGTGGAGCGATGTGGTGGTGGCGGGGCGCGAGGCGGTTGATTTGACACGGCAGGTGGAGGTCGAGGCGTTTTTCGAGCGTGAGCGGCCGGAGGTCGTGGTGATGGCGGCGGCGCGGGTGGGTGGGATTGTGGCGAACCGGGATGAACCGGCGGGATTCTTGTATGAAAACCTGGCGATGGCGCAGAATGTGCTCCATGCGGCGTGGCGGAGCGGGGTTGCGCGGCTTTTGTTTTTGGGCAGTTCGTGCATTTACCCGAGGCTGGCGCCGCAGCCGATGCCGGAAGACTGCTTGCTGACGTCGCCGTTGGAACCGACCAACGAGGCGTATGCCATCGCGAAGATAGCAGGGTTGAAACTGTGCCAGATGTATCGCCGTCAGTACGGCGTGATGTTTCATTCGGCGATGCCGACCAATCTCTATGGCCCGGGCGACAACTATCATCCGGAGCATTCTCACGTTTTGCCCGGTCTGCTGCGACGGTTTCACGAGGCAGCGGGTCGCGAGGATTCTGAGGTGACGATCTGGGGATCGGGCACGCCGCGGCGCGAGTTCCTGTATGTTGATGACCTGGCTGACGCCTGTCTGCATCTGCTGCGGCTTCCCGATCCGCCCGACTGGGTGAATGTCGGCACTGGCCACGACGTGACCATCCTGGAAGCCGCTCAGATGGTCGCCGAGGTAGTCGGGTTTCGCGGCGACATCCGCACCAACCCGACCAAACCGGACGGCACACCGCGGAAACTGCTCGACGTATCGCAGCTCACTGCCCTCGGATGGCAGGCCCGCACCTCGATGCGCGACGGCCTGCGCCAGACCTATGCGGCCTACCTGAACGACCTCGCGGCAGGGACGGTGCGCATGGGCGCGGAGCACGGCGCGGGGCGTGGGTGAAGGGTTCTTGGTTCTTGGTTCTTGGTTCTTGGTTCTTGGTTCTTGGTTCTTGGTTCTTGGTTTCTGAAGAATCAGGTAGTATACGACACCGCACACGCGATGAGCGAGGGCGTGGCTCCATGATGACTTTGTCCTTGGCGGGTGGGAGACCCGTTTATTGTAAACCATTCAGTTTTAGTGTGGTTTGTGGTTCCTCCATCCCATTTTGCGTCTGCCGGCATTGATGCGGTGAAGGCACCCGCCCGAGCCGGCGAGGCGAAGCGGGCGTTTCGGTGGTACGCAACCTCCCGGGCTCGTCCCACCTTAAGCGACACGCGCCCGCGGAAATTTCTTAACTGATTGATAATTCGTGCAATACGTGGTCCCGCGTCCGTTGAATCGCAACCACATACAACCAAGAACCAAGAACCAAGAACCAAGAACCAAGAACCAAGAACCAAGAACCAAGAACCAAGAACGCCGCCCATGCCCCGCCTCCTATTCATCAATCGCGTCTTTCCACCGACGCCGGGGGCGACGGGGCAGTTGTTGTGGGAACTGACAGCTGATTTGGCGCGACGGGGGCACGAAGTCACGGTGTTGGCGGCGCGGGCACCGGAGGGGACGACTGAGTCAAGGCCATCGGGGGTCAAGGTGGTTCGATACGGCGGGGCGAGCGGCAAGCGGACCGGGCTGGCCTCGAAAGCAGTAGGATATGCCCGGCAATATCCGTCGTTGGCGTGGCGGCTGCGGGGAATGTCGCCGATGGACGGGTGGGTGAGTATGACTGATCCGCCGTTGCAGGCGGTGGCGGTGGCGGCGCTCAAGCCGGTCGGGACGCGGTTGATTCACTGGGCGCAGGACGTGTACCCGGAGGTGGCGGAGGAGCTTGGGGTGTTAAGGCGGGGCGGGGCGGCGGCGGGTGTCTGCCGGCGGCTGGCGATCAGCGCGTTGCGCCGGCACGACCGGGTGGTGGCCGTTGGGCGCTGCATGGCGACGCGGCTTCACACCCGCGACCCGGACCGACCGAGGCCGGACGTCATCCCGAATTGGGCGCCGCTTCCGGAACCCCGTGCCGACGACGATGAGCGTCGACAGGCGTTCCGGGCCTCGCTGGCGCCGACCGGAGCGCGGGTCGTGATGTACTCTGGAAATTTCGGCCGCGCTCACCCGTTTGAGGCCATCGCCGATGCCGTGCGCGCCACGGCCGCTGCGAACCCGCCGATCCACTGGGCGTTTATCGGCGAAGGCCCGAAGTTTCCGTGGATGCGCGAGGCGGTGGGCGCCTGCCCGCACACGCGCTTCCTGCCGTCGCAGCCGTGGGCCGACCTGCGCGTCACGCTCAGCGCCGCCGACCTCCATCTGGCCTCCATGGAGGACACGGTGGTCGGCACGGTGGTCCCGAGCAAAGTGTATGGCGCGTTGGCGGTCGGGCGGCCGTGCCTGCTGCTTGGCCCGGCCGCGGGCGAAGCCGCCCAGCTCATTTGCGACACCGGAGCCGGATGGGTCATGGAGAAAGCCAGTGGCGACAGGCTCGCCGCGGAACTCGTCAGGTCGCTTGGCGACCACGGCGTCTGGACATCCCTGCAATCCGCCGCCGCCGCGGCGGTCAGCGAAGTCTCGCGCGAGCGGTGCCTGGAACGCTGGGCCGATGTGATAGGCACAACCTTGTCCCGTCCCCAGTAGGGCGAGACGCTTCCGGTGGGTCTACTGGGTTTACCCGGAGCGCGCACCACTTCATTCGAGCCCCAGCTCGAGAAAACCTTTCATGAAAAAAGCGCTCATCACGGGAATCACCGGACAGGATGGATCGTATTTGGCCGAGTTGCTGCTCGACAAAGGGTATGAGGTGCATGGAATCATCCGCCGGTCGTCGAGCTTTAATACCGCCCGCCTTGAGCACTTGTACCGGGACCCTCATCTGCCTTCCGCCCGACTGCGCCTGCATTACGGCGATCTCATGGACACCGCCGGGTTGACCCAGCTCCTGGTCGAGCTCCATCCCGACGAGATCTACAATCTCGGTGCGCAAAGCCACGTGCGCGTGTCTTTCGACATCCCGCAATCGACAGGTGATATCGTCGGGCTCGGCACGTTGCGATTGCTCGAAGCCATCCGGCAGGCCGGGCTCATCGAATCAGTCCGGTTTTATCAGGCGTCGTCCTCGGAAATGTTCGGCAAGGTGCAGGAGGTGCCGCAGCGCGAATCGACTCCATTCTGGCCGCGGTCGCCGTACGCCTGCGCCAAAGTCTACGCCCACTGGTTGACGGTGAATTATCGCGAGTCGTACGGCTTGCACGCCAGCAGCGGCATCTTGTTCAATCACGAATCGCCCCGCCGCGGCGAAACATTCGTGACCCGCAAAATCACCAGGGCCGCCACGCGGATCAAACTGGGTTTACAAGACACCCTGTACCTCGGAAACCTCGACGCCAAACGCGACTGGGGCTACGCCAAGGAATATGTCGAAATGATGTGGCTCATGCTGCAGCAGGACACACCGGACGATTACGTGGTGGCCACCGGCGAAACCCACAGCGTGCAGGAATTCGTCGAGGAAGTCTTTTCCCAGCTCGACCTCGACTGGCGCGCCTGCGTCAAACACGACGCCCGCTACGAGCGCCCGGCCGAAGTCGACCTCCTGATCGGCGACGCCTCCAAAGCCAAACGCCAACTCGGGTGGGAACCGAAGGTCCGCTTTAAAGACCTGTGCGCTCTGATGGTCGACGCCGATTTGCAACTCGCCCGCCGCGAACGAGCCATGATCGAGGCGGGGATAGGAAACATGGGAGGGTGAGGGAGCTTCGTTCTTGGTTCTTGGTTCTTGGTTCTTGGTTCTTGGTTCTTGGTTCTTGGTTCTTCGTTCTTGGTTGTCGCAGCCTCTCCGTTGTTGGTGGCTGACGCACAAAAGACTGTAGAACAGCGTATGGCACAAATCGCCACGAGTGATCAGGAAGAAAAGGAATGATTCCGCGGGTGCGTGTCGCTCGAGGTGGGACGAGACCTCCCGGGCTCGTAGGCGGTGAGACTGTACCAGGCCAGGCCCGTTCTCCCATTCTTGTGGATTGGGCGGAGTGGAAAGCGCAAGATCGTCTGAGACACCGCCTCTTCTCCCCGCGCGGGCATCCGACCAGCGGAGGGTGATCATGGAGCAAGGCCTTGGCTATTCGTGTGATTCGTGGTTCCCATCCCAGATCTGAGGATAATTCCGAGAGGGTTTGCGTGCGCCTTCTCCCGCCGGGGACCGGCGGGCTACGGGGCTTATCCGCAACCAAACCCAGTCGATCCATCCCACGATGACTGAGACCCGCACGCGCATGATCGAGGAAACAGGATCGGCGAAAGCTGGATGGGCCTTTGGGCTGGTCGGGGCGGCGGTGGGTTTTGGGCTGTTTGGATCAGGGGCGCCGCTCCAATTGACGCACGGGGTGCTGGGCGTGCTCATCGGAGCGGCGATGCTGTTCGCGGCCCCGCGGGTGGCCTTGCCCCGGCTGTGGTGGGTGCTGGGTGCGGCGGTGATCCTCTTGGCGGCCCTGGCATTTTTACCGCGGGGATGGGGGTATGACCCTGATTGGCGGCGCGAGGTGGAAGCACTCGGCCTTTCGACCGGTGGTCACATCACGGCGCATCCGGCCGTCAGTTTTCAACACTGGGTTCGACTCGCTCTGACGGTGGCGGCCGGAATCTGGCTGCTCGGGCACCGGTTGACTGACCGCGGGCAGGCGTGGTTGATGATGGGCTTGGCGTGGGCCATTGGCATTTACGCAGCGCTCAGCGTGGCGCTGGTGGATCAAGTACCCGGTTGGGTTTGGGACCCGGAGAAAACATTTGGGCTTTTCGCCAACCGCAGTCACACGGCCACGCTGCTGGTCATCGGGGTGTTGGCGGCGTTGACCACGGCCGTCCACCACATTCGGTACAACCGGGGTGGCCGGGCCGCCTTGGTCCTTATCCCGGGAATGCTGTCCGCCGGCGCCTTGCTGGGGTTCTCGGTGAGCCGCGCCGGCCTGCTGCTGCTCGGGCTCGGAGTGGTCGCTTGGGTGGCGGGAGTCGCCGCCCACGGCTGGTCACGCCGCGCGACCCTTGGATTGTCACTGGGGGTCGGAGCCGTGGGCGCCCTCTTCTGGATTTCCGATGCCGAAATCAAATCGCGCCTGCTCCGGCCGGCGGCGGCCACGACGGTCGCCACACCCGACCCGCCGGCTGACGGACTGGCCGACGCCAGTGCTGCGCCCGCGCCGATGGAACTCGACCTCGGCCTGCAGGAGGACGGTCGATGGCTGATTTTTCGCGACACGTTTGACTTGATCCGCGAGGCGTGGTGGTCGGGGATCGGCCGAGGGATGTTTGAGCACGTGATCCCGCAATACCGACGGCTGTCGGCCTGCGAGAGCCGCTGCCTTCATCCCGAGAGCGACTGGCTCCTGCTGGCCACCGAGGCCGGTGTGCCCTGTGCCCTCGCGCTGGCGGGCTTGGTCGCTGCGGTCGCCCTCGCCGCCGCCCGATCCGCGTGGCGGAGGCGCGGGTGGTCGCTGCGATGGGGCGGGCTCGTCACGGCACTCGTCGTCCCGGTGCATGGCGTGTTTGATACGCCCGGTCACCTGCCGGTCCTCAGCCTGCTCACGGTGATGCTCGCGGCCGCCGCCTTTCGGATGCCCGGGGCCACGCCACCTCCAGCCGGACCGGCGGCGCGCCTTTCCCTGCGGGTGGCCGGGGCAATCGCTCTGGCTGGCGGCAGCTGGCTGCTGGTCAGTCATGTGACCGGGGGACGACCGAGCCCAATTGTCGCCGCGCCCCAGGCCATGGCCAAAGCCACCCGACTCTACATCGAAGATCAGGCGGCTGTGCGGGCCGCGGCGGCGGCCGCCACCACGACCGCGCCTGACACCGCCGCATCCATCCCGAACCTCCCCGAAGACCTCTTGCGCGCCGCCATCGCCGCGACCGAAACCGGGCTGCGCTCCGCGCCCCTGGACGCCACCCTGCACTACCAGCGCGGCATGCTCGCGCTGCACTTTGACGACCTCGATGCGGTGGCCGATCAGGCATTCGCCATCCACCGACGACTCGACCCCATGCCGCCCGGCGTGCCGCTTCGACAGTCCCGCGGCTGGCTCGCGGTGGACCCCGCTCGTGCGGCAAACCTTTGGGTCGATGCCCTGCATCGCGCGGAGGAAACCGCCCGTGTCTCGCGCTGGATTCACCCGGGCGTGGCCACCGTGACGAACGACATAGTGTCGCAGGCCCGCACCAGCGAACCGCTCATGCGCCGCGTTCTCACGTTGTTTCAGGACGACCACGACCGCCTCCGCTCCTGGGCCGCGGCCGCCCGGCCCACCCTGCTCGACGCGGAAATGCCTCGCGTGATCGAGTCAGCCTCCCCCGCCGACCGCGCCGCCCTGCTCGACATCTGGAAAAAGCGCGGCTCCCGCGCCGCGGTGGAGGCCTATGAGGCGCCGATCCCCGATGGGGGTCGGTAGATCGGTACACCAATCGAATGCATTGGGTTGGTGTACCGGGTTTACCCGGAATGCGAAGCTTTCCCGCCAACGCTTTTCGCTCGTCGCGAGCAGCGCCTTTCCCCGCGCGCTTCCCCCCGCCCCACTCACGCTGCCGGAGCCTCTTCGCTCCGGCTTTTTCGTTTTCGTTTCAGTTTGCCTTTGGCCGAGTCGCTTCCGTAGACGCTGTCTTTGACGTACGGGTCGCCGTAGTAGTAGTAATAATACGCGGCCCCTCGGTTGGCGGGCATGCGATTCATGACGAGGCCAGCGAGGCTGGCGCCAGCGTGGTTGAGCAATCGCAGGGCGCGGGCGATGGCGCGGCGCGGGGTTTTGCCGAATCTGACGACGACGCAGACGGCGTCGACGTGTTTGGCGAGGGAGAGCGAATCGCTGACAGCATTGATGGGCGCGCTGTCGATGATGACGCGGTCATAGGCGGACGCGAGCGCGGCGATCACCTTGGCGGTGAGCGGCTGTCCGAGCAGTTCGGCGGGATTGGGGGCGCGGCGGCCGGCGGGGACGAGGAAGAGGTTTTCGATGCTTGTTTCGTGAATGATTTTGGCGAGCGGCACCAGTCCGCTGAGTACATCGCTTAGACCGCGGTACTCTTCGCCCCTTCGCGATTCGCGATGGAGCAGCGAGGCACTGAGCGACGGGCGGCGCAGGTCGGCGTCGACCAGCACCGTGCTCAGCCCTTGGCTGGCGAGCGCAGCCGCCAGGTTGAGCGAACTGAACGTTTTCCCTTCGGACGGGATGGCGCTGGTCACCAGGAATATCCGGCGTTGGGACGCCTCGCCGAGCAGCGAAATCGACGCCCGGAGCGAACGAAACGCCTCGGCCTGCGAGCTGCCCGGGGCATGCTCCAGCACGGTGCCTCCTGGCGGCATGTCGTCCGACTTCATTTCCGGAATGGCGGCCAGCACCGGCAGTCCGAGCTCAGCCTCCGCCTGATCCACCGTGCGGATCGAAGAATCGAGACGATCGATGAGCAGGATGAGCCCGATGGCGGCGACCAGTCCGAGCAGCGCGGCGGTGGTGAGTGTTTTCCGCTGGTTGGGTCGAATCGCCGTCGGATTGAGCAGCGGCTCTTCGGCGATTCGGTACGGTGTTTTTTCCAAGCCTTGGGTGACGTTGGTTTCCTTGAGGCGGGTCAGGATGGTTTCGTACAATTCACGGTCGGTCTCCACTTCGCGCTGGAGCACGTTGTAGGGGATTGACATGCGATCGAGCTCCAGCGCCTTCTTCTCCTGTTCAGCGAGCAACGCTTTCAGGTTCTTCTCCGTTTCCACGAAGGTGTCGAACTGCGCGCGCAGCTGCACGTTGGCATCGCGCACGGCTTCGCCCAATTTGGTCCGGAGCTCGTTGATTTCGGTTTGGGCAGCGATGAATTTCGGGTGGAGTTCGAGGTACCGCTCTTGCAGCGCGGCGAACTCGGCTCCTTTGGCGGTCAGCGACCCCTGCAAAGTGGCGACCTGAGGCAGGGCAGCCACGCTGGCCAGCCGCAGCATGGCCTCCGTGTCCTTGGGATCCACGGCCTCGAGGGCCTTGAGGTCGGCCTCCAAGGAGGCCCGTTTGGTGCTGGTGGCGGTGACCTCCGTGCTCAACGAATTGAGGCGGCCGACGATGATGTTTTGGTTTTGTTCAACCGAGACGGCGTTGTTCTCCAACCGGTATTTGGCGAGTTTGTTTTCCGACTCCTCCAATTTTTCCTTCAATTTCCGCGCTTCCTCGAGGAGAAAGGTGTTCGCCTTGCTCGATAATTCCGTTCGGTCGCCACTCAGTAAGGCGAGGAATTCCGTAACTACGGCATCGGCGAGCGCGAGGGCTTTTTCGGGATCCGAATCTTCGGCCACGATGTCGATGAGCCGGGTGTTGCGGCGGAGCGAGACCGTGAGCTGGGCGCGCACCGATCCGGCCAGTTGTCCTTCCTGGGAAGTCTCGAGCTTGCCATCGGCGTTGCGCTTGGCCCAATCGTCGGTCCGACCGATCCGTTTGGCCACCTTGAGCATCAGCGTGTTGTTGGTCAGATTTTGGACCACGGTGTTGATGGCATCGAGCGTCGCGATCCGGTTCTCCTTGACGTCCTGAATGTTGAGCACTTTCGTCTGCTCGCTTTCGACCTCCAGCGTCGCTCGTGAGGCGTACACCTTCGGTTGTTTTCTGACATGGATCCAAGCCGCGGCCACGGCCAATCCCGTGAGCAGAACCATCAGCCACGAGTACCGGAGCAGCAGGAAGAGGTAGCGCTGAAAATTCATGGGAATGAGGCGGGTGGGGAGCCGGGCTTGTGGGCTGACGAGCTCAGACTCCCCATGGCCAAAGAGCATCAGAATAGGGACTCGGCAACGGTGATCACGTCGCCCGCTTCAATTCGAAACGGGGGCGCTTGCGAGGAGCGGGCCATCCGCTTGGCATCCACTTCGATGACCCGCCCCTGAGTGCCGCCACGCTGAATCGTGACCTTCGAGGGATTGGCGGCGCGCGTGTAGCCCCCGGCCATGCCGATGACTTGGAGCAGCGTGAGCGACTCGCCGGTCGGCATGAAATACGATCCCGGTTTGCTGATGGCCCCGAGAATGGTGAACCGCTGGCGCGCATAGTCGACAATGCTCACCGTGACGCGCGGATTTTTAAGATATCCTTTTTTGTAGCGTTCCACGATGGCTGTGGCCGCCTGGGTCGTGGTCAGGCGGCCGAGCGACACTTCGCCGACCAGCGGCAGCGCGGCGCGACCGTCCTTGCTCAGCGTCACCTTGGCGTCCAGATCAGGTTCCTGAAAGACGCGGACTTCGATGCTGTCGCCCGGCGCCAGCCGGTGGTTTAAAGAAGCCGCATCGACTGGCGGCGGCTCATCCGACCGAACAGAGGGTGGCGGTGCCGGGGCTGGAGTTTCCTGTGCGACGACCGGAGCGACAAGGGGTACCCACAGGGCCAGAACAAGCGCGAGGAGACGAAGGGACATCATGGCGGACCAGCGATCACTCGATCGCTTGACGCATCCTAGGTCATCAGAACGAGACCGCAAGCTGGAGTCCAAATCGATTGCCTTCGTAAGAAAGCGCGTCATCGCTGGAATCGTTTTGGCGGTACTCGTAAAAGGATCCGATGTTCCAGTTGGCCGCGGGCTGGTAGATGAGGCGCGCCCGCCCGACCGTGAAATCCTCGTCGCGCACTGAGCTATAGTCGTCGGCAGGGTTCTGGTAATCAGAGAAATCGTAGCCGCCCGCCAGGTCCAGGCTCCATTTCTCCCCGATCTTCTGGTTGATGCCGAAGTACATGGACGTGCGGTTATTGGCCGCCCCGGTTACGGTGGATGAGCCGGTGGTATCCCGCCCGCCATTGAGGAAGAATCCCGTTTTCTCCCGCCACTGGTAGCGGGCCGACAGGTTGAAGACAAAATCAGTGCGGTCGCCGCCGCCGTCGACGTCGGCCTGCCGGAAATCGAGGCCCGCGCTGGCCGAGAAGTCGAGCTTTTCCGTGGGATCGTAGCTGGCGGTGAGGAGGGCCTTCTGGTAGGTTTCCTCGATCGCGCCGTCGTCGCCACCGGAGCGGCCGATGACGCCCTGGAAGCCGACCGTCGTGCGGGCGCCCACCAGATACCCCAGGCCGAGGTAACCGCTGAGGTCGTCAGTGGACGGCAGGTCATCGTACAGATCCGCCTGGTATCGCCCGCCGGCCGTCAGCGAAGTTTTGCCGGCGATCGGGCGCGCGAGGCCGAAGGCGATGGAGATCAAATCTCGGCGTTCCTGCGGGCTGAGGTCGCGGTCGCCCGACGCGGAGGTCAGTGGCTGTGGAGTGGCCGTGCCGCCGGCCAGTGAGATGTCGGTGCCAGCGAGATGGCGGTAGCCGAAGTTGCCGGTAAACGTCGTGGCCCCCCAGAGGGCGCGCCCGTCGATCCGGGCATCATGGTTGATGTCGCCGCCCAAGTCCGAGTTGTCCAGGTACTCGAACGCGGTGGCCGTGTACCCGAGCGAGAACATGTTTCTTTCCGTGACCCGTGGCGTCCACTTGATCCCGGCGGCGAGAAGGAACAAAGTGTCCGAATCCGTGTCGTCGGCGGTTTGAAAGATATTGTCGTCGTACACCGCGCCGCCTGACGCATGAAAACGGACGCTCCGCGGCGTGGCGGGCACCACGGCTTCGGTCAGCGTGGCAACCTCCCCGGTGCCTTCGAGTGTCAGGTCGGCCGCGCCGCTGTCGACCGGTTCGATCGACAGGCTGTCGGATTCCAATGACACCGGATCATGCGAGAGGAGTGACTCTTCCTGCGCCAAGCCGGTCGCCCTGACGGCTAGCGTCAGGGCGATCGTGAACAACAGACAGTGGTGGGTGACGGAGGCCAGAGTTACATCATGTAGCGCAGAATTACTTCACTGGCAATGGTTGTTTTGGTTGTTTAAGTAATTTGTGCCGCCTCCAAGAGGTAAAATTCGAGAGGTGTTTCGCCCATCGCTCCGCGCTCCGTCTAAAGACGGTACACCAACCCAACGCTTCCGGTTGGGGTACCGGGTTTACCCGGGCGCGAAGCTTCGGGAGGCAGGCTTTTCGCACCGGGCCTCCGTGCCTCGGCCGTCGGTTCCGGCCCACCGGCCGGTACTCCAGCGCCAGCGCTTCGCGCGAATGCGGTTTTTTGAATCCTCCGGCTGCGCGAAAGCCATTGAGTTGTACCGCCGGAACTTTCGGAATCCACCTCCGACCTCCGACCTCCGACCTCCAGAATTCAGTGTTTCATGGCCGCTCGGAGCAGGGAAGCATTGAGGAAGTTGGACATGACGCGGCGGGCTTCGTTGACGTCCGCGGCATTCCAGATACCAACTTCGATGAGGCGAAGTCCTTCATTGCGCTGGCCGGTCCAGGCGGCGTGAAGGCGGGCGTGACGGGTGAGTCCTTCAGGGACGGGGACGTGGCGCGGCCTGAGGGCGATCGTTTCCTCGACGGCATGAAACACATGGAGTGGGCGGCCGCGGTCGGAGAACTCGAGAACTTGAAACTTGATGGCGTGGTCTGGGGTGATTTCCATGTACAGCGGCTCGGGGTGGGCGCGCACGAGTGTCATGCCGGCGAGGGTAAGGCAATTGCCCGGCTCGTGGGAATGGAGGATTTCCGGCGGGGCCTGACCGGCGCCCCAGGTCAGGAAGAATCCATGGAGTTGATGCCCTTGGGGCGTCCGCCAGCGCGCCGACCAACCGCCTTGGTAGCGCAACAGCTGGCGCGTGCGCTGGGGAATCGGTGTGACTTGAAACCGCGGGGCACTTTCCGGCGGGCGGAGCGACCACTCAGGCGCGGCGGTGGTTCCATGGTGCGTGTACCACCCACTGGTGAGTGGACCCATGATGGCGAGGCCGGCCAGCGCGACAGCGGGGCCGGCCACCGGCCATCGAGGGTGGCCGGGCGCGGGTCGGAGGCGGAGCGGAGCGCGGTCGGCGCCCGCACCGGCGGTTCGGGCGAAGGCGTGGGCCAGCGCGAACAGGGTGGCGGCATGGACGGCCAGGGCGATCCATCCGGCGCGGTCGTGCCAGCGATCGGCGGCGTCGGGGGACGGGCCGGCGGCCAGGGTGCTGAGGAAGACCGTGCGAAGGACATTGGTGAGCAGGGCCACGACCACGCCCGTGCCCAGCAGTAATGCGCGCTCCCGTGCCTTCAGCCGCAACATTTCGCCGAGAAAAAACGCCATCATCAACGTCGCCTGCAACGAGCGAATCCCGCTGCACGCCTCCTCCACACCCAAAGTCACCGCAGGCAGGGTGACCAATGTGCCGCTGCGCGCCGCCGGAACCCCGAGCCAGTGGAGCGCTTCCAGCGAGAGCACCGCGTTGGCTGTCATCAGCGGGCGGACAACGGCCAACTCCAGTGGGGTGGGCCACGGGCAGGCGAGCGCGAAAAATGCCAGTGCTCCCGCGAAGTGGCGCACCCATGGCCAACCGCCGGCTTCCCGCAGCCACAGCAGCGAGACGAGGATGCTTAAGGCGGCCAGAGCGAGGCCGATCAAGCGCCAGTCCGGATTGGCTTCGCGGACAATCCACAGCGCGATCAATGACAGAGCGGCCAGCACCCAAACCGGCAGCCACGGCGAGGCAGCGGGCGCGGCCGGCGGGCGATCATTCCAGCGGAGCCAAATCAGGTAGCTCATCAGGACCGGCACCCACCAGCCGTAGTGGTAGGTTTCGTTCAGCGTCCACTCCAGATGCATGTGGATCGACGCGGCGGCCAGGCAACCGAGGCTGGCCGTGGCACCCACGACCCATCGCCACGCCCCACGTGATTCGCCGACCGCGACGGGCATCATGAGCCGGGGGTGAGACCGAAGCTTCGCAAGAGCTCGCGTTCGCCGGGACGCAAGGCCCCCGCCGTGAGCGAGGCGGCCAGATGGCCGGCCTCCTCGGGGCGCTGGTTGGCCGCGAGCAGGCACGCGTGCACGGCCCGCCAGCCCGGCGGCACCAACTCCCAGGGCACCGGCTCGCCGGACGTCAGGGCCATGCTTTGCTTTGGCTCCCCTTGGCGGAGTGCCGCCAAAGCCGCCACCACCCGGAAAGCGAGGAATTGAGGCTCGGCTTCAACCAGTCGCCGTGCGGCGTCCACATCGTCAGCTCTTGGGACCTGGGGCGGCAGCAGGCGAAGATACGCCAAGTCAGCGCGCGCTTCGTCCGAATCCGGCCACAACGTCAGCAATGATTGCAGCGTGTCGATTAATTCCGCCGTCTCATTGGGTTCCTGATGCAGGCACCGGACCAAGCCCAGTCGTGCCGGGAGCCCGACTCTTTCGTGCCGCTGGACCTGATGGTAACACTCGATGGCCAGTGAACGGTCGCCCGCCGCTTCCAGATTGCTGGCCACCTCCAGAACCTCGGCAGCCTCGGCCGTGCGCAGCGCGTCACGCAACGCCGATTGCGCCTCCTCGATCGCCGTGCTGCCCGCCTCCGACGCGAGCACCAGCCGATACAGGAACAACCGACGTTTGGTGGGAGAGACCGGCGCCCCGGTCGCTTCGAGCGCCTGCCGCACCAACTCCCACTGCTTTTGTCCAAACAGTCCGTCAAGCCGCAGGAAAAACCAGTCGGAGGTGGGATTCTCGCCGGCCAGCCGCGCCTCGGCCAACCGGACGGTTTGTTCGAAAAATCCATGGCGCTGCAACCACCGGCCATAATGCCAGGCGGGCGCGGCCGGCGCGTCGAGGGCCTCGAGCACCAAGTCATCCGCCACCACCGATCCCTCCCAGGGCCGGCGATGACGGTCCCAACTGGCCTGCGCCACCCGCAGCCGGCCACGCGTTGCGTCCGGCGCGGTGTCGAGCCGGTACGCCAGCACTTCCGAGAACGAACCCGCCCACTCCGGCTCATCGCCCGAAGACAATTCGATGAATGCCACGACCGCCGCCGCCGCTTGCTCCATTGCTTCCGCGACGTCACCGGGTGCCGCCGCCGCATCCTGCCCCACCTGCAGCCAGCGGGCGATCGCCTCATCGACGCGCACCGACGTCGGCCGGCCACGGGCAGTGGACACAAGCAGCTGGGCCAGCGCAAGGCTGAGTCGACGCGCCTCCGTCACCTCTCCCGCCGCCACTGCCGTATCGATCGCCCGACGCAGCCGCGCCTCCGCCTCGACCAGCCGCCCGCGACCGGCCAACCACCATGCCCCGGCCTCCAGACGCGCCGCATCCAGGGAATCCGCGGGGGAGCCCGCCCAGGCACGCACCGCGTCGACCGGCGCCAACTCCGGTCGCCCCCAGTCGAAGGCCAACTGCGCCTGCCGCAACAGGTCAGCCTCGTCCGCCTGGCCCGTCGACTGCAATTGACGCAGCGCGTACAGCGCCATCACGTCGTCCCGCGATTCAGCGAAGTCAGCGATCGTGCGCAAGACAAGCGCATCGCGCGGTCCCAGCATACCCGCCCGATCGAGCAACCGCCGCGCCACATCGCCATCGCCAGCCACCATCGCCTCCCGCGCCTGCCCAGCCAAAATCCGCCCACGCCATGCCTTCGCCGCCCGATAGTCGGTCGGCCCACGCCACAGGACATAAGCCACCGCCACCCCGACGACAACCACCGCCAGCCGCCACCCACGACGCCACCGCTGCCACCACCTCAATTCCGGCGCCGGCTGCCAAATCTCGTCCGGCAGATCCTCTTCCGGGTCCGATGTCCGCAGCCTCAGTGCCATGCCGCTCCGAACAAACCAGACACCAGCCCGCCGTCAACCTTGCTCCTTCGTTCTTGGTTCTTGGTTCTTGGTTCTTGGTTCTTGGTTCTTGGTTCTTGGTTCTTGGTTCTTGGTTCTTGGTTCTTGGTTCTTCGTTCTTCGTTCTTGGTTTTTGGTTCGTCGCTCTTGGTTTTTGGTTCGTCGTTACTCGTTCAATTCCCAAGGGGTTGTCGAATCGGACGGCGGTCGGTCATCGGTGGTTTCGCTCATGACTCGACACATCACTTCCGGTTGGTGTGCCGGGTTTACCCGGGGCGCGAAGCATTACCGCTCAATGCCTTTCGCACGTCGCTCCGCGTTCCGCCTGAAGCGGTCCACCCATCCAACGCTTCCCCCCAAAAACCAATTGAGCCTCGCTCACGCCACACCCCTGACCCGCAGAAAATGCCGCCGCTCACGCCACCCAATCACCCCCAACAACGCCAGCCCCGCCATCACCGCACCAGGCTCGGGGACCACAATCAGGAAGCCATTGCTGCTTAATGACGCTGGGCCCATCAATGTCGTGCCCCCATCCTCGTAGACGCTGATCTGGGAAAGCTGCCCCAAGGTCAATCCAGCAGACGTCGTCCCAAAGCGCATCGACGTCACGCCGGGCTCCCAATTCCAGATCGACAAGGTGCCGCCCCAATTGTCATTCAGACTTGAACTGTCGGAGAATACCAGTGCTCCCACATTGGTCATGTCAATGGTCGAGGTGCTGGATAATTCGAGCTGTCCCAGAGTATCCGAATTTCCTCCCGTGTTCAGCGTTCCCCCATTTAAAACCAGATTCGTGTTGGGCAATACGTCGTCGGCCCCAAGCCGCAGAGTGCCGCCATTGATCGTTGTGGTACCTGTGTAGGAGTTTGAACTCGAGGAAAGCAACAACGTCCCGGTTCCCGCTTTGGTTATGCCGAAGTTTCCCGATATCGGTGTGGCTAATGTTAATTGCGATGAGAGCGATGTGGTAAAAGTCGCATTTCCGCCCAACGAGAGGCTCAGCGCGCCATTCGTGTTGGCATTAAAAGCGACTGTGGTCGTCGTGTTCGCCAACGTGATGCCCGTGTTGAGGGTGATTACCCGGGCCACGAAACCAGTGATATTGGCGTTAATGTTTAAAGTGGAAGGCAGTCTGCCGTTGGCATCGCTGAATGTGATGAGCCCAAATGTGCTACTGGAGCCAACCCCCATCGGCGTGGACAGGTCCGCGTTCGGGCTGCCATTTCGGTTATCAAATACCAAATTATCGCCCGAGGGAGGCAAGCCATCGCCCACCCAATTCGTCGCAGTAATCCAAGCGTTACCGTTGCCATTGGTACCTCCGTCCCAGACCGCTCCGAAACCGGACTCAATCATCCCTGTGCCCTGAATGAGGCAGCCAGCAAAAATTGCCAAGGCGGAGCGCGGGATTGGATGAAGCGGCATAGGGCGTCGAACGTCGGCGTGCGTGCGTGCGGAATTCTGGGTTGATCTCAGCCTTTGATAACGAATCACATGCTATCATTGCGGCCAAGCATAATTTCTATACTCCCAAATTGGGCTAATGCAATACTTTTATTAGGTAAAAAAGGGCCGAAAGTGAAATATCCATATTAAATACCCGCAATCCCCCTGAGTAATCAAATCAACACCCCCGGCCTCCGACCTCCGCCTCTTCGAAAACATTCGCTGAACGGATCGCGCGTCTTGGCCCGTAGAAAGCGGCACCATGCCGTCCACTTTTGCCAAGCTCTATTCCGCCGCGCTGAAGGGCGTGGAGGCGTTGGAAGTTGAGATTGAGGCGAATGCGTCGCCGAGCGAGGAGATGAAGGGGATATTGATTGTGGGGTTGCCCGATGCGGCGGTGCGGGAGAGTCGGGACCGGGTGCTGACTGCTATTTGGAACAGTGGTTTCCAGCCGCCGCGGGGACGGCTGACGGTGAATTTGGCGCCGGCGGACGTGCGTAAGGAGGGAGCGGGGTTTGATTTGCCGATTGCGCTCGGGCTGATTGCGGCGCGGCTGGACGCGCCGGATGGGATGTTCGATGAGTATTTGATCACCGGCGAGCTGGCCTTGGACGGGGGTGTTCGGGCGGTGCGTGGGGTGTTGCCACTGGCGATCGAGGCGCGGGCGCGCGGAAGGCGAGCGGTCATTGTCCCCCGGGAGAATGCCGTCGAGGCGAGCGTGGTCGATGGCGTGGTGGTGTACGGCGTGACCAGTTTGGCTGAGGCGTACCGGCATATCGACGGCACATTCCCGCTGCCGCCCGAGCCGCGGCGCGATCTGGAACGACTCCGCCACGAGGAAGTTTACGACATCGATTTCGCCGACGTCAAAGGCCAGGCCGGGGTGAAGCGGGCGCTGGAGGTGGCGGTGGCCGGCGGGCACAACCTGCTCATGGTCGGGCCGCCGGGCACCGGCAAGTCGATGCTGGCGAAGCGCGTCGCCACGATCATGCCGGCGATGAGCGAGGACGAGGCGATCGAGGCGACGAAAATTCATTCGATCGCCGGGCTGCTCAGCAGCCGGCAGTCGTTTCTGACCACGCGCCCGTTTCGCAGCCCGCACCACACCATCTCCGATGCCGGCCTGCTCGGCGGCACCAGCAATCCGCTGCCCGGCGAAGTCTCGCTCGCCCACAATGGCGTGCTCTTTCTCGACGAACTGCCCGAATTCCGCCGCAGCACGCTCGAAGTCATGCGCCAGCCGCTCGAGGACGGCAAAGTCACCATCTCCCGCGCCGCCGCCACCATCACCTACCCTGCCCGCTTCCTGCTCGTCGCCGCCATGAACCCATGCCCCTGCGGGTACTTCGGCGATCCCAAACGCGAATGCCGCTGCACCCCGAACCAGCTCCGCGCGTACCGCCAACGCCTCTCCGGCCCGCTCCTCGACCGCATCGACATCCACATCGAAGTCCCGTCGGTCGACTTCCGCGCCCTCAACCGCGCCGACTCCGGCGAAGCTTCCGATACCATCCGCGCCCGCATCGAAGCCGCCCGCGCCGTGCAGGCAGGCCGGTTCGCCCGCGAACCCAACATCCGCTGCAACGCCTCCATGTCGTCCCGCGTCATGAAAGCCCATACCTCCCTCGACGACCACTGCCGCGACCTGCTCGAAAACGCCATGCACCAAATGAACTTCTCCGCGCGGGCGCACGACCGAATCCTCAAAGTCGCCCGCACCCTCGCCGACCTCGCCGGTCACGACACCATCACCTCCGACCACCTCCTCGAAGCCGTCAACTTCCGCACTTTGGACCGAAATTTGTGGGTGTGAGTGGTGGATGAAACAGGCATCGAGTCCCAAGCCACTGCACCCGACGCTCCATCTCCACAAGCAGGACGCCGACATGAATCCCCCTGAGGACACCCCCTCTCGGATGCACGCGACGCACTGGGCCGTCCTCGCCCGGAGCCGTCATCAGGGTTGCTCGGACGGCGCGGAGGCGTCATCCTTCGTCCATGAGCCGTTCTATAGCGCTTCAACCCGTCAGTTGGCAACGCATGGCTAAAGGGATCGATGCGGTACGGCTGCGCCTCGAACGAGCCGCGGCAGCCTTGGCCAAGCACGGCATCGACTACGCCGTGGTGGGCGGAAATGCCATCGCGGCTTGGGTGTCTCGCGTAGACGAGAGCGCCGTGCGCAACACCCGGGATGTGGACATCCTCCTGCGGCGCGAGGACGAGACCAAAGCCCGCCAAGCTCTTGAATCCGCCGGCTTCGTCCATCGTCGTGTCGCTGCCCTGGGCAAAGCAGGAACCATGGACGTCTTCCTCGACGGACCAGGTGCCAAAATCCGTGACGCAGTGCACGTGTTATGGGCTGGCGAAAGGCCCGTGCCGGACGCCATCGACCAAACACCCGAACTGCGCGCCACCGAGCCCTGCGATGGGTTTGCCCTGATCCCTCTTCAGGACCTCGTCCGCATGAAGCTCATCTCGTTCTGGGACAAAGACCGCATGCACCTCCGTGACCTGCTGGCCGTCGGACTGATCGACAGCTCTTGGCTCTCTCGCCTTCCTGACGCCCTCGCCTCGAGACTCCAACTCATCCTCGAAGACCCGGAGGGCTGAGAAGGTAGAGGTCAGGGTGGCGTCCCCTCTTTTGAGGGCAGACCCACAGCCCCCGGCCATTGCAACTCAAAGGTAAGCGTCTGACCAGCCCATGTTGACGCCAACCTCGCTGGCGGAGGTCGGAAGTCGGCGGTCGGCGGTCGGTCGCCGGTGGCAGGCGCAGCGGTGGGTGGACCGGCGGCGCGAGAAGTGGACCGCCAGGTGGCCTCAGCGGGCGCGCAGCCAGGCGGCCGGTGTCAGGGATGGCACCTCGGAGGTGGTGCCGCTGGCCAGTCGAGGGAGGACATCGGCGAGGTAGTCCCTTGGATTGATGCCAAGGCGCTTTGAGGATTCGATGACGCTGGCGATGGCGGCAACGCGTGGACCGGCTTCCCAGCTGCCGACGTGGAGCCAGTTCTTGCGGCCGAGGACAAGTGGGCGCACCGAGTTTTCCGCCCAGTTGGTGTCGAGCTTGACCTCTCCGTAATCGAAGACGCGAGTCAACCAGCCTGGTAAAGTCCTCATCCTTAAATAAATTCAATCAGTTCAATACGACGCTTCATTATGCAGACCCATAAAAATCTCGCCGCACCATCCTTACTGTTGGCCACCACTCTCCTGGTGTCCTCGTGCAGTTTTAAACATGACACGGTGTCGTTCGGTGCTGCGGGCAAAATGCCCGTTTCCAAAACACCCGTTCCAAAGGTTGAAATCGAGACGAACACGGTCGTCCCCAGTTTGCTGGGCGGCTCCGTGAAGAGCAAGAAGCCTTACCCGCTCGATGTTTACTACATGGATGAGGCATCCATGTTCTCCTCCATGGAGTTCTCCACATTGACGGTGACCTATGCCGATGGCACCAATGATCCACGAGTCGCCGCGCTCAAAGTGCCCATGCGCATCGAAACGCGGTTGTATGAATCCTACAACAGCACGTCCGAAGGAGTTGTCAAAAACACGGGGCGAATCATCCAGGCAAGGTTCCCGGGCGTCATCAGCCGCGACGAGTCGTTCACCCTTTTCATCAAAGGCCGGTTCACCAAGCATGACGGGACCACGATCCCCTTTACGATCAATCAAGGATATGACATTTCGAGGGACCAAAGAACGGAAAAATGGGCGGAATTCATGGCCGGCATCTGAGGGTCCTGGCACCGCCGCCGCCGCCGTGTGACACATCGCCAAATTCCAATCGATGCAGCTGACTTGGAAATCGGGCGTCCATTTCCTCGACGAGGACACTGTGAAGGCCGGTGATCTCGCTTATTTGATCAATACATTTCTCTGATCGAGAAAGGAGGGGTCAGGGTGTCCAAATGAAAAAAACACCCCCTTGAGCGGCTGAGGTTATTCGATTTTGGAAACCTGCCCCAAGCCTTCCACCGTCCATGGGTGACAGTGGGCTTTGATGGCGTGGAGGGGGCGCGCTCCCGCCTCCTTCGCGCCGACTCAGGCCGCCCCTATTGAGGGCTGCTCGACTTCCGTTAGCGTAGGATGACATTCAGCCCCTTCAAACCGAAGAGCGGGGCGGCGGCCAGAACGAGCCGGTCGTTCGAATACACCGTGTCAAAACCATGTTCCGCGGCACAGGCGAGGTGGAGCGCGTCGGCGGCGCGGATATTGATGGTGGCGGGGGCCTCGGCCAACACGGCTTCCAGACGCGTCATCACGGCCTCCGTCAGGGGGAGAAACTCAACGACGCCCAGCGCGACGTCGTCCTCGATCTGGCCGCGGATTTCTTCCGCCGCTTCCCCCGTGAGGGCAGCCTCACGCCGCTTGCGCAGGAGAATGGATGCCAGTTCCGCCCGGCCGTGCCAGGCGATCACGATCGACTCCATTTCGTTGGCCAGCTCTTGAACCGCCGCGGCACCCGGCTCCGTGGAATAGAGCCGAAACAGGTAGTTGGTGTCAAAATAGAGCGTCTTCACGGGAAGATCGATCATCCGAAACGATGGTCGTGGAATCGGTGCCGCCACCGAAGGTACCGGATTCCATCAGACGATGGAATTTTGGACGAAGCCGGCGCCGCTCACCGAAAGTCCTGGATCCCGCGGGCTCGGAAGCAGGCAAAGCCAACTCCCTCTCAAGTGAACTCAATACGATCTCCTTGAGTGTCCTTCCCGTCTCTACGGCGCGAATTTTGATCCGCTTGTAAAGCGCGTCAGGGATGTCGATAGTCGTCTTCACAATCCCGATCGTACGGGAATATGGTTTCCCGTCAAACAGTCAAAATCCCATCCACACTGCTTTTGTTCAACTGAAAGACCCGGATGGGAACGAAAAGCACGAAACACACGAAAATCCAAGGCGTTGGCCAATGATCACCGTCCACTGGATGGATGAGGAGGTCGCTCGTCCGAACCCAATAAATTTTCGTGTGTTTGGTGTCTTTCGTGGTTTCAATGTCCGTTCTTGGGCTCAAGCGCGCGCTGCCAGCCTGATTCAGGCGTGTCCTGTTCACGGTCCCCCACGGTCCTTTTCGTTTCAGCAGCGTTGTGATCTATGCCCCTGCGGGTACTTCGGCGATCCCGAACGCGAATGCCGCGGCACGCCGAATCAGCTCCGCGCTTATCGCCAACGGCTCTCCGGCCCGCTCCTCGACCGCATCGACATCCACATCGAGGTCCCGTCCGTTGACTTCCGCGACCTCAACCGCGCCGACTCCGGCGAACCGTCCGACGCCATCCGCGCCCGCATCGAAGCCGCCCACTTCCGCACCCTGGATCGGACGCCAAGGAGGCGAAGCCTGTATTCCTCCACGCTCGAACAGGAAAACCGGCATCGATTATGATCGGGAAGCTCACAAACGACGGTCAGCGGTGGAGAACTTCTTCGAAAAATCAAACGCTGCCGCCGAATCGGCACCCGCTGCGATAAACTCGACGAAACGTTCCTCGCATTCGTGGTGCTCGCGATCACAACGCTTTACTTGCGTGACCAGTTTTAAAGCACACCGCTCCACCATCCGTCTCCGTCGCGAGCAACGCGCGCGTCGCTGGTCAACCACTCAAAACTCAAACCTTCCCACATTGCCGCTGCAGCAAATTGGTCTTGCCAGAACTTAGGACACGTGCATTATCGCTTACAGTCCAAGTCAGATTGCCTCTCCGTGAGGTCAAGTGCGCGCAAACCGTGCTCGTCACCCTACTACCGCGATGAAATCTACCCCTGCAGCTAAGTCCGCGGCTTCCGAAGCCGTAAACGTCAAAACGCAGCGTCTCTCCCATGGTGAACTCTCACGACTGGATGCCCTCATCACGCAAGCGCAGGAGCACGGACTCAAGCCCGGCGACTTGGTGAAATTTCAGAGTGATATCTGTTGCTGCGGAGCTGTGACCGCAACTACCACAATCCGGGGGAGATGGTTGATCGATCCTCGCCAAGCGAAAATCCTTGAGCAAATCAAGACGCTTGAAGCGCAAATGACCTCAGCCCCAACTCTGCGGGAACTCGTCAAGCTGCGCGACGCTGCCGTAACACAAATGAAAGTTTGATGCGGTACGTCATGGGGCTGATATTTGTTACGGCCTTTCTCGCCCTGCTATTCTTAGCTAGCGTCATTAATCAACTGAGCTGGTCCGCATGGGAGACCTGGGTGGCACGGATTGACATATTCGGCTTCCTCCCCCACTGGAAGTTCTTTGCCCCCGATCCAGGGTATACCGGAAACCACTTGGTTTATCGGGACGGAGAACGCGATTCGTGGGGGGCTTGGACAGAGGTCGAGGTGCCGACAGCGGATGCGCTGGGTTGGCTCTGGAACCCGGCCCGCTCCGAAAGGAAGGCCTTGCTCGACTTGATCAATAGTTTCATTTTCTCCCGCCCAGCCTACGCCAAGGCGAAGCTGGAGTATCTTTCGGAAGGGTACCTGGGGTTACTCGCTTGGGCCATGGCCCAACCTCGTCAATCCCCCTCCGCTAAACAAAGACAGTTCGCCGTCATCATGTGTACGGGGCATGGAGCGGCCCGCAGGCTGCAAGTGGCGTTCTCCTCCGCGCCACATGGACTGGATTAGTCCATCGACCGCGCTCGAACTCGCGACGCGTCTAGCGGCGGTGACCACCGGGGTCTCTGCGGCGGAAGGTTTAAGCATCCGCCACCGGGCATATGGATGCAGGGGTCCATTCTCAGAAACAGTGGCCCAAGTGCTTGGTCGAGGCGTGCAGGGCAGACCAGTGCTCCGCACCCTTTTCCCCCTAGCCTTGCCGACGATCCTTGTGGCAAGCCTCCTGATTATAGTGTTCGGCCCCACACATCTCGTGGGTTGGCTGGCCATGATTGCCGTCTTGGCGGGGAATTGGGTTCTCCACCAGCGCCGCGTCATGGCCGGCGATGGAGCCGAACAGATGGCCAGCCTGATCTTAGTTGCGGCCTTCTTGACGTTGATTCCGGGCTTTCCGTCGGAAGCCCATCCCATCGCCGTATGGTTCATTGGCGGCCAATGCGTACTTGCCTATACGGCAGCGGGCATTGCCAAGGCCCGTTCCCCGGCGTGGCGAGGTGGTCATGCGATGACCATTATAATGGGCTCGGAAGCTCACGGCCACCCTTGGATGGCCGCCTTCCTCAATAGATATCCAAAGCTGGCCGGGCACCTGACTCGATGCGTGATAGTATTTGAATGCTCCTTTTTACCGCTGGTGCTCGGACCAGAGCTCATCGCCTTGGCGGCGCTGGGCGTGGGGTTGCTATTCCACATTTCGTGTGCGGCCCTCATGAAATTGAACACCTTCCTCTGGGCCTTTCCCGGCACATATGCATGCGTTTGGCTTGTGGGGGAATGGCTTTCCCCATTCCGGTAAGGGGCCGAGGCTGGCACCAGTCGCCCCCCGCCTGCGCGTGGGGCTCCTGCTGTTGTGCCGTCTCCTTTCCCACAGAGGCGGATATACGGAAATCATCGACGGGCTTGTAGGAACACGAGATAAATGTCACTCCTTTATACGTGGCGCATCGAATTGAGAGATTTGTTGAATTCACGCTGTAACAAACCCCCTCACAGTCGCCAATAGAATAGTGAGGCACGGCAGCATTCCGATTTTAATCCCAATGATTCCACTCACTACAATGACTACAAGGAATCCAATCGGAATTCCGGTCAGAGCGAGCCAGGGAAGCGGACTGGGCGCCCACCCGCTGAGCAGGGAGGTTCGAGATGGTGATGTTGTGGGTCTGACGGATGCCATGAAGCGGCTTGCCTGGCCAGTCTGGGCGGTCGGTTCTCTTTGAGCGCTTATCAAATCGACTCGCCCCGTCTATAAGAACCTGGAAAGCCCACCGAATTTCTGATTTTATCCCTCAACAACGTCATGAACATCGAGATCCAGATTAATGACAGCACCAGCGCGGAGGCTCGCTTTCTCACATGGTCTCCCTCTCCCTGCCGGGTGCGGATCACGAACCCGGCCGATTTGGTGACGCCCACGGCGTCCGTGACGCTCACGGGAATCTCCACAGCGGATGGTGGGGCTATCCGGTTCAGCACCAGTGCGACGGGTCCGTTTACGGCCAGCTTGACGGTCGACGTCCCTCGCGATGGCGGCACGGTTCGCTTCTACACAGTGGGGCAATTCGGGCATCCCAGCACTCAGAATGGTGACGTGACCATCGAGGGTCGCTTCAGTGGGGCAGTTGTGGGATCAGTCCCTGTCATGGTGCGCGTCCGGAAGAACGCCAACAACCTGACCACTGGCGAGCGCGATCGCTTCGTATCGGCGTTTGCGCAACTCAACAATCAGGGAGCAGGGCGTTTTTCAGATTTTCGCGACATGCATACGGCAGTCAGTTCGGCACAGGCGCATGGCCCTCCAGGCTTTCTTCCCTGGCACAGGACTTACATCCTGGACCTTGAGCGCGAACTCCAGGCGATTGATCCGAGTGTGGCGCTGCCTTACTGGCGTTTCGATCAACCGGCCCCCAACATCTTCACAAGAGATTTTCTCGGTGTTGCGAACAACAATGGCACTGTGCAGTTTAGTGCGACAAATCCTCTCCGGTTTTGGAGAACGGATGGCGTGCAAGGGATCAACCGCCGGCCGTTCTTTGACACAACCGCAGCGCCTCCTGGCATACGGACAGAAGCACAAACCCTGACGCTGGGGGGCGCGAGTAATCTCTATCGGATGTTTCGGTCGCTGGAGGGTAACCCCCATGGTTCCGCTCATACGAGTTTCGGAGGATTGATTTCCAGCATACCCACAGCGGCCCGCGATCCGCTTTTCTTTCTCCTTCACTGCAATGTGGATCGTCTGTGGGCAAAATGGCAGCAGCAGTTCGACCGGTTCGATTTCAATACGCCAGCCTCCTACGATACCAGTGGAACGTTTCCCGTGGGCCACAATCTGCCGGACACAATGTGGCCATGGAACGGAATTACCGGAGGAACGCGACCGCCTACCGCCCCCGGGGGGGCCATGGCCACTTCACCCTGCGCCACGGCTCCAGGGCCACAACCGGAGGTGCGCGCTTGCCTAGACTATCAGGGGAGGATCAATACCATCGCCCGCATGGGCTTCGACTATGATGATGTGCGCTTCGCATAATATCGACAACTGAGGAGGATAAAGCTATGGCAACTAAGAAAAAGCCTAAAACACCGGCCAAGGCTGCAAAAACACCCGCAGCACTGCGAGCCGCTGCCTACGCCATTGCTACGGACAAAAAGAAATCCAGCAAACAGCGGGTGGCCGCGATGGCGGCGTTGCCGGTTGCCGCAGGTGGCGATGATCGTAGCATTTCGGCATCGATCAAAATCCTCCTCGATCCAGCTGAGCCCATCGAGGTACGTCTGGCCGCATTACAGACCATTCAGGCATCGAGTTTTGCGTTTGTAGATTTCGCGCCGCATCGTAAAGAATACATCGCTGCGCTGCGGAAGGTGTGCGCCGATGAAAACCTGGAAATGCGGCAACGAGTGCTGGGCATCCTCTCCCGGGAAAAGGACGGTTATGCACAGAAGAAGCTGCTCGAAGGACTGCAAAACCCCGAGAAAGCCCTGGTGCCTCCGGAAAAGGCATTGCAGTTGATCAGCTATGATGTGCATGCGGAGGTATATCCGCTGGCGCGAGAAATCGTGGCTAATCCGCCGAATACTCTGGCAAAACAGGAGGCGGTACGTCTTCTGGCGGCGGACACGAATTCGATCCCCTTTCTGGAAAAGCTATTCCGCGACAAGACGGAGGACACTGAGACACGGCAAATCGCGGGTGCGGCGGTACAAGCTGCCAAGCCAGAGGAATTTCAGCGGCAGGCCAAAGAAGTGGTGCTCGACGCCTCGGAGAACGATGAAGTCCAGGCGACGTGTCTCACGGCGATCACACACTTCGGGAACCGAGAAACCATTGAAGCGGACCCTGCATTGCAGCGGCACGTCAAGAAGATGAGCACGTCCTCCTCCAGTGCGACCAAGAAGTCGGCCACTCAATTCTTTAGGAAATTCGGCAAGTGAATACTCAGCCCGGCCATGATCCCGTGACCGTGAGCGGTGTGACGGAGGAGCAGTTCGCCGCTTTGGTGGACGAACTGTCCTTTGCTCCGGAACGCCGGGAACAGTTCCGCGATCTGCTTCGCGAGAATCACCCGCTGTACGCCCAGCGCGGTACCGCTGCGACGGTCAGGATGCGGGGATGGGTGTTGCTGGCCATGGCTCGAGCGGGATTGGTTGATGCAGAGCTGCTTTTTGTGCTCGAGGAATTAGACGCAGGTCTGGACTCCTATCTCGTAGCCGCAGCGGCCAAAGCGTTGCGATCCAGTTCGCATCCACGGGAGGCGTTTGCGCCGTATGTCATGCACGCCCTGGCAAATGTGCGGTACCGGGACGAACCGGTGTCCTTCGTCGGCTATGGCGCCTATGCGGACGGCAGTTCCGAAGACGACACCAGCCCTGTGCGCGAATTGCTACTCACACTCAAATGGCTGAAAGAGCACGGACGCTCAGCTTTACCGGAATTGGAACTGCTGCTCCAGCCACAGTCGGGTCTTTCCCCTGAACTCAATAAGGTCGCGTTCGACGCTCAACGAACCATCAAGGAGGCGTTTGAAGCGGCCAGTTTAGGACCCCCTCAGGGTTGCTGCTCGCTGCCTGATAGTTTAAAAGGGGTGTTCTGCCGGGAACGCGAGTGGCGGCACAGCGCATCCGCCCTCGAAGACACGATGTTTCAAGATCAGGACGGCACGCCGACATCCTTTGCGGAGTTTTTCCACGGCCAGCCCGCAATTGTTGTCTTTTTCTATACCCGTTGTGACAATCCCCTGAAATGTTCGCTCACAGTGGCAAAGCTCGCCCGGGTGCAGCAATTGCTGGAAGAACGCCAATTGGCCCATCAAATCCGCACTGCGGCCATAACGTACGATCCGGGCTTTGACTTGCCCGAGCGTCTCCGGGCATATGGCAACAACCGTGGCCTGCGGATGAATGAGCATCATCGCATGCTTCGCTCGACGCAGGGCATGGATACCTTGAAAGACCATTTTAGCTTGGGCGTGAATTTTGTGGAATCTTTGGTGAATCGCCATCGCATCGAAGCATATATTCTTGATTCCACGGGCGGCATTCAAGTTTCGCTTGAGCGGATTCGCTGGGATGAAAGGGCACTCGTCGATAAGGCCGAGGAGGTCCTCGCCTCCGAGCGCGGACGACTTACAAGCTCTTTGACACCTTCTGGGAAGAAAGGGGCTGTCCTCCATGGCAGTGCGCCGCACCTCTGCACCATTGCGGCCGCTGTTGGGGCGGCCATTTTTCCGAAGTGTCCCGTTTGCTGGGCGGCTTACCTGAGCGTTTTTGGCATCGCCGGCCTCGAACAGATTCCATTCGTCCCATGGCTCTTGCCCATCCTATGCACTATTCTCGTTCTCAATCTGGCAAGCATTTGGTTTAGATCGAGGGCGACCGGAAGACTGACGCCCTTCTGGTTCGTGTGCCTAGGTGCGGCCATAATCCTGATTTCACGCTCAATGCACGGGGGCCAGCTCATGGCAGGCGCAGGTCTTACACTCACAATCATCGGCTCTCTGCTGAGTGCTCTGGGAGGGCCGCAATCGACTCGTCCCGCCGACAAATATGCGGCACAACACCGTGTCGCCAATGCGCAAGAAAGTTGGTAACGAATGTGCCCGAATTCCTCAATAGTAGGTTGTCACCATTGTCCCACACCACCGGTCCCCAACACCACCCTGCCTATCGATATAGTTCGAATATTTCCGTTAATGACGCTCCTACAGGCACGCACTTGCACGACCAGGTCCAATCAATTCGGCAGCAATGGACCATCGCTCAACATACAGGTGAGGAACCGCCTTTGTCGCGAAGGAAGTCGGCATCTACAACAAAGCAGGAATAATTCCAAATAACTTTCTCGTCGGATGTCGACAAACCAATAACCAATAAAATACACAGCATGAGAAAGAAAGCTACAAAGAAGGCCGCCAAGAAAAAGGCTGCCGCCACTCAGAAAGTTCCCTCCCATCGCACCTGTGGTGCCATGCAGGTTTACCAGCAGCAGTTGGAGACCGTTGTTGGGTTTCGCAAGCGTCAGGTGGCCATGGAACATGCATTTCGCAACCGTATGCGCTTTGCCCAGGCCCTGCGCACAACTCCATATGAAATCAATGTTGTCGTTCATGTTGTATACAAGGTTGCTGACGACGACATCAGCGACGCACAGATCCACAGTCAGATCGACATCTTGAACAAGGATTTCCGCGCTGCCAATCCTGATCGCAACAAGACACCGGCCGTCTGGAGGGGGCTTATCACCGACGCGATGATCAACTTTCAACTGGCCAAAAAAGACCCTGGCGGCTCTGCCACGACCGGGATCACACGCACGCAGACAACCGTTGCCAGTTTCTTGGCAGACGACAGCATGAAACGGGCATCCACAGGGGGAGTCAACGCTTGGGATACCACACGTTATCTCAACATGTGGGTGGTCCGTCTGCGTGGCGGCTTGCTCGGCTACGCCCAATTCCCAGGGGGCCCTTCGTCCACCGACGGCGTGGTCATCTTGAACTCCGCCTTTGGAAGCACTGGCATCGCTCAACCACCTTTCAACCTTGGCCGCACTGCGTCACATGAAATTGGGCATTTTCTCAACCTCCGTCACATCTGGGGGGACACCGAAGATTGTAGTGGAGGGGATTTCGTGGACGATACGCCCAATGCGGAATTGCCCAATTCTGGTAAACCCGCATTCCCAAGCATTTCATGTTCGAATGGTCCCCACGGTGACATGTATATGAATTACATGGACTATGTGGATGACGATTCCATGTACATGTTTACGCGTGGTCAGGTGGAGCGAATGCACGCTTGCCTTGATGGCCCGAGAGCATCTCTTGTGTCATAACTGCAGATCCGAGCTACGCTCAAAACGGACGCGCTATGTCTCCATCGAGCGACAAAATTCGATCCTTCCTTCTTGGTGAATGGCTGCACTCCAATGAGGAGGATTCCACCGGAACGATGGTCCTTAGGCGCCCGGACTACTCCTTCCCTCCCACACGTTTCCGCCGAGAGTGGCATTTTCTGAATGATGGCAGGTGGACCAGCAATCAACGAGCGGCGGACGACCGAGCAGTTCTTGGTCCCTCTGAAATTTGGTCTCTCCTCGCCAACGAAATACTGGAATTGCGCACTGGAACCCGGGATCCGAGGCGCTACCAGGTCGTCTCTGCCTCGGAGGAAAAACTGATACTGCGCGAATTGCCAGCAGCCTCTCCAGGTCATGAATCAAATCATTAGAACCATCACCGTGCCCAATGTCTCACTCTCATACTTCCGGCATCCAGGCAGCCCTGCCACCATGCGATAGTATAAGTTCGCGCTTACGACCATCACGTTGTGTCATGTGACATTTTTGCGAATTGGCAACTCCTGGCGTTACACTACGTTTCATCACTTTTTTTATAATCCATGTCTCATTCTGATCTTATTCCCAAGCCAGTAACGAGAAAATTGCGCATCTATGCTTTCGATCCAAGCGTGTCTGCGCAGTTTGACACTGCCGGCATAGGTGAAATCACACTGCATGTCCCGTGGGATGACACCCTCACGGAAGGGCCAGTGGATGAGTATCTAGAGGTTGTTGATGCGGATCCGGCCAGTGGCGTTTTCTATAATCCCGTCAATTTGAATGATCCGCACATTCTTGCACAAGACGGGCTGCCTCCTAGTGAAAGCAATCCACAGTTCCACCAGCAGATGGTCTATGCCGTGGCCCGGACAACGATCTGGCACTTTGAGAGGGCACTCGGGCGAGTGGCACTCTGGTCCTCCCATGGTTCCTTCGAAAGCCGTGCGGGATATCAGGAGCAATTCGTGCAGAGGTTACGGATATATCCGCACGCGCTGAGGGATCGCAACGCGTACTACAGTCCGGAGAAAAAGGCGCTTCTCTTTGGCTACTTTCCGGTTGGAATCAAGAGCCAGCATAACAGCCCTGGGACACTTGTTTTTACTTGTCTGGCGCATGATATAATCGCACACGAAACAACGCACGCCTTGCTGGACGGCGTACATCCCAGGTTCAATGAACCGATGAATATGGACGTCCTTGCCTTTCACGAGGCGTTTGCTGATATTGTGGCGCTGTTTCAGCATTTCTCTTATCGAGGGGTGCTGCGAGACCAGATCATGCGCACGCGTGGTAATCTCGCGGCTGAACATCTGCTCGGACAGCTGGCGCAACAATTTGGCAAGGCTTCAGGTCGAGGAGATGCGTTGCGGAACTATCTTGGGAAACACGTGGACGGCAAATGGGTACCCCAGGAGCCTGACGTCCGGGCCCTAGAGCAGACCCATGAACCGCATGGGCGCGGCGCCATCCTGGTGGCGGCGGTGTTTGGCGCATTCTTGAAGATGTACCGCACCCGCACGGTGGATCTCTATCGCATAGCGAGTGAGGGCACAGGGGTTTTGCGCGAAGGGGACATTCACCCTGATCTGGCGGGACGCCTGGCCGTTGAGGCAGAGCGCTGCGCGCAATACACGCTGCAGATGTGCATCCGGGCCATCGACTATTGTCCACCAGTGGGAATCACTTTTGGCGATTACCTGCGCGCCATTATCACGGCAGATATCGATATCAATCCGGATGATGAATACCGCTATCGGGTCGCCTTCGTTGAGAGCTTCCGACAGTGGGGCATTCACAGCCGTGGTGTGAATGCCACTGGGGCGGAGTCCCTGTTATGGCCGGCGGGTCCCGTACTGGATGGTCTTTCCGACTATCTCTTCAAAGCGGATTTATTGGAGGATCAAGCCAAGAATTATCGTGAAGTTCCGCAGGATGACGCAGAGGAAGAAGCGGCAGGTCCCCTCCCCCCGGCCGGTGCAGGGAAACCCCGCTCGGTGGGTTTTCATCGCTGGGACCTGGAGTCCGACCGATTCGAAACTTGGAAAGGCATGGAAGTGAATGCGAAACGCTTCTGGTGGTGGTTGTATTCCGACTCAGGCCGCAGGTTGGCAAAGACCCTGGGACTCATCATCGGAGAGACCGACCTCAACAAGGGCCAGAAACTCCCGTCGACGGTCTACCGGCTGAGGGAAAGCTCAGACAAAGCGGCTGTGGAAGTGCACTCCGTGCGCTGGGCCGTGCGCCGCACGAGCCACGGCGGAACCACCATGGACATGGTGGTGGAACTCACCCAGCGCCGTCGGGGCTATTTCGATGCGAATGAGCAGAAGCTTCACGACGCTGCCCCAACTTCCTCACGGCGCGCGCGGAAAGACTTTACGTACCGCGCCGGTTGCACATTGATCATCGACCCCTCAAAGATGGAAATTCGGCGGCTGATCAGGACTCCAGGAGATATCGCGGATGATAGCCAACTGGAAAACATGCGCCAGTACTACACCAAAGGCATCGAGGCGGGAAATGCCTTTGATATGCCGCGCTACATCGATCAGGCGCGCGAACCGTTTGCCCTGTTGCATCATCACGAGTAATCATCACCTGCACACTCATGAGCCCCCATAAGTCCAAAAAGAAGGCCGCCGGTAAGGCAGCCGTGAGCAAGAAGGCGCCTGCTAAGAAAGCGCCTGCTAAGAAAGCGCCTGCTAAAAAGGCGCCTGCTAAGAAGGCGGCCGGGGGAGGCCATGCGCCGCCGTCTGACCCGGTGGCCGCAGAGATTCTGGTGCCTAAGGCAAATAGCGTCACGGTCAGGATGTACCGAATTGGGCACGGGGACTGCTTTCTCCTTGCCTTCCCCAGGGAGGAGTCGAGTGATGGACCACGACCCGTCTATGTGCTGATCGACTGTGGATACAAGCCAGAATCGCCGGATGAAATCGTGCCGCTACTGCCCAATCGGGTGGAAGACGTGACGCGGAATATCGTAGAGTG
The DNA here is from genome assembly GCA_046155625.1 of Verrucomicrobiales bacterium. GTDB lineage: Bacteria > Verrucomicrobiota > Verrucomicrobiia > Verrucomicrobiales > V1-33 > CAJBME01. Next base: position 13,018 of record JBJXFS010000346.1, on the reverse strand, counting down.
CACCGGAGGCTTTGTCGACGTGGCGGTAATCACGCATGAGCATCAGGATCACGTGAATGCCATCTCAATGACAAACTTCGCGGGCCTGAAAATTGGAGAAACGTGGTTTGCATGGACGGAGAACGATGAGGATGATGACGCCAACCGGCTGCGCGAACAGTACGAGGACAAGCTCTTGGGACTCGCAGCAGCACGGCGAAGTCTCGCGGCTGCTGGCGACAAGAGGACGCTGGCAAAGATCGATGAATTACTGGCTTTCGAACTCGGACTTGATGCAGGAGGCGTACCCATCGCGGAGGTCGCGCAGCGTATGGCCTTGGAGGCGCGGAAACGCAAAACGCAGCCAAAGAAACCCAAGAATCCGCTCAACTCGGCTAACAAAAAAGCCATGCTCGTCTTCAAAGAGTTGGCTGAGCACAACCTGAGGTTCTTCAGTCCACATGAAAAGATAGTGCCACTACCCGGAAATCAACGGGTGCGTATCTATGCCCTTGGACCCCCGCGGGAGGAGCTCTTGCTTAATTGGCTGGATCCGGTGGGGGATGAAGGATTTCACCGGCTAGGCTTGGCGAGTACCGAGAATTTTTTCGCCGCGGCAGCCGCCACTGCGCCCGATGGCAGTGCCAGCGGAGACAGTTCCGGTTCACCCTTTTCCGAGCGCTACCACATTCCTTACCGCAAAAGACCAAAAGCTGGGTCGTTCCTTGATCGACACTATGGGAATGACCTGGACAACCCGACACGCTCGGGCTTCTCCGAGGAGGGCCAGACCAAGGCTCCAGACAATGCCGAGTGGCGGCGCATCGGAAAGGACTGGCTGTATTCGGCGGAGTCGCTGGCCTTGGCGATGAACACCCGGACGAACAACAGCAGCTTGGTATTGGCGTTCGAGCTAGGGAAAGGAGGGAAGGTCCTGCTTTTTGTCGGCGATGCCCAGCGAGGAAACTGGATCTCCTGGGCGAAACAGGATTGGAGGGACGGTGATCAGAAGGTGAGCGCGCGCGATCTCCTGGGACGCACCGTGCTGTATAAGGTGGGCCACCATGGCAGCCACAATGCCACCCTCGATGGAACACTGGAATCCGAGCACCCGAACCTGAGTTGGATGGCGCAGGGCGAACACGCCGAGGAATTTACAGCGATGATAACCGCCGTGCGCAAGTGGGCCCTGGAGATAAAGTGGGATCACCCGCTGCCCGCCATCAAGGATGCTCTGCTGGCGAAAGCCGCCGGACGCGTGTTGCAGACGGATACTGAACTTGCCGCGCTGAAGCCGATGAATGGATTGTCCGCCGCCGAGTGGAAGAAATTCACGGATCGTACTGATGGGAGCCATCCGCTCTATTTTGACCACACCGTGAATTTTACTTAGAGCTTTCGCGATTCGAGAACGCAGCAAGACCATAGCCATTACGAGCCTCCAGAGCACCAAGGCGGTCCGCGCTGTTCTTGCGTCGACACCGAAAGACCCATCCCTTCGATCGATCCTTTTCCTCCCGCATGGTATCTCACATTTAATGCCCCATGAGCGCAACTTCGACCTCCGCGGAACCGGTAAATACTGTAGACCGTAATACGGACGCCACCAGCATCGAGGAAGGTATGGCACTCTGCCTCTCCGGCGGCGGGTATCGAGCGATGGTTTTTCATGTCGGGGTGCTCATTCGACTCAACGAGGTTGGAATACTTTCCCAACTAAAGCGGGTATCGAGCGTATCAGGAGGGTCCATTACGGCGGCCGTGCTTGGGATGAATTGGAAGAGACTCGGTTTTGCGAATGGAGTCGCGGCAAACCTCGATGCGCAACTCGTCCAACCGATCCGGAAATTGGCAGGCGAGACCATTGATTCAGGATCGATCATTACCGGTCTCCTGACACCTGGAAAAACCATAGCCGAGAAGATTGCGAAAGCATATAAGAAGCACCTCTTTGGAGACGCGACCCTGCAAGATCTTCCAGCCGACACTGAGGGGCCACGTTTTGTCATCAATGCGACAAATGTTCAGACCGGAGCACTCTGGCGTTTCTCCCGACCCTACATGGGTGATTACCGAGTGGGGCGCGTCATGAACCCCTCGACCTCGCTTGCCGTCTCGGTTGGAGCCTCTTCGGCATTCCCTCCCGTTCTCTCGCCTGCAGTTGTTTCGATGGAAGGCCAAAGTTTCGTCCCCGATCCCACGGCGGATCTGCAAAGAAAACCGTTTACGGACGAGGTCGTGCTCTCAGACGGCGGAGTCTATGATAATCTCGGACTGGAGACGGCATGGAAGCGCTACCGTACGATTTTTGTGAGCGACGGTGGCGGCAAAATGCAACCACAGCCCGTGCCGGACCACAATTGGGCGCAACATGGCCTGCGGATAAACGAGATCATCGACAATCAAGTTCGCAGTCTGCGGAAACGCCAACTCATCGATGCATTCAAGGTGAAATCCGCGCACGACGGCACCTATTGGGGAATTCGCACCCATCTGAATGACTATCCCAAGCCAGGAATACTCCCCTGCCCCGAAGATAAGGTTCAGGAGCTGGCAAGTACGCCCACCCGCCTGCAGAAGTTGGAAGCCCGTCATCAAGAGCGATTGATGAATTGGGGCTACGCCGTTTGCGCGGCGGCGCTCGACAGCTATTTTATGCACAGTCCTGAGGTTCCGGCCAACTTTCCATACCCTGGGGGAATTTGAGTGGTGCCGGAGTCGTGTAAGCCTTCGACGGAGCCGCGTCGGGTTTCAGGGGCCGGCCAGGGGCGGCGGCGCCAAGCTCGGGCATGCGCCGAAAGAATCAACGAAGCCAAGACCGTGCCGCCTCGTGGTCGCCGCGGCGGGCAATGAAGGCACCGATGGCAGCCACGGAGGTGATCACCGTGGCCTCCTACACCAGCCGCCATCAGTGGATCGATCAAGGTGGAACTCAATGGGCCGTGGGCCTGGCGCTCAACACGATCTCGGATTTCAGCAGTCCCGGACCTCGCCGTGACGGCGTGCGGAAGCCTGATGTCACAGCACCGGGAGCAATGATCGTTTCCTGCCTCTCATCGAGTTCCCAAGTGAGTGCCAGCAACATCGTTACCACCGGCTATCGCGTGAATGCAGGCACGAGCATGGCATGCCCCTTTGTCACCGGCGTCATCGCACTGCTCCTGGAGAGGAATGCGGCGCTCACCCCGGCAGAGGCCAAGCAATTCCTGAAGCAACGCTCCGCAGTGCCGAACATGGCCGCGGGCGCCTTCGATGCGAAGTGGGGATTCGGTCCCCTCATTAGCGTTCAAATGGGCGATCGATCTCGCAAATTCATAGGAATTTGGCGCAAAGATTTGCTATCAAACAACCCCAAAGATTTGCTATCAAACAGCCCGGATGACGCCATCATCGAAAATCACTCCGTCCACCTAAACACAAAAGTCTATTGGAACCATTTGACCGCCAACGGCCAATCACCAGGCACCAGGCACCAGGCACCAGGCACCAGGCACCAGGCACCAGGCACCAAGCACCAACCCCCGATCACCCTGATTTTTCGGGGGCGCAAAATCTTAAAAGCAGAACACACTTCATCTCCAACCAGCATTTACTATGAGCTCTAAAAAAACCGAACTCTCCGTCAGCCATACGGCAGGCGGGTTCATTTGCGCGATCTCGGTGGCCCTTGGCCTGTCGGCGGGGGTCGGCAGCGCGGCCGTCCTTGTCGGCAACGACCTGACGACCGCCCCTGCAGCTCCAGGCGGAGGAGCGGCGGGAGGAGACACCGGCAACGTCTTCATCGTTGACGGGTGGCACAACCCCGGCATAACCCCCAATTTCACCATCCCGGCCGGCGGGGGCTTTCTGACGCAGGCAACCATCTTGAATGACGACGACGAAACCCCGGAATCCGTCGATATCCTGGTGCTGCGGCCCGCTGGCGGCAATAACTTCTCGGTCATTCATCGGGTGACTCTCAGCGACGATAGCCCGGCCTTCACGACCGGCTCGACCAGCTATCCGCTGGCAAACCTCGCGGTATCGGGAGGTGACGTGATGGCTCACTGGGGCTTGGGAAATCAACCTATTCCGTTGGACTGTTGCGGCAGCGGCCCGGGCGACGTGCAAATCACAAACCTGACATCTTCGAACTTCGATGTGGGCAATACCGTTACCTTTGCCCCGTTCCCCCAAAAAAGAAGTTATTTCTGGAACGTCTCGATGGATCCCATCCCTGAGCCCTCGACAGCCGTCCTCCTCGGCCTCGCCGGACTCGGACTGGTCTCCCGGCGTCGGCGGCCCTAGTCGCTTGGGGACACACACACTAAACCGTGTGTCATACCCGCTTGAAAATGAACACTACGGCGGCCACGGTCATCGTGGCCGCAAGGATCGGATGCTTTTCCGCGCTTGCCGGACCCGGAGCGTTGGCCGCCGGTATCGTGGGCCACTCTCTGACCGGCGCGCCCACCATGCCGCAAGGCGACACCGGCAGTGTCCTGATCGTTGACGGGTTCCACAACCCCGGGGCAGCACCCAGCTTTACGATCCCGGCCGGAGGTGCCATCGGAGCCCGGACGTCCTACCAGTTTCAGGGGATCCCCTCCGATGATCCCTGGCGGTTCTTCAAGCTCACCGAAAAGGAGCCCACTGTGACGGGCGGAGAATACGCGGGCAGGTCGATGAATGGAAATCACGATCTGTATCTGCAGAATCTGACTCAGCTGGTTACTGATCTGAACAGCGACCTCAAACTCGACACGGTCCATGTTGGAATCATCGGCAACGTGCCCCACACCATTAACGGGAGCGTGCTCTCCAACCGGGCGAACATCTTTCAGATCCGCCGAGCGCTGCAGAGTTCCTGGCTGAATCCAAAGATCTCACCCGGCCCGGTGGTTTACGATGTGGCGCTGGATTCCGAAGACATTCATATCCATTTCAACACACCGGAGGAGATGATTCCGCTGGCCAAACGGTGGGCCGCCGCCATCAGCGAGTTCACGTACAAGACCGGCGTCGGACGCGGCCCCATCCTGCAGCAGGCCACTTTGGCAGCTGACCGGAAAACCGTTGTGCTGACCTTCGACAAGGATCTGAAGATCACTGATTTCAGAAATTCCGCCGGAACGAAGACGGAAGGCTGGTCCTTTGAGCAGGCCACCCGGCTTCTGACCGACGCCGATGTCGAATCGGCGACCGTGGCCGGGACGGTGGCCACCGTCCGCCTCAAGTCGGCCGTCGCGGGGGCCTGGACGGCGTCCTATGGCATCGACCACGACGGTGACGGCAAAAAAATTCTGAGAGGCTTGACTGACCTGCCGGCGGAGCCGTTTTACCGGGTTCCGCTGCAGCCACTGTAACGATCCGCATTCCAACCCACCAAACACCATGAACACAAAGAGACTCAATACTTCGGACGGAATTTTCGCCGGCCGTCAGGTTCGTGGATGGGGTATTTGCCGGATGGCGGCCGCCCTTGGCCTGTCGGCGACGGTCGGCAGCGCGACTGTCATCGTCGGTAACGACCTGACGACCACCCCCGCAAATCCAGGCGGAGGAGCGGGGGGAGGAGACACCGGCAACGTCTTGATCATCGACGGTTTCCACAACCCCGAAGGCGTAACGCCGAACTTTACGATCCCGGCCGGCGGGGGCGTTTTGGTGAAGGCAACCGTCTTGAATGACGACGACTTTGACCCGGAATCCGCCGACCTCCTGGTGCTGCGGCCCAATGGAGACGGCACTTACGAGGTCATCCATCGCGTGACGATCACCGACGACACCCCCGACGCCACCGACTCGGGCACGGCCGACTATCCGCTGGCAAACCTCCCGGTGCTGGAAGGGGACGTGCTGGCCCACTGGGGCCTGGGAAATCAACCCATTCCGTTGGACTGTTGCGGCAGCGGCCCGGGCGATGTGCAAATCACAAACTTGGCTTCCGGAAACTTCGATGTGGGCTCCACCGTCGTATTCGCCCCGTTCCCTCAGGCGAGAAGCTACTTTTGGAACGTGACCCTCCTTGCGGAAGCGGTCAACGACACGGATAACGATGGCCTGGTCGACACATGGGAGCGGACCTATGCCCCCAACCTCACCAATCTGAACGGAAAGGGCGCCGGGCCCGGGCCCGGTGCGGGCACCGGGGATTTCGACGGAGATGGATTGCTGGACAAAGACGAACAGACCAAATCCACAATTCCGGTCATGGCCGACACCGATGGGGACACCCTGAGCGACGGTGCGGAAGTGGGTGGCGCAGGGGGCCGGCCGCCCACCTCGCCGACGAAGAACGACACCGACTTAGACGGTCTCTCTGATCTCGTGGAAACCAATGACGGCACGTTCGGCGGCCCGACCGACACCGGCACCAATCCGACCAAGTCTGATACCGACGACGACGGTCTCGCCGACCGCGTGGAGACCAATGACGGATCGTTCAACGATGCCAATGACACTGGCACCGATCCGAACAAGGCCGATACTGATGGCGACGGTCGCCGCGACGGCGATGAAGTGGCCCTTGGCACCGATCCCATAAATCCCAATGATCCCCCGCCCCCGAGCGGGAACATCATCGGTAACGACCTGACCCGCGTGCCCGTCGGGCTTCCCGACGGTGACACGGGCTTCAATGCCCTGATCATCGACGGGTTCCACGGCCCAGAATTTATCATTCCCGCCGGGGGTGGCGTCCTCACCAAGATGACAATACTGAACGATCCGGATGATATACCCGAGACCGTGGACCTTCTCGTGCTGCGCCCCAGTCCCGGTGAGGAATTTACTGTCATCCATCGCGTGACCGTCGGCCCTGACGACACCCCGGATGCCTCCGGCGAGGGCACGACCGACTATCCGCTCCCGGACCTTGCAGTGCAGGAGGGAGACGTGCTGGCCCACTGGGGCGACACGACTCAACCGATCCCTGCCGATTGCTGCGGCACCGGCCCGTCTGACATCCAGCTCAATGTCTTCAGCGAAAGTGTCGACGTTGGAGCCGCGATCTTCTTTGCCCCATTCCCGCAAAAGCGGGACTACTTTTACAATGTCACCCTGGGCGGCGGGGAACCGCCTGCGTTTACAAACATTGTTTATAGTGCCACCGCCGGCACCGTCGATGTCACCTGGGTCTCTAAACCCGGAATGACCTATCGCCTGGAATATTCGGACGACCTCGTAACATGGTTCGAGGAAACCGATTTCTACCCGACAGGGGGAGCCACCGGGGATCGGACGTCATATCAATTCAAGAACATTCCACCCACCGTCCTGAAACGCTTCTTCAAGGCCACGGAAGATTAAACGACCCGGGCCTTGGCTTACAGGGCTGACCGGCCACCGCCTCACAGCGGGTCGCGGCGTGCCCGCATGCCTGTACAAATTCTTCCAGATCCCCCCGGATGGAGCTGCCAGCAGCCCGCTGTGCGTGGCCTATCGAACTTCCATTGCCCAAGATCTGAATCAATAAGACCTCCGGAGCGGCGAACATGAGATCTTCGAGTTCGATCTCGGCGGCTCCCTCAGCGACGCCGAGATGGCGGCCCTCATTGCCCTGCGGCTGTTCATGGTGGAGCGCTGATATTTCGAAGGCGTGGCGCCGGATGAGACCGTGGGCTGGGAGTTCGGCCAAGTGAACTTCCACGACGCAGCCAGGCTCGGTATCGGTGACCGGCGCGAGTTGGAAACCTTCGTGAGCCTGCACACCATCACTGGCCAACGGTGTCCGAGGATTGCAGTCATAAACAGGCACAGGAGGCGCGTCTCTTGTTTACCGCTCGATTCCACGGAACGTGCCGGTAGAGCACGATGGCCACCCACAGGATGAACCTGATGCTGTACTCCTGGAATTGACGATGGCTTGGGCTGGCCTCCATGCAGGGCCACTGCAAGCAGAAAAATCGGCAATGAAGCTCGATCGAATGGACTATCATCTCCTCGGCGGTCGATTCACTCAATACATTGGTTAACAACAGCTTATGGTTCATTCAGCGCCGTTCAGCAGGTTTTCCTGGCGCGTTTCAGAGCCTCCTCTCTGCACCTACCCATGCCCACGCCACGGCCTTCGAACGATCAAGCCGTGGGCCTCATCCTACTCGCCTTCGCAGCTTGACCTTTTCCCGGTCTTGGTCAGCGTTGCCATCTTCCCCCAAAACTTCCACTATCATAACAGATGACCAGCAAGCCCGTCACCCGTCGAGTTTTTCTTGAAGCGTCTGGGAAGACGACTGCCAGTCTGACCGCAGGGGCTACGCTGCTCAGTGCTCCCCAGCGCGCCCGGGCGCAGAGCGCTGGTGATAAAGTTGTGCTGGCACTGATCGGTGCCGGCGGGAGGGGGGCGGTGCATGCCATGGGCATGGCGCGGTTGCCCGGAGTCGAATTCAAGTATGTCTGCGATATCTGGAAGGATCGCGGCGCGGGCATCATGGGGGAACTGGCGAAGATACAGAAGAGCGCTCCGCAGCACATCGCCGACATGCGAGCCGCGTTCGACGACAAGGAGGTGGACGCCGTGGTCATTGCCACGCCGGAACACTGGCACGCGCTGGCCACTGTCTGGGCCTGCCAGGCCGGCAAGGATGTCTATGTGGAGAAGAACCCGGCGAACTCCATCTGGGAAGGACGCAAGATGATCGAGGCGGCGCGAAAGTACAACCGCATCGTGCAGGTCGGTTTCCAGAACCGGAGCGGTCCCTACGCGGCGTCTGCCCGCGACTACATCGCCAGCGGCAAGCTCGGGCGCATCCTGCATGTGAAGGTTTACAACATGCTCGGCGGTTCGAAGTGGGAGCCCAAGCCCGACGGCGAGGCACCCGCAGGCCTCGACTGGGACGCGTGGCTCGGGCCCGCATCCGAAGTGCCTTACAATCCGGGGCGCCACCTTGACTGGCATCCGTGGTGGGAATACAAGGGCGGCACTCTCGCCGACGACGCCAGCCATCAACTGGATCTGACCCGCATGGCCCTGGGCGATCCGCCGCATCCGAAGTCCGTGCTCTGCATCGGCGGCAATTCCGCCTTCCAATCCCAGCGCGAGGTGCCGGAATTCCAGTGCGTCACCTACGACTACGGCGATTTTTCGATGACCTGCGAGAGCGGCAACGCGACAGAGTATATGCGGAAATTCCCCGGCGAAGTCCGCTTCGGCAACCAGTGGCCGCACTGGCCGACCTCCGCGACACGCGTGGAAATCTACGGCACCAAAGCACTGATGTATCTCGGCCGTCACGGCTGCGGCTGGCAGGTCGTGGTCGAGGGCGGCAAGGTCATCGATCAGGACAAAGGCCACTTTCCTGACAAATGGCATCAGCCGAACTTCATCGATTGCCTGCGTTCGCGGCAGCAGCCGAATTCCGACATCGAGCAGGCCCACCACAGCGCCTGCCTGGTGCACATGGCGAACACCTCGTATCGCGTCGGTCAGAAGCAACTCATGTTCGATGGTGCGACGGAACGCTTTACCAACAACGACGACGCGAATGCGCTCCTCAAGCCGGCGTATCGGAAGCATTACCGAATTCCGAATGCGGTCTGACGCCACCAGGATTTACAGAATCAGGTTTTCGGATCTTTATCCGCTCTACCTGCAGAAGGCGCGGAAAAAGGGACGCACGCAGGCAGAGGTGGACGCTGTCATTTTCTGGCTGACCGGATATGACGCGAAAACCCTGCAGGAGCAGATCGACGGACCGAATGATCTGGAAACCTTCTTCGCCCGCGCACCTCAAATAAACCCGAACGCAGCGAAGATCACAGGGGTGATCTGCGGCCACCGGGTGGAAGAAATTGAAGACAGGCTGACGCAGCAGATCCGTTATCTGGACAAGATGGTGGACGAACTGGCGAAGGGAAAGCCCATGGAGAAGATCCTAAGAAAATAGCGCCATCGAACTCACTCTAATGAAACGCATCACTTCCGTCCTGGCCGACCGCCTAACCGCCCGTGTGGCGCTGGCCGCCGTCTTCATCCAGGCGTCCGCCCACGGCCTGACCCTGGACCTGCAACGCCGTGATCCGGCCACCGGTGCGATCACCGTTCAGAAGGAGGAAATCGATCCGAAACGGGTCGGAGTCATCGCTGTGGACGTCTGGAACTTCCATTGGTGCAAGACGGCGACGATGCGTGTGGATGCCTTCGTGCCGCGGATGAACAAGGCGCTCGAGGCCGCCCGCGCGCTCGGCATGAAGATCATGTTGTGTCCGAGCGACGTGGTGGACAACTACGTCGGCTATCCGCAGCGCGAAGCGATCTTTGCGCTGCCGAAGGTGCCGGTGCCCAAAGTGGTGGACGCGACCTGTCCGCCGGTGCCGGACGCCGGCGGCTGCGCCTGCAACCGGGAACGTTGCGGGGGGAACTTCGGCTGGGACGGCATGCACCCGGCGCTGAAGATTGGAGATGATGACCTCATGCCCGATACGCAGGCTGAGGTTTACGCCATTTGTCAGAAATACGAGCTGACCCATCTGATCTACGTCGGGTTTCACACGCAGGTGTGCCTGCTGGGCAAGCCGATGGGGCTGCGGGCGATGAAGGAGGCGGGGCTCGACTGCGTGCTGGCGCGGGACATGACCGATGCTCATCCGGGTTACGATCCGTCCCGCAATTTCACGCCGGATCTGAACACCGAACAGGTGATCGAGCATTTTGAGAGGCACCTCGCGCCCACCATCCACTTCCAGCAGGAACTGATCCGGCTGGGGAAGTGGGATCCGGACTGGGTGGTGGACCCGGTGCGCATCGCACCGTGGGGCACGCCGATGCGCCCGCATCTCTTCGAGCATCCCATCATCGTGACGCTGACGGCCCCGCTTAGTCCCGGTGCGGAAATCCGCTACACGCTCGATGGTTCCAAGCCCTCGCCCGCCTCCACTCTCTACACCAAGCCACTCGAGTTCAGCGACACCATGCGACTGCGCGTCGCGGCATTCCGCGACGGCCGGGCGGTTTGCCTGGAGTCGGAAGGGGCGTTTGCCCGCATGATCCCGATGCCGCCGGCGCCGGATGTCGCCATCGGTGATCTGAATCCCGTGCGCAGCGTCGGCTTCGGCCACACCTACGGCGGACAGGTCCGCTACTCGGGTAACACCCGGCCGCCGCAGAAGGACAAGTCAAACCTCGGCCAGCCTCTGAAGGTGAACCGGCAAACTTACGCCGTGGGCATGGGCGTCCACGCTCCCACTGCGCTGATGTACGAGGTCAAGCCGGAGTACACGCGTTTCGTCGCGCTGGCTGGCCCGGATGAAAACTTGGTCGACGTCAGCCACGGCTCGAATCTCGCCATGCACCCGAGCGTGGTATTCAAAGTGTTCATCGACGGGCGGGAAGCCGCGGCCAGTCCGGTCATGCGCGTGCAGTCGCCCGCGTGGCGGTTCGATGTGGCGATCCCCGAGGGCGCAAAACTGATCAGCCTCGTCGCCATGGATGCCGGCAACGGCTCCCGTGAAGATTTCGCCAACTGGGCCAACGCCGGATTCATTCTCCGAAAGTGACATTTTTTCCACCCTCCGCCCGATCGTTTTTATCCGATGACCTCATGGCCACCCATTTTCTTCGCACCGCAACGGCTCCGGCCTTCGTTTTCCTGTCTGCATGGATGGGCTCCGCTGCCGCGGAATCCATGACCTTCCACACGCGGGCACGCGCGTCGGCCGCGACCGGTTCCGACAGGATCGAGGTCACTGAGAAGCAGGTGCAGTGGGATCCGGCCCGGACGGCGGTGGTGGTCTGCGACATGTGGGACAAACACCATTGTCCGGATGCGACCGAACGCGTGGCCGAAATGGCACCGCGCATGAATGAAGTGCTGAAGGCTGCCCGGGCCAAAGGAATGCTGATCATCCATTGTCCCAGCGACACCATGGATTTCTACAAGGATCATCCCGGCCGCAAGCTCGCTCAAGCCGCGCCGAAGGTGGAAAGCAAGGCTCCGCTGGATGGCTGGCGTGCCATTGATGGGTCCAAAGAACCGCCGCTGCCCATCGACGACTCGGATGGTGGCTGCGACGGCAGCCCGGACAGCCCCTCATACAAGGCGTGGACGCGGCAGCATCCCGCATTGGAAATCATGGATGGCGACGCCATCACCGATTCCGCCGAGGCGTTCTACGTCATGCGCCAGCGCGGCATCACCAATGTCGTGATCATGGGCGTGCACATCAACATGTGCGTGCTCGGCCGCCCCTTCGCCATCCGGCAGATGGTGACCCAGGGACAGAACGTCCTGCTGATGCGGGACATGACCGACTCGATGTACAACCACCGGAAGCGTCCGTGGGTCTCGCACTTTCGCGGCACGGAACTGGTGGTGGACCACATTGAGCGATACTGGTGCCCCAGCGTGACCAGTGCGGATTTTCTGGGGGGCGAGCCCTTCCGATTCAAGGGGCACGTCACAAAGAAAATCGTACTGATCATCGGGGAGAATGAATACTCGACCTGGGAAACTCTGCCGGAGTTTGCCCGCAAGGAACTCGAGTGGCGCGGTTATCAGGTGTCGACCGTTTCGGCCCCGCACACGCTGACCGATCCGAACTTCAACACATTTTCAAACTTCGAGGCGATTCGCGACGCCGATATCATCGTGGTGAGTGCCAGGCGGCGCACGCCGCCGAAGGCGATGATGGACCTGCTGCGCGCGCATGTGGCCGCGGGAAAACCAGTCGTCGGGCTGCGAACTGCCGGTCATGCGTTTCAGGCGGGGCCACCCAGCGCGGACTTTGTGGCGTGGAACGATTTTGATACCGCGGTGCTTGGCGGCCATTACGCGGGCCACTACAACAACAAGCCGCCGGCGGCCCCTCACAGCGTGATCGAAGTCGTTGAGTCCAACGCGGCTCATCCCGTGCTCTCCGGGGTGAAAACGGGGCCGTTCCGCGTGACTTCGCACCTTTACAAGTGCCGCGGCCTTGCCTCCACCGCGGTCCCACTCCTGCGGGGACGAGTGGAAGGGCAGGATGCGGTGGAACCGGTGGCCTGGGTTAATGACACGGACGGCCGCCGCGTGTTTTACATGTCGCTTGGAAATGCGGATGACTTCAAGCTGCCAGTCTTCCG